>NZ_JAFCTW010000013.1:26534-117380 GCF_049896225.1 Caulobacter sp. DWR3-1-2 | reverse complement strand
CTACAAACAACACCACAACCCACTGTTGGGTGGTTGGGGTTTTTGGGGGGGGGGGGGGGGGGGGCCCGCCCCCCCCCCCCCCACTCCGCACGGGGAGGCGTTAGTTTTTCTCCATCGTCCTCAAACGAAACCCGCCTTTATAACCACCGCTAACCCAGCCCTTTGCGGAGCCGCCTCATGGCCCTCGACGCCCTGTTCAAGCCGTTCGAATTCAAGTCGCTGAAACTGCCCAACCGGGTGGTGATGGCCCCGATGACCCGGTCGTTCTCGCCCGGCGGCGTCGCCACCGACGACGTCGCCGCCTATTACCGCCGCCGCGCCGAGAACCAGGTCGGATTGATCATCACCGAGGGCACGGGCGTGGCCCGCGACGCCTCGCTGAACGACGCCAACATTCCGCGCTTCCATGGCGAGAAGGAACTGGCGGCCTGGAAGACTGTGGTCGATGAGGTGCACGCGGCCGGCGGCCTGATTGCGCCGCAGCTGTGGCATGTGGGCGCGGCCAAGGGGAAGGACGTGCTGGGCAAGATCGATAGCCCCTCGGGTCTCTCCAAAGCTGGCGGCGAGCCCTTCACCACCCCGATGACCGACGCCGAGATCGCCGACACCATCGCCGCCTTCGCCACGGCGGCCGCGGACGCCAAGCGCCTTGGCTTCGACGCCATCGAACTGCACGGCGCCCACGGCTATCTGATCGACCAGTTCTTCTGGAACGGCACCAATGTCCGCGACGACGGTTTTGGCGGCGCCACCATTGCCGCCCGCGCCAATTTCGCGGCCGAAATCCTCAAGGCCGTGCGGGCTGCGGTCGGTCCGGACTATCCGGTGATCATCCGTCTGTCGCAGTGGAAGCAGCAGGATTTCACCGTCAAGAACGCTGTCACGCCTCAAGAGCTGGAAGCTTGGCTTCAGCCCCTGGCCGACGCCGGGGCAGACATCTTCCACTGCTCACAGCGCCGGTTCTGGGAGCCGGAGTTTGAGGGCTCAGACCTCAACTTCGCCGGCTGGGCCAAAAAGCTGACCGGCGCCCCGACGATCACCGTCGGCTCGGTGGGCTTGTCGGGCGAGTTCATCGCGGCGTTCGGCGGCGAGGGCAGCCAACCGGCCTCGATCGACGGTCTGCTGGAGCGCCTGGACCGCGGCGAGTTCGACCTGGTCGGCGTCGGGCGCGCGCTCTTGCAGGACCCGGAGTGGGTCATGAAGATCCGCGACGGCCGCAACGACGAACTGAAGGCCTTCGAGCGCGAGGCGCTGGGGGTGCTGTACTAAGACCAAATCTTCCCCCTGCGGGGGAGGTGTCGGCGCAGCCGGCGGAGGGGGGAGTTAGCCGCGGTGGGTCCGCCCCCCCCACCGGCGCCTTCGCGCCGCCTCCCCCACAGGGGGAGGAATGGGTTCATCCGTTGAAATTCAACCTCAACCCCGCCCTGGGCCACCGCGCCTTGTAGAGTTTCCCCGTCCCCGACGCCGTGATCCAGGCGTCTCTCATGTCGGCGCCGCCGAAACAGATGTTGGTGACAATCACGTCGGGCACGGCGAAGTGCTCGGTCGCGCCGCCCGGCGAGATCGCGGTGATTCCGCCATTGATGATCGTCGCCACGCAGACCCTGCCATCGGCCTCGACCGCCAGGCTGTCGAACAACTGATACCCCGGCAGGGTGACCACCACGTTTCCGGGCATCAACGGCGGCGCGTCGGCCAGGACGCCGGGCGCGGCGATGTCGAACGACCATAGCCGGCCCAGGGTGGTGTCGGCCATGTAGACGGTTTTCTCGTCGGGCGAGAGGCCCACGCCGTTGGGCGAGACGAAGTGGTCGCGCCAGCGAACGATCTGGCTGCCGTCGGTCAGGGCGTAGTAGAGGGCGCCGAACTTGCGACCCTCGGCTGTGGTGCAGCCGTGATCGGTGAACCAGAAGCCGCCTTGCCGGTCGAACACCAGATCGTTGGGCCCGATCAGCCGCTTGCCGTCGCACTCTGTGTAGAGCGTGGTCACAGCGCCGGTCGTTAGGTCTATGCGCTGGATCGACCCGCCCTCGTGGCCTGGCGGTGTCGGGCCGGGCACGTTGAGGCCGCCCATGTCGATGAAGTTGAAGCTGCCGCCGTTGTTGGTGACATAGACCGCGCCGTCCGGACCGATGGCCGCGCCGTTTGGGCCGCCCGGCAACTCGGCGATCGTCTCGCGGCGCCCGTCGGCGGCTACGCGGCTAAGGGTCTGGCGCTGGATCTCGGTGAGGATCACCGAGCCGTCGGCCATGGCGATCGGCCCCTCGGGGAATTGCAGGCCCTCGGCGACGAGTTCCAGTTCCATGCGTCTTGCTCCCGTTGCGACACCTCTAGCGGGCGCATGGGCGGAGTAAACGGGCGTTTGAACCCGCACGCAACGCCTCAGTCCAGATCGTAGAGCTCATAGGCGATCAACGCGCCGTCACTGGCCAGGAAGGCGCGGCCGTGGGCCGAGCGAACCAGGGCCTCGCGGTCGATCCATTTGGGCGTCGAGTCCGACGATCCGGCGCCCTGGGCGGCGCAGGGGACGGTCAATCGCACTGACTGGCGCGGCTTGAAGCGGGCGCCACGCTCGGCCTTGATCGCCCGACCATAGACCCGGCAGGTCGCTACTTCGCCGCGCTGTAGCGGACGAACCTTGAGCACGTCGAACACCACCACGTCGGTCGCCGCCGCCCGCCCCAGGCTGTCGTCCTGGCCCAGGTTGCGCGCGTCGACCGGGGCGGCGCTGCACAGCGTCAGGACGCAAAGCGCGGCGAACAGGTGAGGGCGAACAGGCATCATCGACGCTCCAATACACGGAACACGAAGGCGTGGTCATCATCGGGACCGGCGGGGTGCTCCTCGCGGCGCACCTCCGTCCAGGCGGTCTCGTCGAAAGCCGGGAACGAGACGTCGCCCTCCACCTCGGCCTGCACCTCGGTGAGGTACAGCCGCTTGGCGCGGGGCAGAGCCAGCTCGAAGATCGCCCGGCCGCCGATCACGCAGACCTCGTCGACGCCGTCGTCGGCGGCCTGTTCCTTGGCCATCTGCAGGGCTTCCAGGAAGCTCTCGCAGACCACGGCCTGCTGGGGTTCGAACGAGCCGTCCTGCGACAGCACGATGTTCATCCGGCCGGGAAGAGGCTTGCGGGGCAGGCTGTCCCAGGTCTTTCGCCCCATGATCACCGGCTTGCCCATCGTGCAGGCCTTGAAGATCGCCAAGTCGGACTTCAGGCGCCAGGGCAGGTCGCCATCACGGCCGATGACGCCGTTGAGCGAGCGGGCCACGGGGCCGACGGTAAGGATCACGGACATGGCCCGTTCTACGCCGCTCCGAACGGAACCACCACCTGTTGCGCCGAGGCGCGGGCGATCAACTCGCCGTCTGGTCGCCGGAAATCGGCGTCGACATGGATCATGCCCCTGGTCTGGGCCACCACGCGGCCTTCGATCGTCAAGACTTCCGCCTTGCCCACGCGGATGAAATCGACCTTGAGATTGCTGGTTCGGAACATCGCGTCGCCCGGCGCGACGGTCATGGCCGCGAGCGCCAGGATCTGGTCGGCGAGGGCGGCGATGTAGCCGCCGAACAACGAGCCATCGACATTCAGCAACTCCGGCGCCGGCGTCCAGGTCTTGCGCACCCAGCCCTCGCCCCAGTCGTCGAGGCCGCCGAGCTGGAGGGTCTGGACGACCGGCGGCAGGACGACGTCGCCGCTCTTGATCTCATCGAGGCGGTCAGTGGCCCAGGTCACACCGCCACGGCCGCCTTGATATGCGGATGAGCCTCGTAGCCTTCCAGCGTGAAGTCTGCGTACTCAAAGCCGAACAGATCTGTCTTGTCGGCCATCTTCAGGGTGGGGAGGGGGAGGGGTTCGCGGGTCAGCTGTTCGCGGGCCTGGTCCAGGTGGTTGAGATAGAGGTGGGCGTCGCCGAAGGTGTGGACGAACTCGCCCGGCTGCAGACCGACGACCTGGGCGACCATCATCGTCAGCAGGGCGTAGGAGGCGATGTTGAACGGCACGCCCAGGAAGACGTCGGCGCTGCGCTGGTAGAGCTGACAGCTGAGTTTCCCATCCGCGACGAAGAATTGGAACAGACAGTGGCAAGGCGGCAGGGCCATGTCGTCGACATCGGCCGGATTCCAGGCGCTGACGATGTGACGGCGACCGTTGGGATTGGTCTTCAGGCCCTCGACCAGCCTGGCCATCTGGTCGATCGAGCCGACTCCGTTTCCGTCTTTGGCCGGCGCCGCCCACGAGCGCCATTGCTTGCCGTAGACCGGACCCAGGTCGCCGTTCTCGTCGGCCCATTCGTCCCAGATCTTGCAGCCGTTTTCCTGCAGATAGCGGACATTGGTGTCGCCCTTCAGAAACCACAGCAGCTCGACGATGATCGAGCGCAGGTGCAGTTTCTTGGTGGTCAGGACCGGGAAGCCTTTGGACAGATCGAAACGAATCTGCCGGCCAAAGACGCCCAACGTGCCGGTGCCTGTGCGATCGCCGCGCTGGACGCCGTTGTCGAGGATGTCCTGCAACAGGTTCAGGTACTGCCGTTCCGGATGGTCGGCGGGGGCCTGCTGGGCGTGGATGGGGACGATGGCGTTCATGGTCGCTAGAGTGCAGGCGAATCGCCGTCGTCGCCAGTGCGGCAAATGCGTTTGGGCGTTCGTCCCGTCAGTAAGGTGGAGGGAGGGGCTTTGTCACCCCGCGAAGCCGCCCTCGTCCAGAAACGCCTGTTCTTCCTGCGTGGTTGTCCGCCCTAGCGCCGCGTTGCGGTGCGGGAACCGGCCGAACCGGGCGATGATGTCCCGGTGCAGCAGGGCCCAGTTCAGGCTCTCGGCGTCGCCGTTGTCCTTCGGCAGGCCTTCGAACAGGGCGATGCCGGCGTCCTGTTCGGCCAGGGACTCCGAATGTTCGTAAGGCAGGTAGAAGAACGGCCGCAGCAGCGGGTCCACGGTCTTATCGTAACCGGCGGCCACGGCCGCGACAGCGATCGTCCGGGCCTTGCCGTCGGTGGCGAACGCGTGGCCACTGTCGCGGTAGAGGTTGCGGGGAAACTGGTCGAGCAGGATGACCAGGGCCATCGCGCCTTCGGCGTCGCCCGCCCAGCCGTCGTACTGGCCGCGCGCGGCGACGAGATGGACGGGTTCGAACCTCAGCCGGATCGCCGCGTCGAAGACGTCCGACTTGACGAACCACTTGGCCGGGCCGGCGGCGGCCCAGAAGCCGAGAACGTCCTGAGGGTTGACGAGCATAAAGCATTCCTCAGCGGCGTCGTTCAAACGCGGTTCATGGCGCTGGGCCGACACTACATACAAGGGATGAGCGTCGGACCCACCACAAGGGATCCCTGGAGCACGAAATGAAACGTCTGATCACGACCGCGATGATCCTGTCGCTGCTGGGCGGTGCCGCGGCCGAAGCCGCCGGCGCGGGACAGCTTGACCGGCGCGGGGGCCGCCAAGAGGGCGGCGAGCGCGGCCCACGCGGGGATAACGGTGGCGATCGCGGCGGTCAGCAGCAGCCTCAACCACAGGCCCAGCCTCAACAGCAACCTTCGAGTAGCGATCGCGGTGATCGTGGCGACCGCTCCAACGGCGGCGGCAGTTGGAGCGGCGGCCGTCCGGCGCCACAGCCGCAGGAGCCTCAACAGCCTCAACAGCCTCAACAGCCTCAGCAGCCTCAAACTCCCCCGCAGGCGCAAAACCCGCAGCAAGGCCGTGACCGCGGCGGCTGGCAGGGCCAGAATGGCCAAGGCGGTCGTGGTGGCCAGGGCGGAAATTGGGGTCAAGGACAGGGTCGTCCAGATCAGGGCCGCCCCGACCAAGGCGGGCGTCCCGGTGGCTGGGACCGTCCCGGCCAAGGCGGTCGTCCCGATCAGGGCGGACGTCCGGGCGGTTGGGATCGTCCCGGCCAGAGCCGCCCCGGCGACAACGGCCACTGGCGTGACCGCGACAACAACCGTCAGCGCTATGACCAGCGTCGCTACCGTCCTTCCTATCAGGCCGGCCAGCGCTACCGGGTCGGCGTCTATCGCTATCCACGTGGCTTCTACGTGAACCAATGGTCGTTCGGCGACTATCTGCCGGGCGGCTGGTACGGCCAGTCCTACTATCTGAACGCCGGTTCCTATGGCCTGCCCTATCCTCCGGCCGGCTGCGAGTGGGTTCGGGTCGGCGACGACGCCGTCCTCGTCGATATCTGGTCGGGCCAGGTGCTCAGCGTCAACTACGACCTGTTCTGGTGATTGACTGAAATTTGGGGACGCACGCATGCGTGCGTCCCCATCGGCATCCTCGACCTTCGTCGTCGATTTCGCTGCCTTTCAGGAGCGGCGGACGGCGGCGACTTGCCGTTCTGGCCGGCTCCTGCCACGCCGACGATGGCGGCGGAGCGCCCCAGGGTCTAAAACGTGGCCGCAGAGGCTATAAGGTCACAACGTTCTGCCGTCATCGCCTTGACGAAACGGCAAAAAAACGCTCAAACGCCCGGCCTTTGTCGCTCCGCCGTTGCGCGGGACGGCCTGATTTGACCAGTCCTGGAGAAAAAACATGCGCGTCTATTATGATCGCGACGCCGACCTCGCCCGCATCCTGGACAAGAAGATCGCGATCGTAGGCTACGGCTCGCAAGGTCACGCGCACGCTCTCAACCTCCGCGACTCGGGCGCCAGCAACGTCGCCGTCGCCCTGCGCGCCGGTTCGGCCACCGCCAAGAAGGCTCAGGCCGAGGGCCTGCAGGTCATGACCGTGGCCGAGGCCGCCGCCTGGGCCGACCTGATCATGATCCTGGCGCCCGACGAGCATCAGCGGGCGATCTATGCCGAAGAGATCGCCCCCAATATCCGCGACGGCGCGGCCCTGCTGTTCGCTCACGGCCTGAACGTCCACTTCGGCCTGATCGAGCCCAAGGACACCATCGACGTCCTGATGGTCGCGCCCAAGGGCCCCGGCCACACCGTGCGCGGCGAATATCAGAAAGGCGGCGGCGTGCCCTGCCTGATCGCTGTCCACCACGACGCCACGGGCAACGCCCACGACCTGGGCCTGGCCTACGCGTCGGCCATCGGCGGCGGCCGCTCGGGCATCATCGAGACCAACTTCCGCGAAGAGTGCGAGACCGACCTGTTCGGCGAACAGGCCGTCCTGTGCGGCGGCACGGTCGAGCTGATCCGCTGCGGCTTCGAAGTGCTGGTCGAAGCCGGTTACGCGCCGGAAATGGCCTATTTCGAGTGCCTGCACGAGCTGAAGCTGATCGTCGACCTGATCTATGAAGGCGGCATCGCCAACATGAACTACTCGATCAGCAACACGGCCGAGTACGGCGAATATGTCACCGGCCCGCGCATCGTCACCTCGGAGACCAAGGCCGAGATGAAGCGGGTGCTGGAAGACATCCAGTCGGGCAAGTTCGTCCGCGATTTCATGCTGGAAAACCAGGTCGGCCAACCCTCGTTCAAGGCCACCCGTCGCCGGACGTCCGAGCACCAGATCGAGGAAGTCGGCGGCCGCCTGCGCGCCATGATGCCCTGGATCGCCAAGAACAAGCTGGTCGACGTGGCCAAGAACTAGGCTTTTGCGCCATCGCTGAAACGTCAGACGGCGGGCTCGAGAGGGCCCGCCGTTTTTCGTCCACCAAACCCATTCAACCGCTCATCCTGGCATTGGCCGGGATGAGCGGCATTTGGAATCTCACCCCAACAAGAACACCGGCCCCCAGGCGACCTGATACTTGTGTTCCCCGGTCGAAAGGTGAGGGCGCAGTTGCCAGGCGCCCGGCGGCAGGGTTTGGGGGCCAGGGCCTTCGAGATAGGTCTCGATCAGGGGCTCGGCGCCCGGCTCCGACACCGAGAACTGATCGATGCGCGGGGTGGCGCGGGCCAGGGCCTCGCCGATGGCGTCCACGGACGACACCCGTAGCGGGGCAGGGCCAGCCAGCCGGGCCGAGACCTCGGCATAGGCGCCCACGGCAATCACCTCGGCCCCCCGGCGAAGCACGCCGTAGCCCACATGGGTGAAGCCCGTGGCCAGCAGGTTGGCGCGGTGGCTGGGGCTGGTCTTCCACTGGCCCATGATCTGGTCGGGACGCACTGGCCCAATGGCGTTGAGCCGCTCGGCGATGTTCTCGGCCGGGGCGCCGATCAGGTCGCGGGCCAGCAGGCCGACGCGGGCCGCAGGTCCGAAACCCTCGGGGGTCATGTGGTCGAACACGCCGGTGCGGGCCACGTCAGCGGCATGGGCCCGGGCCGCCAGGGTCAGGCCGGGATCGGGCGTCAGGTTTCGCAGGCCTCGAGCGCGCCGAAAGATGTCGCCCAGATCGGCCAGGTCCTGTTCGAAATCTGGATCGAAGTCGCCGCGTCGCTGGGCCAACTGAGCCCGCAGGCGGCGCTCATAGGCGAGCCAGGAGTCGCTCAGCGCGGCGCGCGCGCAGGCAGGCAGCAGGCTTGAGCCGACGACGGCGAGGAGGGTGCGACGGTGGACCGTGGTCCCGATGGGGGGCGACATCTTCAAGGCGGTTGACAGCATCCCGTTTGCGCAAGCTCTAAGGTCTCATGAGACCTGTCCGTTCCCTATGGCTGGCCGGCCCCGAACCCTGGCTGCCCGACGCCGAGCCGCACGCCGCCCGGCAACGCGCCTTGTGCCTGAACTTCGGCTTCACTGGCCTGACGGCGCCCGCCATCGTCGAGAGCGATCCCAACGATTCCGAGATCCGGGCCCGCGAACTCTACACCGAAAGAATGGCGAAGCTGCGTCAGGCCGACGCCGGGGTGATAAACCTGACGCCCTGGCGCGGTCCGTCCTGCGCCGCCAGCGCCGCCTTCGAGGCCGGGGTGTTGGCTGGGCTGGGCAAGCCGGTCTTCGCCTATCTCAACGTCGCCGACGAAATCGAGGCCGAATATGTCGACCGGGTCGAGGCCCATGTCGGCGCCCAGCGCGACGAGGCCGGCGTCTGGCGCGATGGCGACGGTTGCGTGGTCGAGGACTTCGGCCTGCCGGAGACGGTGATGCTGTGGGCCGAGGCCCGGCGCCTGTTCGTGATCATCACCGAGGACACGCTGCACGACCTGACGGGGCTGGAGATGTGCCTGGACGCCTTGGCGCTGTACGCTGAGTAGGGTCTATTCGTCCACTTGCCCCCACCTGGCGGCTTCGCCGCCTGTCCGCCCCCCATGGAGCGCGGAGCCCCGCGCGCCTGAGCTCTTCCCCCTATGGGGGAAGACGATCGCGAAGCGACCCCTAGGGGGCAAGTAACGGCTAACTCCACCCCAGCCCCGTTTCCCCCCTCAGGATCGCTTCCGCCCGCACAGTGTGTCCCGCGCCCTCCCGTTCATGCAGCACCAGGGGCGGCAACAGCACCAGCGGCGCCTTGCCGGTCTTGATCGCCCGGACGATCACCCGCTTGGCCGGAGCGTCGGCGAACGGCGCGATGGGGCGGATCCTGAACGACCCCGCCTTGGGAGCCAATAGCGTCAGGATGTCGCCCAGCCGATCGGCGCGGTGAATCAGGGTGACCGTCCCGCCCTCGCGCACCGCTTTCAGGCAAAAGACCGTCCAGGCCGCCAGGCCGCCATCCGCCATCCAGGCGCCGGACTTTTCCGCGGCCGGGGCGCGCAGGGCGCCAGGGTCGTCAAAGAACGGCGGATTGCTGATCGCCGCGTCGAAAAGGGGCAGGTCCAGCGCCCGAAAGCCGGCCTCGACATCGCCCTCGATGATCTCGACCCGAGCCTCCAGGCCGTTGAGCGCGACATTGCCGCGCGCCAATGTGGCGGCGGCCGGATCGCGCTCCAGTCCGACGAATCGGGTGTCGGGTCGGCGACTTGCGGCGCCCAGCAGGGCGCCGCCAACGCCGCATCCGGCCTCGATGACGCGATCGCCGGGCCGGGCGTCGCAGGTCGCCGCCAGCAGGGCGGCGTCCATGCCCGCCCGGTATCCGGACACGGCCTGGCGCAGCCTGACGCGGCCGCCCAGCACGGTATCTTCAGTGACCCCGAGGGGCGGTCCAGGGGGGAGGATCTCGTTCGGCAACGTTTCAAGCCTTGTGCTCGCCTTGACCCTGACCTATCCCGCCACCATTGTCGCTCGCAACGGCTGATCAAGCCCGCGAGACGCAAGGCGCACGCCGACCCCCGGCGGGCGTCAGTCAGGGAGAGTATTGTCTTGGACGCAGCTGCAGCGACCCTCGCCCGGGAGCCGGGATCGGTGGATCGTCTCGTGCGGCTGGCCGCCGCCGACATGACCGGGGTCGATGCTCTGATCACCGCGCGCATGCAGAGCGAAGTGCCGGTCATCCCGGCCCTGGCCGAGCACCTGATCGCCGCCGGCGGCAAGCGCCTGCGCCCGCTGCTGACCGTGGCCGCCGCGCGCCTGGCCGGGTCGGGCGACGACACCTGCCTCAAGCTGGCCGCCGCCGTCGAGTTCATCCACACCGCCACCCTGCTGCACGACGACGTGGTCGATGGCAGCCAGCTGCGGCGCGGAAAGATGGCGGCGCACCTGATTTGGGGCGCGGCGCAAAGCGTGCTGGTCGGCGACTTCCTCTTCGCCCGGGCCTTCGAGCTGATGGTCGAAACGAATTCGATGAAGGCGCTGGAGATCCTGGCCAAGGCCAGCCGCGTCATCGCCGAGGGCGAGGTTCTACAGCTCACCCGCAGCCACGACCTGAACCTTTCGCAGTCGCTGTATCTGGAAATCATTGGCGCCAAGACCGCGGAGCTGTTCGCCGCGGCCTCGGAGGCTGGCGGCGTCTCGGCCGGAGTGCCGGCCGTGCAGTCCGACGCCCTGCGCGCCTATGGCATGAACCTGGGCCTGGCCTTCCAGCTGGCCGACGACGCCTTGGATTATGGCGGCACGACCGAGGCCTTGGGCAAGAACGCTGGTGACGACTTCCGCGAAGGCAAGGCCACCTTGCCGCTGCTGCTGGCCATCGCCCGGTCCGGCCCCCGCGAGGCGGAGTTCTGGGAGCGGGCCATCGGCCGTCGCGAGCAGACAGACGCCGACTTCCGCCGCGCCCGCGAACTGATCATCGGCACCGGCGCGCTGGAGGCCACCCTCGACCTGGCCTCGGAATATGCCGACAAGGCCAAGGGCGCCCTGGCGGGCTTCCCGGCCAACGAATGGCGCTCCAGCCTGGAAAGCCTGGCCGACTTCGCGGTCAGCCGGCGCAGTTGATGGCGCGGCGGGACGATCCAAAGACGTCGAACATGCTGTGGGTCGAGCCCGAGGGCCCGCCCACGCCGCTGAACACGACGCTGGAGACTTCGTCCGACAATCCCAGCGGCGACCCCCACGGCCAGGCCCATCACGCGGGCGAAGCGGCAGGCAAGGTGATCGGCGGCGGGATCGGCCTTGTGGTCGGCGTCGGCATCTTCTTGCTGATGTTCGGACCGGTGCTTTGGGCGCCGCTGTGGGCCGCCTTTACCGCCGCCATCCGGGTCAAACTTCTGGCTCATAACGGCTGGCTGACCGCTGGCGCAGCCATCGCGGCTTTCTTGGCCGTGGCCTTCGTCCAGTTCCTGCTGCTGGTCCAGAAGAGCCCGCTGCTGCGCTATCCCGCAGTGCTGCTGTTCTCGCTGGCCTGGGTGGGCGGGCTTTGGTGGGAACTGACATCACCGCCGCACAACTGGCTTCTGCCGCCGCCGTGGCGCACGCCCGGAACCTGGGCCATAGTCGCGGTCGGCGTCGGCACGGTAATCTATTCAGGCCTCTACCTGCTGATTCTCACCCGCTTCGGCAAGGGCCGCTGGGCCAAGAAGTGGCAACTGATCAAGTAGGCGGGGCCTGCTAGCCCCTTGCCTTCAAGCACAGGTCCAGGTGGGTGCCGTTGTCGTCCTCGACATGGCGCTTCCAGGCTTCATCGACTTTCGCAATCACTTCGGCAGGGCTGGCCGCCTTCACGGCCTCGCGCCGCTTTTTGCGGTGCAGGATTTCGACGCCATAGCCCATGTCGAGGAAGAAGCTCAGCAGGGCCGAACCTTCCGCGCGCGAGGTCTCGGCCTGGAAGGCCGGGGAATATTCCAGGAAGGTGATGGGCTTCTGGTCGGCCATGAAGGCCTTGGCCCCCATGAAGGCGCGATATTCCATGCCCTCGATGTCGATCTTCATCACATCGACCTTGCCGAACTCGCCGCGCAGCAGATCAATCGGCACCACGGGGGCCAAGTCGTAGTCGCCCAAGTCGCTCGGCGCGGCCTCACCCGACGGTTCCAGCTGGTGGTTGTTGTGCATCGTCTGGCGACGCAAGAAGGCGGTGCCCAGGGTGTCGGACACGCCGACCAGGATCAGCCGGATGTTCTCCACGCCATTGGCCTTGGCGCTTTCCAGGATCACCCGGCCGTTGCCAGGGCTCATCTCGATGGCGATGACCTGGCCGTTGGCCCCGACCTTCCTGGCGGCTGGCAGCGCGAAGGCGCCCCAGCTAGCGCCGACGTCCAGCACGGTCATGCCGGGCTTCAGCGTCTGCAGGAAGTAGTCCAACACCCAGGGCTCGTAATCCTTGCCGTCCAGCAATTGCTTGGTAATCACCCAGTGGTCGGGCATGCGGAAGGTGCAGCCGCGGAACTTCACCGCGGTCGGGATGGGGGCGGCGCCGACCGGCAGCGAGATGGCTTGGTGCTTCGTCTTGCGGAACAGGCCCATGGAGTCCTCGTCGCGTGCGGCGTCACGGAATCGCGGCGCGGCAATCTTGTGTCTGGCGCGTCACATAGCCGGCCGGCAACGCGGCGTCACCTGCGTCGCGGCGCGCCAAGCTCGACAAGGCCCGAGATTCGTCGCACGGCTAGGCGTCGTAAGACATTGGAGACCGCGATGATCCGACTGTTGCTCAACATCCTGTGGTTCGTGATGGGTGGCTGGATCAGCGGCCTGCTGTGGCTGCTGGGCGGCGCTCTGCTGGCCCTCACCGTCGTAGGCCTGCCCTATACCGCCGCGGCCTGGCGCATCGCCGGCTTCGCCTTCTGGCCGTTCGGCAAGGAGATCGTGCCGCGTGACGTGATGACTGGCCAAGGCGACTTGGGGACCGGCGGCCTGGGCTGCGTGCTCAATGTCATCTGGTTTGTGCTCGGCGGATGGTACATCGCCCTGTCCCATCTGGTCATCGCCGTCGCCGAGGCCGTGACGATCATCGGCATCCCCTTCGCGATCAAGGACCTGCAGTTGGCGGTCGTGGCTCTTGCGCCGATCGGGCGCGTGGTCGTGGACAAGCGCTAGAAGCCGGTGAACAGGCGATCGATGGCGCGTCGGATGTCGTCTTCAAGGTAGACCAGACTTGCAACTGCGCCATGCAGTCCTGTCGGCAGGAGGCTGAACAGCTCGCTGACGATAAGGGTCAGGCGTTGGCCTTCGATTTCAACTCGAATTTCAAGTAGGCAGACGGTTTCGGCGGCGTCATTGACCAGGGGCGCGACAATGACCTCGTCTATGCCGCGGAGGTGATGCGACGACAGCATCACCAGGAAAGGCGCAACCTTGCGGGCTTCGAGCGACGGATTTCGAAAGACGTCGAACTGCCGCAACTCACCACTTTCTGAAGTGGTCTGAGATCAGGCCGCGCCGAGCGATCCGTTCGTTGTGTTCCTTGATGGCCTCGGCGTTTTCTTCCACCCAGCGCCGGGCGCGTTCTTCGGCGCCTGCGGGATCAACCTTCTGAAGATGAAGCCGAAGCTGATTCTCGCTCAGGCCCGCCACGGAAATGCCCAGCCGCTTGGCCTGAGCCAGCAGTTCCGGATCGATGCCGATGTCGAGTTCGACCTTGCCCATGGCCGGAGACTAACACGGCGCAGGCAAGGCGTCAGGCCTCGAAGGAGTCGCCATCGTCTTCCGGGGCCAGCAGGATATCGAGGAAGGTCTGTCGGCGGTTGAGGAAGCTGCGGGTCACCTGGAAGTGCTCGGTGTCCTCGTACTCGACGCGATCCAGGCCGCGTTCGGAGGCCTGGTAGATCCAGGCGTCGGGATAGCCCAGTAGGATCGGCGAATGGGTGGCGATGATGAATTGCGAGCGCGCCAGGACGAGCTCATGCAGTCGCGCCAGGAAGGACAGCTGCCGCTGCGGCGACAGGGCCGCCTCGGGCTCGTCGAGGATGTAGAGGCCGTCGCCCAGGAATCGATTGTCGAACAGGTCGAAGAAGGCTTCCCCATGTGAACGCTCGTGCAAACCGACCTGACCGGCCCGTCCGGTGCCCGACGCTTCCAGATAGCTCGCCGTGGTGAAGAAGCTCTCGGCGCGCAGGAAGTAGCCGTCCCGAGCTCTCAGCGGCGCGCGCACGGGCCGCACGAAACGGTGCAGCGGCGAGTGAGAGGCACGGGTGGAGTACTGGTGGTCTCGCGAACCACCCTCGGCGTTGAAGCCCCACGCCACGGCCAGGGCCTCGATCAAGGTTGATTTGCCCGAGCCGTTCTCGCCGACCAGGAAGGTGACGCGCGGATGGAAGGCCAACCGGTCGAGGTCGCGCACGGCCGGCAGGTTGAACGGATAGGACCCGGCGTCCCATCCGTCGCGCCGCTCGAACAGCGCCTCGATCCAGTACGGACGGTCCAGGGCGGTCATGCGGCCAACCCTAACCATTCCAGGCCACCAGGCAGGCTGAAGTCCGCATAATCGACCTGCAACACGCGACGGCGACGCGGCGCCTTCGATCGATCGGAGGCGTGCAGGATGGGCGTGGCGTAGGCCCATATGTCGCCAACTTCCGCCAGGCATGCGACCACCACATGCTCGATGGCGCGGATAGCGGCTTGGTCCGCCGAGACGCGTCCCAGGCGATGCGAACCGAGCGCGGCCCGCAGAGGCGCGTTGTCCGGCGTCACGGGGTCGAGATGAATGCGCAGGGTGACCATGCGCTGCAGGATCTCGAAGGGCGGCGCGACATGCAACAGGCCGTCCTTCGTGGACCAGGGGCCGAAGCCCTCGATCTCGACGCGTCGGCGCACGGGGATGGTGCGATCCTGATGCCAGCCCACCGACCAATTGGCCTCGGGGGTCTTGTCGAACATTACAGCACGCACCGGACGGGCCGTCGCCGTGGTGAGCTCGGCGGCCAATGCGCCGACCGGTCCTGTCGGCGAAAGGACAGTCTCCAGGATCTCAGCGCCATGAAGGCGTGCGCCGGGACGCTTTCCGACCTGCGCGACGGCCAAATCGCGTAGGGCGGCAATGTGAATGGAGTCCAGAATGGCGGGCGCGAGAACCGCCCCGTCTCGTTGTAGAACGGCCCTCATTCAGCGGCCCGTCGCCGAAACGGCCAGTCGATTACCCCAGCCGCCCACAGCGGCGCCCAGATGAGCACCGGCTGCAGCAGCAGGCGAGGTCCGTGGTACCACCACGAGCTGGGCAGGGGCGGGATGCTGACGCCGCTGAGGGCGTGGTAGAGATTGGCCGGCCAGACACACAGGGCGTAAAGGGCCAGCATGATCCCGGCTAACCGACGCGTTCGGGGCAGCAACAGCCCCACGGCGCCCGCGATCTCGCACAACCCGGTGAAGATCACGATTTGCTGCGGAAACGGTATCATCGGCGGCATGATCGCCAAGAAGCCGTGGCTGCCCAGGATGTGAAACAGGCCGAAGGGCGCGTAGACGGCGGCGATCACCAGACGTGTGTAACCGCGCGCCGTCATCGTCATCAGCCCGGCGAAATCATGTTCTCGGGGCGGACATACTGGTCGAACTCTTCGTTGGTCAGGTAGCCGCCGCCGACGGCTTCCTCGCGAAGGGTGGTGCCGTTCTTGTGCGCGGTCTTGGCGATCTTGGCGCAGGCGTCGTAGCCCAGCTTGCCATTCAGGGCGGTGACCAACATCAGGCTGTTCTCGACGCCTTTCTGAATGTTGTCGATCCGCGGCTCGATGCCGACCACGCAGTTGTTGGTGAAGCTGATGGCGGCGTCAGAGACCAGACGTACCGACTGCAGGAAGTTGTAGGCCATCACCGGGTTGAAGACGTTCAGCTCGAAATGACCCTGGCTGCCGGCGAAGGTGACGGCGGCGTGGTTGCCGAACACCTGGACGCAGACCTGGGTGAGGGCCTCGCACTGGGTCGGGTTGACCTTCCCCGGCATGATTGACGAGCCGGGCTCGTTTTCTGGCAGGCTCAGCTCGCCCAGGCCGGCGCGGGGGCCGCTGCCGAGGAAGCGGATGTCGTTGGCGATCTTGAACAGGCTGGCGGCGACGGTGTTGATCGCGCCGTGGCTGAAGACCATGGCGTCGTGGGCTGCCAGCGCCTCGAACTTGTTGGGAGCGGTCACGAAGGGTAGGCCGGTGATGGCCGCGATCTGCTCGGCCACCTTCTCGGCGAAGCCGATCGGGGCGTTGAGGCCGGTGCCGACAGCGGTGCCGCCTTGCGCCAGTTCCATCAGCTTGGGCAGGGTCAGCTCGATGCGCGCGATGCCGTTGGCGACCTGCTGGGCGTAGCCGCCGAACTCTTGGCCCAGCGTCAGGGGGGTGGCGTCCTGGGTGTGGGTGCGGCCGATCTTGATGATCTTGGCCCAGGCGTCGGACTTGGCCTTGATGGCCTCGTGCAGGTGCTTGAGGGCGGGCAGCAGGTCGTGGACGATCTGTTCGGCGCAGGCCACGTGCATGGCCGTCGGATAGGTGTCGTTCGACGACTGGCTCATATTGACATGGTCGTTGGGGTGGACGGGCTTCTTGGAGCCCATCTCGCCGCCCAGCATCTCGATCGCGCGGTTGGAGATCACCTCATTGGCGTTCATGTTCGACTGAGTGCCCGAGCCGGTCTGCCAGACGACCAGCGGGAAGTGCGCGTTCAGCTTGCCGTCGATGACCTCGTTAGCGGCCGCGACGATGGTCTCGGCGATCTTTGGATCCAGCTTGCCGAGGGCCAGATTGGCCTCGGCGGCGGCGCGCTTGACGATCCCGAGGGCACGGACGATGGGAAGCGGCTGCTTCTCCCAGCCGATCTTAAAGTTGCCGAGCGAGCGCTGGGCCTGAGCGCCCCAGTACTTGTCGTTCTCGACGGCGATCGGGCCGAAGGTGTCGGTCTCGTTGCGCGTGCTGGTCATGCGGCGGGTCTCCGAAAATCTGTCGAGCGGGGTCTAGACCCAAGCCGGGCCAAGGGCAACGCTCGCGGCTTGCGAAGCCGCCCGATGGGTCTTACGCCTCCAGTTCTGGATGAACAGGAGTCTCCATGAGCCCTCACATCGCCCTGCTGCGCGGCGTCAATGCTGGCGGCCGCAAGGTGCTCAAGGACGACCTGCTAGGCCTGGCCAAGGACCTGGGCTTTGCCGACGCCAAGACCCTGCTGGCCAGCGGCAATCTGGTGCTGTGGGGCGAGGGGGTGTCCGACGCCGCGCTGGAGAAACGTCTGGAGGACGGGCTCGAAGCCCGCGTGGGCGTGCGCACCGCGTTCTTCGTTCGCACGCCGGCTCAACTGCGGGCGATCATAGCCGGAAATCCCTATCCCGCCCAGGCCGCCAGCCATCCCAACCACCTGCTGGTCCAGTTTTTGAAAGCCCCGTTGCCGGAGGGCGACGAGCTCATCTTGCGGGCGGCGATCACCGGGCGCGAGACCTTCGAGGCGCTCGGCCGCGAGCTCTATGTCGACTATCCCGAGGACGTCGGCCATTCGATGCTGGATCGCGACTGGAAGAAAACCAAGCGCTCGCCCAACGGCACCAGCCGCAACTGGAACACGGTGCTGAAGCTGGCCGCGCTGGTCGGCTGAGGTCTTCCGACCCCGCAAGGTCGCGGCGGCCTAGCCGCCTCAATCGCTGGCAATTTGACAGCGCTGTCCCGCGTGGCATGATCCTTTCAACGCGTGCGGGGGAGGGGTCATGAGTTCGGATACCGACGGCCAGCGGATTGTCGCGCTCGACGCTTTGCGGGGCCTGGCCGTGGCGGGCATGATCGTCGTCACCAGTCCCGGCGCCTGGGAGCATAGCTATGCGCCGCTGATGCACGCGGCCTGGAACGGCTGGACCCCGGCCGACCTGGTGTTTCCGACCTTCCTGTTCTGCGTCGGCCTGGCGATCGGCCTGTCGATGCCGGGGCTGAGCGCGACGGATCGCGCCTCTCCCGCCGTTTGGATCAAGTTCGCGCGCCGCACGGCGCTGCTGGTTCTGCTGGGCCTGATCCTGAACGCCCTGCCGACCTTCGACCTGGCTCACCTGCGCTTTCCCGGGATCCTGCAGCGGATCGGGCTTTGCTACGCCTTGGGCTGCCTGATCTGTCTGCCGTCGGCGAGGACGGGTCCGGACGGGATGCTGCGGCTCGACGCCGGCGTCATGCTCTCGGCGGCCGTGGCGCTGCTGATCGGCTACTGGGCCCTGCTGGCCTTCACGCCCGTGCCTGGATTTGGCGTCGGGCGGCTGGACACCCAGGGCTCCCTGCCGGCCTTCGTCGATCGCGCCGTGTTCACCGTGCCGCATCTGTGGGTGCTCGGCCTGACCGAGGGCGTCGGCGTCACCTACGACCCCGAGGGCCTGCTTTCCACCCTGCCGGCGACGGTCAATGTGCTGATCGGCGCCGTCGCCGCGCTCCTCCTCCGTCAGCCGACGGATTCTCTACGTCCCGGTCGGGCGGCGGGCCTGGCGCTGGTGCTGGGCGTGGCCCTGATCGTGGCCGGCTTGGCGCTGGACCCTCTGCTGCCTATCAACAAGCGGATCTGGACACCCAGCTTCGCCCTGTTCAGCAGCGGCGTGGCGCTGACGGCTCTTGCGGTCCTGCACGCGCTGCTGGCCTTTCGCGTCGCGCGGATCGCCGCCTGGCCGCTGAAAGTTCTGGGCGGCAACGCCATCCTGGTCTTCGTCATTTCGCAGGTCATGGGCGCCTATTCCAGTCTCGCCCTAGGTCAAGGCCCGGACGGCGCGGTCATCACGCCCCAGGCCTTTGGTTACGCCTTGGCCCAGCGACTAACCCACGATCTCAAGCTGGCGTCCCTGCTCTGCGCCTTGGGCGTGCTGACGCTGATAATCTGCCTGGTCGCGCCGTTGCACCGGCGGGGCATTCACCTGCGTCTCTAGGCAGGCCGACGGAGGGTCGGCTATACCAGCCGAACGCACAGGAGACACTCATGCTCGTCGCCACCACCAATGATCTGCCCGGTTATCGCATCGTCGCCCATCTGGGCCTGGTGCGCGGCGTCACCGTTCGCTCGCGCAGCGTGATCGGCAATATCGGCGGCTCGATTCAGTCGATCTTCGGCGGCAAGCTGTCGATCTATGTCAACCTGGCCGAGGCGGCCCGCAAGGAAGCCTATGACCTGTTGGTGGCCCATGCCGCCGAAACGGGGGCCAACGCCATCCTGGCCATGCGCTACGACGCCAACGAGATCATGGACGGCATCACCGAGGTGTTGGCCTATGGCACCGCCGTCAAGGTCGAGCCGATCGCCTGAGCATGGATCACGGCTGGGTCCATCACGGCAAGGTCCGGGCCCGCGAGGACGGCGGCGAGTTGACCCTGGTGGTCGATGGCCTGACCACCCAGGCCAAATACTACAAGCCCCTGATCTACGAATTCTTCCGCAAGGTCTGGCGCGGATCACGGCCGGCCTGGGGCGAATTTTCGGTCGAGATCGGCATGGAGTTCGTCGGCGAACCGCCGTGGATGGACCTCGACAACCTGGCCAAGGCCCTGCTGGACGCCATCAAGGGCTACGCCTTCCATGACGACGCCCAGGTCGCCCGGCTGCTGGTCGAACGCCGCCCGGCCGAGCGCGAGCGGATCGTCATCGTGGTGCGAAAGCTAGACTCGCGCTTTCTGCGCGCCACGCTCGAAGATTGAAGCGCCGATCCCGATGAGCAGCACCACCACGAAGGCGCCGTAGCGGCCCAGGCTGACCGGATCGTCCGACATCAGCTGCTGGAAATTGACGACCACCAGGTCGCCCCCGACCAGGATGGGCAGGCCGAAGGCCAGGGCCGGGAACAGCCGCTGGCCGCAGGGAATTCGCCGCAGCCGGGCCGTGACCTGGAACACGAACGTCGCCAGGGCGGCCGCGCCGAAGGCGTTCAGGGCGTAGAACCAGAAGGCCTTCTCCAGCAAGCCGTCGCCATAGGCCGCGTAGAACAACGTCGCGGCCAGCCAGGCCAGGAACCCGGCGCCTGTGAAAACGATGACGTCCTGCTTTGACACGATCCGCTCCCCCGGATGTTTCTTCGGGGGTCTGGTTGCAGTTCGCGTGCCTGTCTTTTTGGGCAAGAAGCCTACGTGTTCCAGAATTCCAGGAAGCCCCAGGTCGACAGGATTACCGCGAAGCCCAGGAAAACCAGCGTGGTGCAGGTGAAGCCCAGCTTGCGCAGCGATGTCCAGCTGTCGACCCGCCGCCCGCCGCGCCACACCACGGGCGCCATGAACAGGGTGGCCAGGGTCAGCAAGGCGGCCACGAAGGCGCACGCCGAAGCGGTCAGCAGCCAACCGCTGGGCCAGCCATAGAACACCTTGGCGATGTCGCGCGATCCGGACGCAAAGATCCCGACGCCGGCCAGGGCGGTCAGCCACAGCACCGCCTGGGTGATCTGCAACAGGCTGGCAAGGGCCTGGGTCGGGGTCTGGCGTGACTCGCGGCGGTCTCGGGTGACGACGCCGATCAGGGTGGCGATCGAAGCCAGCCCCGTCAGGATCGCGAAGGTCATAAACAGGCCCAGCCCGTGCGGGAAGCCGATGCGCTCGAACGCCGCGAACCCCATGGGCGAGAAGAAGCGCACGACGCGACCCTCTTCGCGCTGGAACACCAGCAGGCCAGGACCGCTGACTGGGGCAAAGACATCCGGCTTGTCGGTCGCCGTCCACTGGCTGGACTTGCCGTCGAGGGTGAGGGTCAGACGCCCGTCCGGCGCGGCGCGCACCGAGGCGTCGCCGATCATCCGGTCGATGAAGCCTTCCAGCCCACCATAGGAGCGCCGGGTGGTCAGGAACTGGCCCCCATAGGCCTTGGCCTCCGCGACGCTCATGCGGCTGGCGACAGGAACCTCGGGGCGAGGGGCGTAGAAGCGCTCGATGATGGCCGCCGGCAGGGTGGCGGGCAAATCAACGCCTGTGTCGGTGTTGACGGCGATGAATACGCCCAGGCCCAGGTCCGGAACCATGACCATGTTGGAGTGGAACCACAGCGTCGCGCCGGCATGGCCGAAGCCGCGGTGGCCGCCCGGCAGGGGGATGTCCATGAAGCCGGCGTTCCAGCCCGGCGCGCCTTCGGCCGGACGGTACATCGGCGTGCGGAACGCGGCGCTGGTCTTGGGCGAGAACACTGTCCTGCCGTCGATCGTCCCGCCGTTCAGCAGCAGGGTCATGTAGCGGGCCATGTCGCCGGCCGTGCTGGATGCCGATCCGGCGGGGGCGATGTGGCCGATATATTCCGGCGCTTCAGTGTGGAAGCCCAGCGGGGTCCAGCGGAAGCCGTCCGAGCGATCGGCGGCCAGGGCCGGCGACATCGGCGCGGGCAGGTCGGCGCGCCACGGGCGATCCTCGCGGAAGGTGGTGTGGGTCAGGCCGGCGGGGAAGATCACCTGCTCGGTGACCAACTGCTCGAACGGCTTTCCGGTCACATTGGCCAGGGCCTCGCCGGCCAGGGCGACGCCATAGTTGGAATAGGCGGGCAGGACGCCTGGTTCGCGCACGCGGTTGGGACGCTCCTGGCGCAGATAGAGCTCCAGCGACCGCTCGCGACGCGCATCGCGTTCGAACAGTTGGCCCAGCGCCCGGTCCTCGAACCCTGCGGTGTGGGTCATCAGATCGCGCAGCCGCACGGGGCTCTTCTTGCCCTGGTCCTTCAACTGCAGCTTTTCGGGCAGGTAGATGTTGACCGGGGTATCCAGCCGTATGCGCCCGGCCTCGACCTCGTTCATCAGGGCGATCCAGGTGAAGGTCTTGGAAATCGAGCCCACCCGGAACAGGGTCTTGTCGGGATCGACGCGCCGGCCGCCGGTCACGCTGGCGACGCCATAGCCCTTTTTCAAAACGACTTGGCCGTTCTGGACCACGGCGATAGTCACCCCGGCGATGTGGTCGCGGGCCATGCTGCTGCGCACGACCCCATCGACATAGGCCTCAAGATCAGCGGCCGGCAGGGGGGCGGCGGTGACCGGCACGGGCGTTGGAGCGGCGGCGGCGATCGCCGCGCTGGTCGTGGTCAAGGGGGAGCCGACGGACAGCGTGCGGGTCGGCGCGGAGCTTACTCTGCGGGGGCGACGCTTGACGGTGGCCGTGTAGGGGATGGGCGCGCCAGGTGTGGCGACCGCGGCGGCAGGTGGCGGCGGCGCGACGGCGTCCTGGGCTTCGACCATCGACGCGCCGAAGAACACGCTGCCGATGAGCGCCGCCAACGCGGCGGCCTTGAACGAAAGACGCAGCGCCACGAACAAGACCTCAATGGTTAGGGCAGGGGATGATCAAACTTCTAGGGCGCCCGGGCGACGGATCAAAGGATTCGTGGCGCCGCCGGAGCTCTTTCCCGCAGACTTTCGATCCTCAACGCTTGGGCGCCGGCCTCTTGAGCCTAGCCGGCGGCCGCGCGGTGGGCTTCGGCGGAGGGTGTGAGAGGGTGTAGAGCGGCAGCAGAGGGCGCAGGTCGGCCCCGATCCACAACTGCGGCTCCGAGGGCGGCTGCGCGCCGGTGTCCCGCTCCTTCCTGGCCACGCAGGTCTGCACAGCCCGGCCCAAGGCGGCGAAGTCGGGAGCCAAAGGTGCCGACGACAGGAAGCAGTCGTCGAAATAGGGATACTTGTCGTCCGCGCTGCAGCCGAACGAGGCGCGATCCGATCGCGCCGCCGTCAGGATCATCCGGTTGCTCTTTTGAAGGGGCGCCACGAACACACCGGAGAAACAGGCGGAGATCACCACGATCGAGGGGCGGCCGGGACAGGCGTCGTTGATCACCGCCGCCAGCAGGTGAGGCGGCAAAATCCCCTCGTCCAGCACCACCCCCTCCGGCGCGCCATGGCTGCTTATGTAGAACAGACAGCCGGCCGTGTTTCGGGCGGCCAGCTTGCGCAGTCCGGCGTGAATGACGCCGAGGTCGGTCTTTCCGGGCCTCACGGCGGGATAACGCTCGGGCCGTACGGAATACTGTCTTATGGCGTCGCGCGCGAAACCCAGATCCGCCAGGGTCAGGCTGACGTCGCGGCGGGCGTTGTCGAACGCTTCTGTCGGGCCATCCGAATGGGCGTGCCAGTCACCGGCGACAACGACGGCGGCCCAATTGGCGAACGGACTCCGGTAGGGGCTGGAAGGCGTTGGCGCGGCGGGAGAAACCCGACTCTGGGCGAGAGCGGGCGCGGCCAGCAGCAGCAAACCCAGAAACAGGCCCGCGATACGCCGCATCGCGCTCTACTTCTTGAACTTCGCGAAGGGCGTGGGGATGGCCGTGGCGCTGGCCTTGGCCAGCAGACGGCCTTGGGGATCGTAGAGCTCGCCCTCGGTAAAGCAGACGGTCTTGCCCCACTTGACCACCCAGCCGACGCCCCGCAGCGGGCCGGGAATGGCAGGTCGCAGGAAGCTGGTCTTCATCTCCAGCGTCGGGACCACGCAGGTCATGCCCGAGGTGATCATGCCCGCCACCGACATGCATTCGTCCAGCATGGCGCTGACATAGCCGCCCTGCACCTGGCCCATCGGGTTGCCCACGGCCTCGATCGACGGCTCGAAGGCGATCTCGACGCGCCGTTCGGCCTGATTCACCGACACCATGCGAAAGCCCAGCGTGCGGGCGCTGCCCGGCACGGTCTTGGCGGCATGGAATCGCGCCAGGATCGCCTCGTCCGTCAGGGCCTGCGGGGTGTCCGAAACCACCTCGTTTGGGGCGATGTCGCTCACGCGCGACTACTTCTTGCGGAACTGGTCGAGGGAGATGATCTTCGGCGCGTCCTCGCCGCCCTCGGATGGCCCAGTGGTTTCGGGCTCTGGGTCCGGCTCCGGCGCCTGCGGCACGATCTCGGGCGCCTCGAACTGCAAGGCAAATTGCACCGATGGATCGTAGAACCGCGTCACGGCTGCATAGGGCACCGACAAACGCTTGGGCTGGCCGCCGAACTTCAGGGTGACCGAGAAGAAGGTCTCGCCCGGCGCCAGGTCCCAGTACTGGTGCTGCAGGATGATGGTCATCTCATCGGGATACTTGCCGAGAAGGTCCTGCGGCCCCGACACGCCGGCCGCCTGGGTCTTGAAGGTGATGTACAGATGATGGGGCTCGGGCAGGCCGCCGGGAGCGGCGGCCTTGCGCAGGGCGGCCTTGACCACGCCACGCAGTGCGTCCTGGGCCATCGCCTCGTATTGCATCAGGTCTTCAGGCGGATTGGTCTGGGCCATGCGGTCCATCGAAAAGCAAGAACTGGAAACGAAGCGCGGAGAGTAGCGTGTCGCGGTGGCGGGGAGAAGGTGGGGGCGCGCCGTTTTTATTCCCTCCCCGCTTTGGGGAGGTAAAGCGCCGCGTTCTGGTGGAAAGTGGAGGGATTCTGTTGGCAGGCTCCCTCCGGGCCCCGCCTAGGGATCTGAACCCCTAGGACTTAAGAGGCGAGATCACCCGCACCGCATTACGCGGCGATGGCGAACTCTTCAGCGAAGTTATCGTTCGCATTTAGAAAAATGGCCCGAAACGGTGAGCCACGCCGAGAGAAAGCATACACCTTTACACGTCTGTCGATGCTGATCGGCCCCATGCAGTCCCGCGATAACTCGGGAGAGATTTGGTGGAGCCGCCGGGAATCGCACCCGGGTCCAGTCCGCTTATTACGTGCGCGTTTATCCCCATAGTCCGAGCGAACCCGGACAAACTCAATATAGGGGGTGCGATCGGCCGAGGGAAGTCCGACGTTGGTTTCGAGCCGGAAATCGACCGACATCGCGCGGGCGAGGCGGCGGCCCCAAGCTAAGACGGCCCTCTGTAAGGCGGCCAATCAGCAGGCCGCCGCCATCCTCGAACAGGCGCACGTCGTCGCCTTCCATCTCGTAATGGCCGGTGAACACGACCTCGCCGTCGTGGCGTTCTTCGAACCGGCCGTCCATGCGCAGTTCCAGGGCGACGCCATCGGCGCTGGCCCACACACCGGACACCCAGCGCGCGATCTTGGGATAGTATTTCATGAAGACCTCGGGGGCAGGCGGCTTCGCCACGACCAGACAAGGACGGTGACGACGCCGACCTCGCCAATGTGACTTATGCCGACCGATGTTCGATAGACCGATGCTCCGCCTTGATTGCACGATCCTGCACATCATCTCCCGAAGGCGTGACGCATGTTCGTGGCTTGGCTAGGAGAGTGGGCGTTGCGGAAAGGAATTTCTCATGGCCGAACAGGGCGAACTCGCCGCGTTGATTGAACGATACGCCCCGCAAGACGGTTCGTATGAGGTCTGCGGCCCGCGTTGCGCGGTGGTGCGGACCAGCCAGCCGAGCGAACCGGTGCATGGGGTGTTCGGCGCCGCCGCCTGCGTGGTGGCCCAAGGAACCAAGCAGGTGATCAGTGGCGGCCAAACCCTGATCTATGACGCCCTGCGCTATGTCGTGGTGTCGGTCGACCTGCCAGTGATCGGCCAAGTGATCGAGGCGACACCTGAGACGCCCTATCTCTGTTTCCGCATGGAACTGGATCCCGAGGTGATCGGCGACCTGCTGCTGCAGACGGGCGCCGAGGCGGCCCTGGCCCATGACGGCGGTCCCCTGATCGGGGCCATGGCGGTCAGCGAGGTCAATCCGCCGCTGCTGGACGCGGTGATGCGAATGGTGCGGTTGATGGAGACCCCGCGCGACGCCGCCGTGCTCGCGCCGCTGATCGAGCGCGAGATCCTCTATCGCATCTTGCTGGGTGACCAGGGGCCACGCTTGGCCCAGATTACCCGGGCCAATGGCCGCATGCGTCAGGTCCGCCGGGCGATTGGCTGGATCAAGCAACACTTCGACGAGCCGTTCCGCATCGAGGATCTGGCCGCCGAGGCCCGCATGAGTCCTTCGGCCCTACATCGCCATTTCAAGGCGGTCACCGCCCTCAGCCCCCTTCAGTACCAGAAGCAGCTTCGCCTGCAGGAGGCGCGCAAGCTGATCTTGGTGCAGCGCCTGGACGCGGGGTCGGCCGGCCATGCCGTGGGCTACGATAGCGCCTCGCAGTTCAGCCGCGAATACGCCAGGCTGTTCGGCGCGCCGCCTCTGCGTGACGTCGCCCGCCTGCGGGGCCGTCCAGACATGCTGGTCGAGACCTAAGCCCGGCGCGTCCTGGGGCGGCCCGCCCGATCGCCTAGAGATTTCGCCTATTCCAACACTCGCCCAACAGAGACAAGCTCGCCGCGCCTGCCTTCGAGGTGCAGATGGGCGCGGGTGAGGGAGGCGGTCAAATGTCAAAACTCGTTGCCGAGTTCGTCGGCACGTTTGCTCTGGTCTTGTTTGGCTGCGGCGCGGCGGTGTTGGGCGGCGATCATGTCGGACAACTGGGCATAGCCTTGGCGTTCGGGTTCGCGATCATCGCCATGGCCTACGGCATCGGCCCGGTGTCCGGCTGTCACGTCAATCCGGCGGTCAGCTTGGCGGCCATCGTCGCCAATCGCATCAGCGCCAAGGAGATGGTGCTCTATTAGGCCGCTCAGTTTGTCGGCGCGACGGCGGGGGCGGCGGTGTTGCTGGCCATCGCGGGCGGCACGGCCCACGGCTTGGGCCAGAATGGTTGGGGTTCTGGCTACGGCGGCGCGTTCCCAGTGCAGGCGGCCTTCCTGTTCGAGGTGGTGATGACGGCGCTCTTTGTCATCGTCATCCTGGGGTCGACCGGCACCGACGCCGCGCCCGGCTTCGCGGGCCTGGGGATCGGCATCGCCCTCGCGGTAATCCACATCGTTGGCATTCAGGTGACCGGCGTCTCGGTCAATCCGGCCCGTAGCTTCGGCCCTGCCATCTCTATGGGCGGACAGACCCTGGCCCAGTTGTGGCTGTTCTTCGTGGCGCCGGCGATCGGGGCGGTGCTGGGCGCGCTGCTCTACCGCTTCAATGTGCTGAAGGTGGGTTGAGGCGCGCCCAGGGCGTCCTCCCTAGAGCATTTCCCGACCTGACTGCGTCAGGCCGTGAGCTCTAATCTTTTGTTTTGACGCATTTTTCTGCACGCGAACCGGAACCACTTCGCTCGAAAATTCTCTAGTGCGGCAGGTCGGACCAGTTGACAGCGATGAACTGCTTGTCCTGGCCGAAGATGGTGATCTTCTCGCCCTTGTCGTCGCTGATCGCGTCGAAGGCATAGCGCGCGCCGTCGCGTTGGAGGTTCCATAAGACGTTTCCGGCGCTGTCGTAGGTGACCAGGGCGAAGGACGTCCGATTGTCATTGAAGCTGTAGATCCAGGTCTTGTCGTCACCGTAGTAGATCACCGGACAGGTCTTGCTCGCCGGATAGCCGTCGTCGGGCGCCGTCGTGCACGCGGCGTTCAAACCGGCGGGGATGGGCGGATGCTCCGCGATCGGGTCTTACTTGATCTACGGCGTGTGAGGCGTGGCCTGGGCCATCGACGCCGCGCCGATCACGGCGCCAACGCTCGCCGCGGCCAGCATGGATTTCAGGATGACGGTCTTCAACATGGCTTTCCCTCCCGAGGTGACGGCCAAGCCTGATAACGCTGTTATCCGTCAATTGCAATTTAAGAGTGTGTCCACGGCGACGGGCGCGCATAGGAAGTTGTCAGTTCGCGCCCCTTGTCGGGGATACTTGTGACACCGCGTCCAATCCAGATCCGTCGTCTAGTGGCAAAGGGACCGCCGGGGGTTGGGTCCGGCTGCTTTCGCCCTTCAGTCGGCCGCCCGAGGCGATCAGAGCGTCATAGGCTCGTTGCTGGCGCGAGAAATCGCCGCCGCGCGCGAACATGACGTCGAACCTGGAGTCGTGGCCGGTAGCCGCCGACAGCGCCGCCGTGAGAACAGGCGCGATGGATCCCACCTCAGTGTCGTCGCAGGCCCTGCGCAGATGCCGCGCCTGACCGGGAACCAGCAGGGTGACGTCCCAGGAAATACCGTCAAGGCACACCGGCGCGATGGCTCCGCCGCCGTAGTCGACGATTACCGAACGCGGCTGGCTCCACAGCGGAGCGCCGACCAGCGCCTTGAGCGCAGCGATCTGCTGCGGCGCCAGTTCGGCGTCGATGTCGACTCGGCGGCTGATCTCGGGGGTGCAACAGCCCAGCCCGGCCCGGGCTTGAACGAACGCGCGACCATCGCGGCGGACGGTGACCCGAACGATGGCCTGGCGCACGCCCAAGGCGGGGCGGGCCCAGACCTCGAGGATCAGTTCGCCGCGCTTGATCAACTGGGCTTGCAGGGGCTGCAGGCCCCACAGGCGGTAGAGCAGGGGATCGACGCCATTGTCGATTGGCACGAGCTTTTCGTTACGCGCCAGCCGGCGATTTTGCAGCGGATCCTGTTCGGACGGGACCCTGGGAATTTCCGGCGCCCACCAGACGGCGGGATCGGTCGGCAAAACCGTTTGAGGCGCGGGTTGCTGACCAGCGAGGGCGAACCCCGCCAGAAGACCGGCCAATAGCGTCGCGCCCGTCATGACTACATTCCTTCAACGCCCCGCTCGATGGAAAGCACGCCCGTACGGGACAGTTCCACCAATCCCAGCGGCCGCATCAGATCGAGGAACTTGTCGATCTTCGATGGCGCGCCGCTGATCTCGAACACGAAGCTCTCCAGTGTGGTGTCCACGGGCTTGGCGCGGAAGATCTCGGCGATGCGCAGGGCCTCGACCCGATCGACGCCCGAGCCGCGCACCTTGACCAGGGCCAACTCACGTTCGACGCCGTTCGGGTCGCGGGTCACGTCATGCACGCGCCGGACATTGACCACCTTGTTGAGCTGGGCCTCGATCTGGTCCAGCACCTGGCGCGTGCCACGGGTGACCACGGTGATGCGGCTGGTATGGGCCTTGTGATCGGTCTCGGCCACCGTCAGGCTCTCGATGTTGTAGCCCCGCGCGGCGAACAGCCCGACCACCCGGTGGAGCACGCCCGGCTCATTGTCGACGAGCAGGGCGAAGGTCGCGGTCAGCTCTAGTTGGGCCGCGCCGGGCATGTCATAGGCGGAGGCGGGTTGGCTGGTTGTGCTCATGATAGGTCTTCCAAGCGAATCTTGATGGCGGGGCGGGTCTCGCGGACCGCGGCCGAGTGGCGCCGGCTCGATCCGACTTCTTTTTGTAGCAGGGATACGAACTCGCGGCGGGCGTCTCGCAACGGCTGTTGCAAGAGGCCTTTCCGCTCAAGGCCGGCCTCCGGGATCAGATGGGCGACGTCATAGCCGACGATCACCTGGTCGAGGATGACCACCCGCGAACCCCGATAGGCTGCGGGCTTGTCTCCGCGCTGCTGGCCTCTGGTTTGGACATTGGGAAAGAACATTCGGCCCTGATCGACCAGGCTGGAAAGCCGTGCGGCAATGGCCAGGCGTTCGCGATCGAACCCGACGCCCGGCCATAGGCTGGCGGGATTGGCGCAGAGCGTTTCCAACTCGGCCATGGCGTCCATCACCTTCGAGCCCCAGGCCAGGAGTTCGTCGTCCCGCTCATCCGACCGCTCGCGCGCCGCCAGCAGCCATTGGAACAGGCTGAACGCCCCCGCCACGAGGGCGAACACGACGGGCGCGGCGGCCAGGGCGATCTGAAGCGGCGGCATGAGGTCTCCGGGAAGTTCGCCGGCAAGCTACAGCAGAGCGGCCGGCAAGAAAGGTGGCGCTCTAGACCAACCCAGCCCCCGCCGCCCCGATCACATTCCCGATGTCCTCGACGTCGCCCATGATCATCTCGTTGTGGGCCTTGCCCGAGGGGATCATCGGCAGGCAGTTCTCGTGCTTCTCGACGCGGCAGTCGAAGACCACGACCTTGTCGCTGTTGATCATCTGCAGGATCTTCTCATCCAGCTCGGCCGGATCACTGCAGCGGATGCCGACCGCGCCATAGGCCTCGGCCAGCTTCACGAAGTCGGGCAGGCTGTCGGAATAGGAGTGGCTGTAGCGCTCGCCGTGCAGCAGTTGCTGCCACTGGCGGACCATGCCCATCCACTCGTTATTGAGGATGAAGATCTTGACCGGCAGGTTGAACTGGATCGCCGTCGACAGCTCCTGGATACACATCTGGATCGAGGCCTCGCCGGCGATGTCGATGACCAGGCTGCCAGGATGGGCCAGTTGCACGCCGATGGCGGCGGGCAGGCCGTAGCCCATGGTGCCGAGGCCCCCGGAGGTCATCCAGCGATTGGGCTCCTCGAAGCGGAAGAACTGCGCGGCCCACATCTGATGCTGACCAACTTCCGTCGTGATGTAGACGTCCTTGTCGCGGGTCAGGGCGTACAGCCGCTCGACCGCGTATTGCGGTTTGATCACCGTTTCCGAGCCGCGATAGTTCAGGCACTGGCGGGCGCGCCAGGTGTCGATCTGGGCCCACCAGTCGCTCAGGGCTGCCTTGTTGGCTTGGTGGCCGGCCGCCTTCCAGGCGGTGATCAGGTCATCGAGGATGCTGCCGGCGTCGCCGATGATCGGCAGGTCGATGCGGACGTTCTTGTTGATCGAAGAGGCGTCGATATCGATGTGGATCTTCTTGCTGCCCGGCGAGAAGGCGTCGAGGCGCCCCGTGACCCGGTCGTCGAAGCGCGCGCCGACGCAGATCATCACGTCGCAGTCGTGCATCGCGTTGTTGGCCTCGAACGTGCCGTGCATGCCCAGCATGCCCAGCCAGGCGGGGTCCGCCGCCGGGAAGGCGCCCAGGCCCATCAGGGTCGACGTGACCGGCGCGCCGGTCATGGCCTGGAACTGCCGCAGGGCCTCGCTGGCCTTGGGACCCGCGTTGATGACGCCGCCGCCCGTATAGAAGATTGGCCGGCGCGCCTGGGCGATCAGCTTTGCGGCCTCGGCGATGCGGTTTTGGTCACCCTTGGTGCGCGGATTGTAGGCGTGGGTCGAAGACACCTCGGTCGGGCCATAATATTCACCCTGGGCGAACTGCACGTCCTTGGGGATGTCGATCAGCACGGGGCCGGGCCGGCCGGTGGTGGCGATCTCGAACGCCTCGTGGATGATCCGCGGCAGGTCGCGGACGTCTTTCACCAGGTAGTTGTGCTTGGTGCAGGAGCGGGTCATGCCGACGGTGTCGGCTTCCTGGAACGCGTCGGTGCCGATCAGGTGCGTCGGGACCTGGCCGGTGATGATGACCATTGGGATGGAGTCCATCAGGGCGTCCATGATGCCGGTGATGGCGTTGGTCGCGCCCGGCCCCGAGGTGACCAGGACAACGCCAGGCTTGCCTGAGCTGCGGGCATAGCCTTCGGCGGCGTGGGTCGCGCCTTGCTCGTGGCGCACCAAAATATGCTGCAGGCGCGGCTCGTGGAACAGCGCGTCATAGATCGGCAGGACCGCCCCGCCCGGATAGCCGAACAAAACCTCGACACCCTGGTCTACCAGGCCGCGAACCACGATCTCGGCGCCGGTCATGGCGCGATCATTTTGGGGCTGGGCGGGAGCCTGGCTCTCGATGGTCTGGTGGGCGGTCATGGCGGTGTCCGGGGGCTTGGAAGCTTGGCTTGGAGCAGAGCAGAAAAGAAAAAAGGTCCCGAAGGACCTTTTGTACGCGCGACCGATCTATCAGCGTGACTTCTAGGTCACGCCGCGAACGGCCGCTCCATAAGTACGATCATGGTGTTGCGCACGAGTGTTGCTCCAAATGGATGATCGGGGAATGCCATGCTCGCGCGAGGGCGTCAAGGCGCACTTTGACGCAAGAAACGACCCGTGGCTGACGCGCCACAGGCTTCATCGGGCCAATTTTAGCCCAAGGTTTTCAGCAGCAGGGCAAGAGCTTGCTCGGCGAAGCGCTGCATATTGGTCGCGCGGTCATCCAGACCGGTCTCGATGGTAAGACTGACCTCCTGCTCGCCGCCGACCACGGCCACACAGCTGTGACCGGCCAGATCGCCATAGCGATTGCCGTCCGGCCCAGCCGCCCCGGTTTCCGACAGGCCCCAGGTGGCCTTGAGGTTCTTGCCCACGACCCGCGCCAGTAGCACGGCATAGGGCTCGCTGGCCGAGCGAAGCCCGTCCATGGCCTTCTGCGGGATGTCCAGCAGGGTCAGGCGGGCGCGGGCCGTGTAGACCACGGCCCCGCCCACATAGAACTTCGATGCGCCAGGTACGGCCAACAGGGCGGCCGAAATCAGGCCGCCGGTCGAGGACTCGGCCACGGCGAGCGTCTCGCCCCGTTCGGTGAGGCGGGCGGCCACGGCAGCGGCGAGGCGGGCGAGTTCGGTCATGGGGAAGATCCTTGTTTCGGGGAACTTGCCCCCACCTGGCGACTTCGTCGCCGCTCCGCCCCCATAGGGGGCGGAGCTTAAACGCCTGAGCTCTTTTCCCTATGGGGGAGGAGGGTCGCGCAGCGACCCGGAGGGGGCGAGTGCGTCAACCCTCTCCCAGTCCGGCGTCTGGTTCCGGAACCAGGTCATCTGCCGCTTGGCGTAGCGGCGTGTCTCCTGGCGAGCGTCGTCCAGCGCGGCGTCCAAGCTGATCTCGCCCCGCAGGTACGCCGCCAATTGCCTGTAGCCCACGGCCTTCAGCGCCGGGAGAGCGGGATCGAGGCCCCGAGCCTCCATCGCCGCCACCTCGTCCAGCGCGCCGTTCTCGACCATCAGACCTAACCGCGCGTCGCAGCGATCGTAGAGTTCGGCGCGCGGCGGCTCGAGCACCAGGCCTTTCCAGCTCCCCTCGGCCAGGGTCGGGCGGGTGTCGGTCTGCCAGGCGGTCAGGGACTTGCCGGTGGCCATGGCCACGGCGTGGGCGCGCAGCAGGCGCTGGCGGTCGCCGACCTCGATGCGGGTCTCGGCGGCGGGGTCGAGTTCGGCGAGGATGTCGCGAAACTCCGGCTCGCCCAGGGCGGCGTACAGCAGGGCCGAGACCTCGCGCTGGGTCTCGGACACCGGCGGCACGTCGGCCAGGCCGTGGGTCAGGGCCTTGAGGTAAAGCCCCGTGCCGCCGACTACGATCGCGGGCCGGCCGCGCGCGGCGATCTCGGCCAGGGCGGCCGAGGCGGCCTCCAACCAGCGCGCTACCGACCAGCCGTTGGCCGCATCGACGACGCCGAACAGGTGATGCGGCGCCTGAGCCAGCTCCTCACCTGTGGGACCGGCCGTCAGCACCGGCATGCCGGCATAGATTTGCATGGAGTCGGCGTTGACGAGTTCAGCGCCGGTCTCGCGGGCCAACTTCAGGGCCAGGGCGGACTTGCCGCTGGCGGTGGCTCCGGCGAGCAGGGTAATAGGCGGGGAAGCGCTCATGGCGCGACCCTTCTCCGGCGATGCGGTCGGGTCAAGGCAAGCCGTGTCCCAGGGTCGCGACGAACAGCGCGAAGGTCGCGGTCGCCAGCCAGATCCACGGCCAGCTGCGACGCAGCGGCGGCGAGGCCAAGGCCGTCCGTCTCGCCACTCCACCGGCGATGAACCACAGCGGCAGCGAGGCCAGGGCGATTTCCTGCGCCGCTTCCTTGAAGGCCTCGGCCCGGCCAGCGCCCTTGAACGCCAGCACGGCCACGATCGCGACGAGCGCGCCCGTCAGCCAGATCGTGCGCAGGCGCTTCGCCGGCCGGCCCGCGCGGCGCCAGGCGGGCGACGACGAACACGGCGCCCGCGGAGAGACCAAGGCCGGCGGCGATCATGATAGGACGCCACACCGCCGCCGGGGTCGCCGGAGCGTCGCGGGCCCAGAAGGCGAAGTCGCCCTGGCCCGTCAAGCCGCAAAGCAGCAGATACCCCGCGCCCCAGAAGGCGCTGAAGGCCAGCAGCGCCGTCAGGAACAGCTTGGAGGCCTGGCCCGCGCCGCGCCAGACCAGCAGTCCGGCCAGGGCGACCAACGCCATGCCCAGATTGCCCAGCGGACTCGCCAGATCGACGATTGGCGCGCCGCCTTGGCAATGGAAGAAGACGTTGGACAGCAGAGCGACCCGGCCCCCGACCGCCAGACAGGCGCCCCCGTGACCGACCGCTTCATGGGCCGTGGCGGCCAGGCAGGCCGCGGCGACGCCAATGGCGGCGAGGGTGGCGGTGTCGTCCCTGGCGCTGGAGGCTGGCGTCGCGGTCATCGGCCTCCCCTCTATGGAATGTCCTTCGCTTACCACCAATCGTTGGCCGGTGAAGGTTGATCTCGCCGCCGCAGCAGTCTACGCCCCGCGCCATGGTCCAGATCGCCGTCTTCGTCAGCCCCGACGCCGCCGCTCTGGCGCGCGCCGTTGCCGCCTTTGGTCGGGGCTCGCCAGAGGTTCTCGGCCCCGGCGCCGTCGAGATCGCCGTTGAGGGCGACCTGCCGGCCCTGCACCGCGCGGCGGCCGACGCGGTCCTTGGCCTGCCCGTGGACGTCGCGGTCACGCCTGCCGGTAACCGCCGCAAGCGCCTGCTGATCGCCGACATGGACTCGACCATCATCGGCTGCGAATGCCTGGACGAGTTGGCCGACTTTGCGGGCTTGAAAGCCCAGGTCTCGGAGATCACCGAGCGGGCCATGCGCGGCGAGCTGTTGTTCGAAGGCGCGTTGCGCGAGCGGGTCGGCATGCTCAAAGGCCTGTCGGTCGACGCGCTGCAGTCCTGCTACGATGACCGTGTGCGCCTCAACGCAGGGGCGCGGACCCTGGTCGCCACGATGGCCGCCAACGGCGCACGCTGCGCCCTGGTCTCGGGCGGTTTCACCTTCTTCACCAGCCGCGTTGCGCAGGCGGCCGGCTTCCACCTGAATCGCGCCAACACGTTGATCCAAGCAGGCGGCCTGCTGACGGGCGCGGTCGGTGAGCCGATCCTCGGCAAGGAAGCCAAGCTGGCGGCCTTGCGGGAAGAGACCGCCGCCCTGGGCCTGACTCCGGCCGACGCCCTGGCCGTGGGCGATGGGGCGAACGACCTGGCGATGATCGAGGCGGCCGGTCTGGGTGTCGCCTACCGCGCCAAGCCGATCGTCGCCGCCCAGGCCCATGCAAAGATCGACCACGCCGACCTGACGGCGCTGCTCTACTTCCAGGGCTATAGGGCCTCGGAGTTCGTTTCTTGACCTTCCCGCGTAGCGTTCAGGCGGTGGTCTTCGACATGGACGGCCTGTTGCTCGACACCGAGACGGTCTACCAGGCCGCGATGATCGAGGCGGGCCAAGCGTTCGGCATCGATTTCTCGGCGGCGACCTATCAGTCGATGGTCGGCAAGACCAACCCGGAGTGCGCGCGCATGCTCCGCAATCTTTACGGCCCGGACTTCCCGGTCGAGGCCTATTTCAAGCGCACCTGGGGCGACGTCGAGATCCTGCTCGAGGCCGAGGTGCGGTTGAAGACCGGGGTGATGGAGATCCTCGACTATCTGGACGCCTTGGGCCTGCCGCGCGCCATCGCCACCTCCAACAGTCGCGAATCAGTGGAGCGCTATCTGGGGCGCTTTGACCTGGTGAAGCGCTTCCACGCGGTGGTCGCCAACGCCGACGTCCAGCGCCACAAGCCGCATCCGGATCCCTACCTGGAGGCCGCGCGGCGATTGGGCGTGGACCCGACCCTGTGCCTGGCGCTCGAGGACTCGCACCCGGGCGTGCGGGCGGCGCACGCGGCGGGGATGATGACGATCATGGTGCCTGACATCCTCGATCCGAACGACGAGATGCATGACAAGTGCGTGCACGTGGCCGAGAGCCTGCACGTGGTGCTGGAGCTGTTGAAGGCGACAGCCTAAGCCCTCAGCGCCTCGTCGCCAGCCACGACTTCCCCACTCCAATCCGCCAGGAATTCCACCAGGGCCTCCAATCCCATCGGCTTGGCGATGTGATACCCCTGGGCCAGGTCGCAGCCCATCACCTGTAGCATGGCCAAGGCTTCGCGGCTCTCGACGCCCTCGGCGGTGACTTTCAGGCCCAGGCTGTGGGCGAGGTCGATGGTGGACTTCACCAGCAGGGCGTCCTTGCCGTCCTTTTCCAGCGACAGCACGAAGGCCTTGTCGATCTTCAGTTCGTCGGCGCTGATCTGCTTGAGATAAGCGAGGGACGACAGGCCCGAGCCGTAGTCATCTATCGAGACGGCGATGCCGGCGGCGCTCAGCTTGTCGAGCACGCCCAGCGCCACGTCGGGATTGCCGATCACGGCGGTCTCGGTGATCTCGAAGCAGAACCGCGCGCCGGAGGCCGCGACCTTCTCGATAGCGCGATTGGCGAATTCGGAATCGTCGATCAGGCGACCGGAGATGTTGATCGACATCAGAACATCGTGGCCGACCTCGCGCAGGGCCTTTTGATCGAGGATGGCCTGGTCGAGCACGCATTCGGTCAGGGCGCGGATATGGCCGGTTTCCTCTGCCATGCCGACGAACAGGTCGGGGCGCAGCAGGCCGCGCGTCGGGTGGTTCCAGCGCACCAGGGCCTCGACGCCGGTGATCGCGCCGCTGCGCAGGTCGAGTTTCGGCTGGTGATTGAGGAAGAGCGCGCCGGTCGTCACACCCTGAAGCATTTCGCTCATCAGGGAGAGGTTGCCGGCCGGGTCGCCATAGGCCACGGCGTCGAAGACCGCCACCTTGCGGCCGCTGGTCCGGGCCTGGTCCAGGGCGATCATCGCGTGCTCAATCAAGCACAGGGCGTCCATCTCGCCGGCTTGGGCGCCGGCCAAGCCGTTGCTCATGTGCACATCGACCAGCTCGCCGCCCAGGCGCACGGGCGCCGACAGATCGCCCAGCGCGCGCGTGACCATGGGAAGGGCGGTCTGCACGTCGGTAATGTCGGAAATCACGCAAAGGGTCGAGGTGGTGAGGCGCGCCACCATCACGGCAGGATGCAGCGCGCGGACGCGCGCCCCGACTTCGGTCACCAGTTGAGTGAACAAGGCGTAGCCGATGGCTCCGCGCAATAGAGTGAAGCGGTCCAGGCCCAAGGCGCCGACCACCACCTGCTGGCCGGGTTTGAGGCGGGCCATGCGGGCCTCGATCTCGCGTTCGGCCGCCAGGCGGTTGGGCAGGCCGGTCTCGGCGTCGTGCAGGGCTAGCTCGGTGATCCGGTGCTCGCGCTCGCGAATCTCGGCGGCCATCAGGTTGAAGCTGTCCGACAGGCGGCCGATCTCGTCGCTGGAGCGCACGTCCACATGAACGTCCTCGCCCCGTTGCAAACGCCGGGCGGCGTCGTCCAGGGCGATTAGCGGCTTGGCGATGTCGCGCGACAGGGCCCAGCTGGCGGCGACCACCAGGGCCGCGCTGATCAGACCGGCGATGATCACCGCAGCCATCAAGGGGCGGTAGGGCGCCATGGCCAGGGCCATGGGATAGCGCAGCACCAAGGCGGCCGGGGTCTGGCCATCCAGGGTCTTCAGCCGCTTGATCAACACCAGGTTGTCGCCGGTCGCGGTGCGCAGGCGATGGGGCGAGGCGATGGTCTGGCCCATTTCCCTGGCGACGAAAGCGCTCATCGCGTTGCTGTCGGCGGTCTTGTCGGTGGTCACCCAGGTCTCGCCGCGGCGGTCGAACACCTGAGCCTCCAAGCGGATCGCCGACAGTCGTTCCAGGGCGGTCATCTCGCGATCGTCGAGGCGGGCGCCAAACACGATCCACCCGGTGAGGGTGGGCGACATGACGGGGGCCGAGATCAGCTGGTAGGGCGCGCCGTCAACCACGAACACGCCTTGGGCGCCGTCTTCATGGTCCAGGGCGCTCCACAGTTTCTCGATATCGACCGTGCTCGGGTCGGTCCCGACGACGACGCCATCGACTCCGACCATGAAGGCCAGGTCCAGGCCCATGCGGGCGCGCAGGTTGGTCACCGCCGACTGCACCGTCGGCATGTCCTGGGTCGCTACGGCGGCGCGGAAGCCGAAGTCGCGCGACAGCAATTCCGCGCCATCGTGAAGGCGCTGGGTCCGCAAGGCCCAGACGCTGTCGAACACCGTACCGGTCGAGGCTAGCTCCTTGCGGACCTGCGACTGGGCGTTGCCGGCGATGGTCAGATAGACGCTCACCGCCACAAGGCTCAGGGCCAGGGCGAACAGTCCCGCATAGAGCACGGTCAGCTTGGTCTGGAGGCGGTTGAACATGCCTGGGCTCAGTGTCCCGTTGCGCGCAGTTCGAGGGTGACGGTCTCGCGCGCCACGCCGCGAACGGCGCTTGTGGTCAGCGTCTTCTCGTTCTTCGGCGCGCGCAGATAGGGGTGCCAGACCTTGGCCACGACCGGCCCGTCCGGGATCCCATGGACCACCGCATTGCCGTTGGCGTCGCTCTTGGCGGCGTAGGCGGTGTCGACCACCTTGATAAAGCCGACCATCTGGTCGTGGATGTTGCAGCCGATAGCGGCCACGCCGACCGCGGGCAGCTTGACGTTGCGGTTCTCTTCGCGGCCGTAGAGCTTCAGCTCGAACTTGTTGCCGGCCGAGAACGAATAGACGTGGTGGCGCACCTTGTCGAAGTTGGGGAACGACACCTCGGCTCCCGCCGGCACGATCAGCACGAACGGATTGAACTGGATGTTCTGCTGCGCGACCCGGTAGGGCCAGTCGAACTTGATCGGACCCTTGGTCGGCTGGCCGTTCGGATAGACAGTGACAACGGCATCCGGAATGGGCTTGCCGTCAGCCCCGCGCACCGAAACCGTCAGGTCGGCGGCTTGAGCGGAGCCCGCGAACATTGCAACCAAAAAGAGCACGGGTGCGAATTTCATGGCTCTGCTTAGCGCGGCCGCCGTGAAATCCCTGTTAACACCCGGTGGCCCCCTCTCGGCAAGCACATGCGACAACTTGTCATGGTCAAGGTTCTGTAAAGTCTTGTCAGGGATGCTCTCGCGTGGATTTTGGCGACGTCGTTCGAACGACGTGACGCTAACGGCCAAAGGGGGCGTCATGCGATCGACACTGTTGGGACTGGCTGTCGCCGTTGTGGCGCTTGGCCTAGGCGTCGGCGCGGCGGGCGCCGAGGAGATGGAGCCGGGCGGCAAGCTGCTGCTCACCGGCGGCGTCAGCGCCTTGGAAGGCGGCGCGGGCGGCGGGTTATCGACCTGGGCCCTGATCGGCGGCAACGAGACCTCGCGCGGTGTCGGCGGTAGTGTGCACGCCACCTATGTCAACGTGCCCGACTACGAGCTGCGCTCGGTCGGCGGGGCCGTCGGCCTGTTCGATCGGATCGAGCTGTCGATCGCCCGGCAGGAGTTCGACACCGGCGAGACCGGGGCCAGGTTGGGCCTGGGCAAGGGCTTCACCTTCAAGCAAGACATCATCGGCGTGAAGGTCCGCCTGGTTGGCGACGTGGTCTATGACCAGGACACCTGGCTGCCGCAGATCGCCGTCGGTGTTCAGGCCAAGCAAAACAATCAGGGCGCCATCATCCACGCCATTGGCGGCAAGGACGATGACGGGGTCGACTACTATGTCGCGGCGACCAAGCTGCTGCTGAATTACAGCCTGGTGTTGAACGGCACGGCGCGGCTGACCAAGGCCAACCAGACCGGCCTGCTGGGCTTCGGCGGCGACAGGAACGACAGCTACAAAACTCAGTTCGAGGGCTCGGCCGGCTATCTGGTCAGCAAGCGCCTGCTGGTCGGGGCCGAGTATCGCACCAAGCCCGACAATCTCGGGTTCGCCAAGGAAAACGACTGGGCCGACGTGTTCGTGGCCTATGCGTTCAGCAAGACCCTATCGTTGACGGCGGCCTATGCCGATCTCGGCTCGATTGCCACCTTCAAGAACCAGCGTGGCCTCTATGTCTCGCTGCAGGCCGGCTTTTAGGGATCACATGACCATGCGTCTCATCGCCCTGGCCGCGACGGCCTTTTCGCTCACGCTCTCCAACGCGGCGCTCGCCCAGACCGTCCCGCCCGGCGAGATAGCGGTGGATCCTTACATCCAGTCCAACGCCAACGCCGGCGCGACGCCGATGAAGGACGCCAGCGTCTTCAAGGCGTTCCACGGCAAGGAGGGACTGGTGCGGATCACCAGCGACCTAGTTGATCGCAACCTGGCCGATCCGCGCATCAAGGACGTCTTCGCCACGGCCGACATCGTCCGCCTGAAGCGCACCCTGGCCGAGCAGTTCTGCTACATCCTTGATGGAGGGTGCGACTACACCGGCAAGGACATGAGCGCCTCGCACAAGGACCAGGGCATCACGCCGCGCGACTTCAACGCCCTGGTCGAGAACCTGCAATGGGCGATGGACAAGGAACGCGTGCCCTTCGCTGCCCAGAACAAGCTCCTGGCCAAGCTGGCCCCGATGAGCCGGCAGGCGATCGAGCGGCGGTAGTTTCCTTCTCCCGCAAGGGGAGAAGGAAGGATCTACCCAGCCGGGCCCTTCGCGAAATATTTGAAGAACGCGCTGTCGGGAGACAGCACCAGCGTCGTGTCGCCCTTGCCCAGGGCCGCCTCATAGGCCTGCATAGAGCGGTAGAACGAGGCGAAGCCGGGGTCGCGGCCGAAGCTGGCGGCGAACATCTGGGCGCGCCGGGCGTCGGCGTCGCCACGGATTTTTTCGGCCTCCTCATAGGCGGTCGCGACGATCTCGCGGCGGCGCTGCTCGCCGATGGCGCGCAACTGGGCGGCCTCCTGCTTGCGGGCCGTCTGCATGCGCTCGAACACCGCCTGTTCGTTGGCCGGCGGCAGGTCGGCGCGCTTGATGCGCACGTCGATGATCTGCACGCCGAGATCGGAGGCGGCGACCTGGCGGGCGACCTTGGCGCGGATGGCGGCCATGATCTGCGCCCGCTTGCCTGCGATGACGTCTTCCGAGTTCGAGCGGCCGACCTCCTCGCGCAGGGCGGCGTTGATGATGCTCTCCAGGCGGTCGGTGGCGACGCTTTCCTGGCCGAGGGTGCGGTAGAACTGGCGCGGGTCGGTGATGCGGTAGCGGACGAAGGCGTTGACCACCAGCCGCTCCTGGTCGGCGGCTGTGACCTCTTCCTCGTTGGCGTTGAGGTCGATATTGCGCTTGTCGAACCGCAGCACCGTCTCGAAGGGGCTCTTCATGTGCAGGCCGGGCGTCAGCACCGTGCGCACGGGATCGCCGAAGCGGATCACCAGGGCCTGTTGCCGCTGATCGACCTGGAACAGGACGAAATTGGCCAGGATCAGCGCGGATAAGGCGGCGACGCCAGCGAAGATGGTCGTACCGTTGAGGCGGTTCATCGGACGGCTCCCTCGGCGGCGTTGGCATTGGGCGCGGACGTCCGGGGGCGGAAGGTCTCGGACGGCAGGATCACGGGGGCGTTGGCGCCCTTGCTGTCGATGATCACCTTGTTGGAGTTGGCCAGCACCCGCTGCATGGTCTCGATATAGAGTCGTTCGCGGGTCACGGCCGGCGCCAGCTTGTACTGCTCGTACACCTGGTTGAAGCGCGCCGCGTCGCCCGAGGCTTCGCGCACCACCTGTTCGCGATAGCCGAGCGCCGCCTGGGTAATCTGCGCCGCCTCACCGCCAGCGTTGTTGGCGGCCGACTGGGCGTTCTGGGCGGCGCGCTGGACGTCGCGATAGGCTTCCAGCACCGGGCCGGGCGTCGTGGCGGTCTGGATGTTGACGTTCTGGATCGAGACGCCGATGTCGTAGCGGTCCAGGATTTGCTGCATCAGCCGCTTGGTCTCGTCCTGCACCCGGCCGCGACCGGTGGTGAGGATCGGGGTGAGGGCGGTCTTGCCGACCACTTCGCGCATGGCGCTTTCGGCGACGTCCTTGATCAGGCCATCAGGCTCGCGGACGTTGAAGGTGTATCTCGCCGCGTCCATGACCCGCCACTGCACCGTGAAGCTGAGATCGACGATATTCTCGTCACCGGTCAGCATCAGGCGCTCGTCCGGCACCGGCGCCGCAGCCGTACCGCCGACGTCGAGGGCCTGGGTGGTGGTGAACGGCACCAGTTCCGCTTGCTCGAAAGGGAAGGGCAGGTGGTAGCGCAGGCCGGGGCCGGCGGTGCGGGTATAGGCGCCGAAGGTGGTGATCACCGCCTGCTCCTTGGGCTGCACGACATAGCAGCCTGACAGCGCCCAGAGGCTGGCGACGGCCGCGACCGAGACCACGATGGCGCGCGACCGGCCTGGGCCGTTGAAGGTCTGGCGCAGGCGCTCCGAGACGCGATCGACGATGGCGTTGACGTCGAAAGGCGCGGGTGGGCCGCCGGGGCCCTTGGGACCGCCGCCGGGGCGTGGTCCTTCGATCTTGGGCTTGTCGCCGTCCTTCTTGCCGTCGTTAGGCGGCGGGGATCCCCAGGGACCGGGGCCTGCATTGTCGTTCCAGGGCATGGGCGGCGTCGACTTCCCGTCACTACTTGGGCGGGGTTGTAAAGCTAGCCCCGCACGCGGATATGAGAGCCCTCGCACCACAAGGCAAGACAAACACGTGACCGCAGTGCTTCCCGCCACCCTCGATGACGCCCGCGCGGCGCTGGATCGGGTCGTCGATCCGGTGTCCGGCGAGGGCTTGGTGGCCGCCGGTCTGGTGCAGGGACTGGTGTTACGCGCAGGCCGGGCGGGTTTTATGCTGGAGGTCCCGGCCTCGCAGGCAGCGACCTATGGCCCAGTGCGCGAGGCGGCAGAAAAGATCCTGGCGGCCCTGGCCGGTGTTGAGGTGGCCCAAGTGGTTCTGACGGCCCAGGCCGCCGAAGGCGCGACCCGGGTGCGCAAGGGCGCTTCGGTCAGAGAGGACAAGCAGGCGCGTCTTGTCCCGCCGCCGGAGGCCGAGAAGCCCGTCCATGTGAAGCACGTGATCGCCGTGGCGTCTGGCAAGGGCGGGGTGGGCAAGTCCACTGTCGCCACCAACCTGGCCTGCGCCTTCGCGGCCCAGGGCCTGAGGGTCGGCCTGCTTGACGCCGACGTCTATGGCCCCTCGGCCCCCCGAATGATGGGCGTGGACGGCGAGCCCAGCTTCGAGGACGGCAAGCTGCAGCCTCTGGTCGCCCATGGGATCAGGCTGATGTCGATCGGCTTCCTGGTCGATGAGGGCAAGGCGATGATCTGGCGCGGGCCGATGGCCTCGTCGGCGGTGCGTCAGATGATTCACGACGTGGCCTGGGGCAGCGAAGCCGCGCCGCTGGACGTGCTGGTTGTCGACCTGCCGCCCGGCACCGGCGACATCCAGCTGACCCTGGTGCAGAAGCTGCGGATCGACGGTGTGGTGCTGGTGACGACCCCGCAGGAGATCGCCCTGATCGACGTTCGCCGGGCGGCGGTGATGTTTGGCAAGACGGCGACCCCGATCCTGGGCTTGATCGAGAACATGGCCTTCTTCGCCGATCCGACGACCGGCGCCCCGATCCCGATCTTCGGAACGGGAGGTGGCGTGGCCGAGGCAAAGACGCTGGACGTCGCGTTGCTGGCTCAGATTCCGATCGAGATCGCCGTCCGCGAGGCCGGCGACGCCGGGACGCCGGTGGTGTTGCGTGCGCCCGGCAGCGCGGCGGCCAGGGCGTTCACCGAGGCGGCGCGGGCATTGTGGACCACTGTCGGGCAGGGCTGATCTCCACGTCCCCCTATGGTGGAGGCGGCCGAAGGCCGGTGGGGGGAGTGTTGGGGCGTCACATTATCTGCCGATAGCTCCCCCCTCCGTCGGCTTCGCCGACACCTCCCCCCCCGAGAGGGAGGACTTAGAAAAACGGCCGCCCGGGTTGCTCCGGGCGGCCGCGTTCTAGCCAATCAGGCCAAGCTTAGAAGCTGTAGCGCAAACCGGTCGAGATGACCGCCGCCGAACCGCCGACGTCGCCCCTGAGGTTCAAGGTCGTCGCCGCCGCAGTGCCGGCGAAGATCGTTTCGGTGCGGTTGATCTTGGTGTCTTCGAAGGTGATGTACGACAGGGCCGCATCCCACTTGATGGACGGGGTCGCTTGCCAGGTGGCGCCGGTTGCATAGACCATCCGGTCGCCGTCCGGTACGCGGGCGGTGCGGCCCAGGTCCGGGGTCGGGGTCGGGTCGTACTGCACGCCGGCCCGCAGGGTCAGCTTCGGCGAAGCCTGGTAGTCGACGCCGACCGCCACCGTGGTGGTGTCCTTGTAGTTCTGGGCGCTGACATTGCCGCCGCCCGGATAGCTGACGACGATCTTGTCGAACTCGCTCCAGCCGATGCGCGACACCGACAGGTTCAGGGTCGTCTTGTCGTTTACCGCCCAGCGGGCGCCGACATTGGCCATCCACGGCGTGGTGATCGTGGCCTTACCGTCGGTGTTGACATTGGCGCCGGCCAGCGGACCCACCAAGCCCGAGACCACGACGTGGCCATCCAGCTTGTGATCGATCTTCGAGCGATACGACGCGCCGAAGGTCAGGGCCGGCGAGGCGTGGAACTGGGCGCCGACGTTCCAGCCGTAATCCCAATTGCCATCACCCTTCAGCGATGACGAGCCATCGGCCAGCAGGGGCGACAGGTTCGGCAGCGCCGAGGTCAGTTCGGCGTCGGTATATTGCGCCGAAACACCCATGCCGAGGTCGAGCATGTCATTGAGGCGATAAGCCACCGCACCATTGACGTCGATCGTGGTCAGGCTGGACTTCAGGGCGTCGTAGCGGGTCCAACTGCGGGTGTTGTAGTCGGTGGTGAAGTTGTAGGGCGCGGCCGCGGTCAGGCCGACGGCCAGCTTGTCGGTGATGCGGAAGGCCGCGGCGAAGTTGGGCACGACGCCGTTGTTGATCGGGCCAGGCGAACGCGGCTCGCCGCCGACCGGGGTGGTCAGGCCGCCGGGGATCACGGGACGGGTCAGGGTCGAGCCGCTGTCATTGACGTCGGAATCGACTTGGATCAGGTGCAGACCGCCATAGATCTCGCTCTGTTCGAGACCGGCGATGGCGGCGGGGTTCCACCAGAGGCTGGCGGCGCCGCGGTCGGCGACCTCGCCCGAATAGGCGCGACCGGCGCCACGCACCGATTGTTCCTGGAGATAGAATGCCGAAGCCGAGGCCTGGGAGGCGACAACCATGGCGGCAAGGGCCACGCCGGCGGCGAGGCAAGTACGCGAGAGAGACATGAGACGACCTTCTGGGGAGGAAGAGCCGGCGTCCTTGGATGGCGCCGATTGGCGTCGCTCTAACGCATTTAGTCAAAAACCGTTGCTATTTATTCCTGTAACAATGAATTTTGTGCCCTGCGTTCAAAGAACGCCTGACTTTAAAGCCGTTACTTATTTCGTCGTTATGTCAGAAAGTGCCATAGTTGCCTGGAAAAGGCGCGATGTGGCTAGCCGTAGGGGGCTGTTCCTTGGCCACAATCGCGCCCTATTCAACTTAAGCTCAAGCTAACCTACCCGCCAGCCATCTTGCGGAAGAACTTCTGGCCCTGTTCGCCGCCGTTGAAATAGGCCTTCTGGCCATCCTCTGCGGCGATCTGGCCCCAGCAGTCGCGCACTTCTTCGGCCGACAATCCGCCTTCACCCAGATAGACGCCTTCGGTCTCGTAGATCCGCGACAGGGCGAAGGCGCCGGCGCCGGCGGTCAGGATCGCGCCCGTCGGGGCGTCTTCCGACACCAGATAGACGACACCCGGCGTCACATATTCCGGCTTCAGCTTCTCCAGCACTTCGGGCGGCATCAAGCCTTCGGTCATGCGGGTGGCGGCGACCGGGCTGATGGCGTTGATCTTGATGTTGTTCTTGCCGCCTTCCAGCTTCAGCGTGTTCATCAGGCCCAGAACCGCCATCTTGGCCGCGCCGTAATTGCTCTGGCCGAAATTGCCATACATGCCCGAGGACGAGGTGGTGACGACGATGCGGCCGTAGTTCTGGGCCTTCATGATGTCCCACACGGCCTTGATAGGCTTGAAGGTGCCGAACACATGGACCTGGATCACGGCCTCGAAGTCGGCCAGCTCCATCTTGGTCAGGGTTCGATCGCGAAGGATGCCGGCGTTGGCGACGAGGATGTCGATCCGGCCCCACTTTTCCATCGTGGTCTTCACAAGATCAGCGACGCCGGCGTCGTCGGTAACGGAAGCGCCATGGGCGATGGCCTCGCCGCCCGCGGCTTCGATTTCCTTGACCACGTTCAAGGCCGCGTCAGATGAGCCGCCCGAACCATCGACACTGCCGCCTAGATCATTGATCACGACCTTGGCGCCGCGCCGCGCCAGCTCCAGCGCATGCTGTCGGCCCAGGCCGCCGCCGGCCCCTGTCACGATCGCCACCTGACCGTCGAACCGGATGTCGTCCGCCATGTTCGTATCTCCCTCAAACGCGTGTTTGGTTTGGCGCGTTTGTGCGGCGCGAGAGACAGAGCGTCAAGAGAGGCGTGTCCTCCGAGGGACCGCTGCGCGGGCGCCTCGGGATGGGGAGCGCTGTTGCTCTGGATTCCTCATCCTGAGGTGCGAAGCGAAGCCGAGCCTCGAAGGACGCACCGCGCGCTACGCCTTCTGCTTTTCGCCCCCGGCCACCGGCGGCTTAGGCTGGTCGCGCTTGATGCCGGCCTTTTGGCCCGGCTTCATGAACTTAACCAGCACGCGCTGGCCGACCAACAGCGGGGCGCCGTCGGCGGTGACAACCACCTCGACCACGCGCTCGTCGCTGCGCTGGCTGGGGTCGTCCGAGGACAGCTTGCGCGCCCCGAACACGACGGCTCGTCGCAGCACCTTGCCGACATAGGTTTTGGTGGGGTCGCCCTCGGGCTGGATCTCGATCTCCTGGCCGACGGCGACATTAGGGATGTCTGCCTCGACGATCTCGGCGCGGACGATGCGGGCGGTCTGCGGTTCCAGGTCGAACATCGGAGTGACGTTCAGGGTCGAGACGCCGGCCCCGGGATTGGCGTAGCGGCGGGCGATGCGGCCGTTCGCCGGGGCGCGGATCACCGTCAGTTCCTGGTTGTAGCGGGCCTGGGCCAACTGGGCGGAGGTCACCTGGATGGCGGCCTGTTGGGCGGCGATGTTGGCGTTGGCCGCGGCGATCTGGTCCTGGGCCGCGTCGAGCCGCTGGCCGGCCACGAAATTGGCCGTCGACAGGGTCTGCAGGCGCTTGAATTCGCGCTGGCCGGTGCGCAACTGCACCTGATAGACGGCGATCTGGGCGCGGGCCGAGGCCAGGCCGGCCTCGGCGGTGGCGGCGGCCAGGCGGGCGTCGTCGTCTTCCTGCTTGGCCAAGGGCTGGCCGGCGACCACGTCCTGGCCTTCCTGCACGTACACCTCTCGGACGATGCCCTGGCGGCGCGCGGCCACCTGGATGATTCCGCCCTCAACGTCAGCCTTGCCGTTGGCGATGGCGCCGTAGGGGCTGGGCTCCTCCTGGGCGGCGGCGATCTCGAGCTTCTTCTTCTTCTCTGCCGCCTGGCCCTTCATGAAGAACACGCCGCCGACCACGGCGGCGATGATCACGATGACGATCCAGAAGGCGGGACGACGCAGGAACGCGGGCATTTGGCAGTTTCCCCAGAAAGTCAGTGGCTAAGCGGCGCGGGATTGGCGTCGGGCGTTCTACGCACGTCGTCCAGGATCCGGCCGTCTTCGATGTGGATGACGCGGTCGGCATAGGCCTCGAGGCGCGGGTCGTGGGTGACGCAGATCACGGCCGCGCCGCGATCGGTGGCGGCGGCGCGCAGCAGGCGGATGACGATCTCGCCGCTTTTCCCGTCTAGCGCTGAGGTGGGCTCGTCGGCGAAGATCAGGTTGGGGTTCTTGGCCAGGGCGCGGGCGATGGCGACGCGCTGCTTCTCGCCGCCCGACAGTTCCGACGGCCGCTGGTTGACGCGCGGGCCAAGGCCCACCTCTTCCAGCGCCGCCTGGGCGCGGCGGGCGCATTCGCCCTTGCCGACACCCTGGTACTTCAGGGCCGTCATCACTTGCTGCTTGGCGGTGAGGGCGGGGAACAGGTTGAAGCCCTGAAAGATGAAGCCGCAGTGATCGAGGCGGAACTTGTCGATCTTGCCCGCCGGCAGCTGCCACAGATCCTTGGCCTCTAGCGCCGAGACCTTGCCCTCGTCGGGACGGAGCAGGCCCGACAGGGCGGCCACGAGGGTCGACTTGCCCGAGCCCGACGGCCCCATGACCATGGTCACGTCGCCATGCTTGGCGTCGAAATCCACGCCCTTGAGCACCTCGATGAAGGTGCGGCCGGTCTTGAAGCGCTTGACCAGTTGCGTGGCCGAGAGGGCGCTCTCGCCGCGCTTGTGGCTGTGATCGGCGATCATCGCAGGAGGTCCGCAGGTTGGCTGTTTTTCAGGACGCCCAGCGACAGGAAGCCGGACAGCATGGCGATCAGGATCAGGAACACCGCGACCACGCCGACCAGTACGGGTGGGAAAGACATCGGCACGCCGCCGGCCGTGGCGACCAGCGAAACCAGCCAGGTCAGCAGGGCGGAGGCGAACACGCCGACGATCCCGACCCAGAAGCTGAGCTCCAGGACGATGTTACGCAGGTCGCCGATCGACACCCCCAGAGCGCGAAGCGAGGCGAACTCCTTGATATTGGCCATGATCGCCCCGCGCAGGGTCTGCCAGGTGATGACCACCCCGATCAGCAGTCCCAGGAAGGCCGAGAAGCCCAGGATAATCCCGATGATCTGGTCGTCGAGCATGGCCCCGGAATTGGCGTCGGCCAGTTCCTGGCGGGTCCAGGCGCGAAACTGGCCGTCGCCCTTCTTGTTGAGCTGGGCGGCGACGATCTCGGAGCGGGCCGGATCGCGGATCTGCACCATCAGCGGGCCGACGCGCTGGCCGGTGTCGGCCTCGCCCAACATCCGCAGGGTGTCGCGCGACATCACCAGCGTCGGTTGGATAATGTTGGGATAGCCGGTGGTGACCACGCCTATGGTGACGGTCTTGCCGTTGTAGATGGCCTTGTCGCCCTTCTTGACCCCCAGGCGCTTGAGAGCGGTCTGATCGACCGCAACCGCGAACGGCTGGCGCAGGGCCTCGATCATGGTCTCGCTATAGTCGGTCGGCACGGTGACGAAGCCCGGAATCGCGTCGATCACCGTGACGTTGACGAACTCGCTCTTGCGACCGCCGCCAGCGACCTTGTTGCCGCCCTTGGCGGCCTGCTTGGCGCGGGCGTCGGCCTTGGCCTGGTCCTCGGGCGACAGGATGTTCTGGAACCGGCCGCCGGAGCCGTCGAGGGGCGCGACCTGAACGACCTCGGGGTGGCTGTAGACCAGGGGGATCATCCGCCGAGGCAGGCCAGAAGGGCCGCCGAACAACGCCTTGGCGCCGGGGCCCAACACCATGATGTCGGCGCGGGAGCGGTCGATCTGGGCGGTGAAGCCCTTGCCGATGCCGACGAAGATGCCGACCTGGGCCAACACCAGCAAGCCGGAGAACGCCAGGGCGACAACAGCCGCCATGTATCTACGCCACTCGTACAACAGTGTGGCCAAGGCCAACGACATGCGCGCTACGCTCCACCCCAATCAAGGGTTGCAGCAATGGACGGCGATCTTCAAGCGGCCAAGTTAAATCGAGGTAAGGCGAGCGAAGCGCGTTCCGCGACCGCCGGTTTGCACGATTTGGCGGCCTCGCGCCGAAGCTGTCGATACGCGGCGCCGCGCCCCTTAGGCCGGTTGTCGCGTCGAGGGCGAGCTTTGTATCGGTGGCGTAACAAATTGAAAAACGGCATGTTTTTCGCATATCGAACGACCGCGTCGGCGAATCCGGCGCGGGCGTGCGGCGCAGGGGCCGGCGCTCTCATCGCAAGGAGAGCATGATGACCATCTCCACCGTGGGGTCTTCCTCGCTATTGCAGCAACTGCTGCAGGCCAGAGCGGCCGCGTCCTCCCAAACCGCCAATGACGACGACGCCTCCAGCCCGTTCCAGGCCACCGGGCAGAACATGCCGACCGGCGGCTAGAACGGTTCGCCGCCGCCGGTGCAGGGCTGGTCCTCGTCAAGTCAAGGTTTCAGCGCCGACACATTAGCGTCGTTGCTTTCAACCCAGAAGACCAGCCAGACCGACCGCGCCGCCTCGATGTTCGCCGACGCCGACGCCGACGCCGACGGCGACGGCGACGGCACGGTCACCGCCGATGAACTGTCGATCGCCATGGCCGCCCACGCGCCCAAGGACCTGCCATCGGATGCGCCCAGCGCCACTGACATGGCGGCGAACATGCTCGCCGAGGGCGATTCGGATGGCGATGGCTCGCTTTCGCTCAGCGAGTTCCAGGCCATGAAGCCGCAGGGTGGCCCGCATGGCCCGCACGGTCCGCCGCCCAGCGACGACTCCAGCGCCAGCACACAGGCCTCGACCTCGACCTCGACCGACGCCGCCGACCTGAACGGCGACGGCGTGGTCTCGGCCAGCGAATTGGCCACGAGCCTGACCTCGTCCTTCGACAAGCTGGGCTCGGAGGTCTCCAGCGACGCGTCGGACCTGATGCAGAAACTGTTGGCCCAACTGACCAGCAACCTGAGCAGTTCGACCACCTCCTAAGCGACTTCGGTCGACATCGCCGCCTAAGGCCCCGCGCCCGAGGGGCGAGCAGAACGCTCGGCCCCTACGGTTCTCCGCGCATAGCGCTTGCGCCCCGTCGCTTAATCATAGTCATTTGGCCCCTTGGACGGCGTCGCGGGGGCGTCGCCGCATCAGTTAAGGTCCTCAGTCTTGATCTTCCTTCCCGAGAACGTCCAAGCCCTGGCGGGCGTGGCGCTGATCCTCGGCCTTTGCTGGCTCGTCTCCGAGAACCGCAAGCGCTTCCCGTTCGTGCTGGCTGTCTGCGCCATCGCCATCCAGCTGATCCTGGTCTTCGTACTGTTCAAATTGCCCGCGACCCGCAACGCGCTGCAGGGCGTCAATGGCGCCGTCGAGGGGCTGGCTTCGTCGACCCAGGCCGGCACCAACTTCGTGTTCGGCTATCTGTCGGGCACGACGCCGCCCTATGCCGAGACCAATCCCGGCGCTGGCTTCCTGTTCGCCTTCCGCGTGATGCCGGTGATTCTGGTGGTCTGCGCCCTGTCGGCGCTGCTGTGGCACTGGGGCATTCTGAAGCTGATGGCCAAGGGCCTGGGCTTTCTGTTTCAGAAAACACTGGGCCTGCGCGGCCCGCCGGCCCTGGCCACCGCCGCCACCATCTTCATGGGCCAGATCGAAGGACCCATCTTCATCCGCGCCTATCTGGAGCGTTTGACCCGCTCGGAGCTGTTCATGCTGATCGCGGTCGGCATGGCCTGCGTCTCGGGCTCGACCATGGTGGCCTACGCCACCATCCTGCACGACGTCTTGCCCAACGCCGCCGCCCACGTGTTGGCCGCCTCGCTGATCTCGGCCCCGGCCGGGGTGCTCCTGGCCCGGATCATGGTGCCCGGCGATCCCAGCGAGAAGTCCGAAGACCTGGACCTGGCCGAGGAAGACAAGACCTATGGGAGCTCGATAGACGCGGTGATGAAGGGCACCACCGACGGGCTGCAGATCGCGCTGAACGTTGGCGCCACCCTGATCGTCTTCATCGCCCTGGCCACCATGGTCGACAAGATCCTGTTCGCCCTACCCATGGTGGGGGGCGAGCATCTGAGCATCGCCCGGGTGCTGGGCGTCGTCTTCGCGCCCCTGGCCTGGTCGATGGGCATCCCCTGGAAGGAAGCCGGCAGCGCCGGCGGCCTGCTGGGCGTCAAGCTGATCCTCACTGAGTTTACGGCCTTCATCCAGCTGGCCAAGACCGGGCCGGAACTGCTGGATCCCCGCACGCGGATCATCATGACCTACGCCCTGTGCGGCTTCGCCAACATCGGCTCTGTCGGCATGAACGTCGCCGGCTTCTCGGTGCTGGTGCCAGAGCGTCGACAAGAGGTGCTGGGCCTGGTCTGGAAGGCGATGATGGCCGGCTTCCTGGCCACCTGCCTGACCGGTTCGCTGATCGGCCTGATGCCGCGGGCCTGGTTCGGGTTGTAAGGGCCTTTCCTTCCTAGGCGGAACTAAAGCATCCTCCCGGTCAAAAGCCGGGAGGATTTCTTTTGAAGCTCTATGACAGCCGCCGCGCCCCCAATCCTCGCCGCGTTCGCTGGTTCATGGCCGAGAAGGCCATCGAGGACATCGAGATCGTCGATGTCGATATCTTCGGCGGTCAGCACCGCCAGCCGGAGTACCTGGCCAGGGCCGGACTGCCCAACGTGCCGGCCCTCGAGATGGACAACGGCCAGACGATCACCGAGTCGGTGGCCATCTGCCGCTATCTGGAAAGCGTCTATCCAGAGCCCAATCTGTTCGGCGAGGAAGCCTGCGAGGTCGCCGTCATCGAGATGTGGTCGCGGCGCGCAGAGATGCTGGTCGCCACGCCGTTGATGATGTCCGTGCGCCATGCCCATCCGGCCCTTGCGGCGATCGAGACCCAGGTTCCCGAACTGGCCGCCAACGGCCGCGCCACAGCCGAGAAGGGCCTGAAGATGCTCAACCGTCGCTTGGCGGAGAGCGAATTCATCGCCGGCGATCGGGTGACCATGGCCGACATCCTAGCCGCCACCGGCATCGACTTCGCGCGGATGGTGCGTTTCCGGCCCGATCCAGAGCTGATCAATCTGAACCGCTGGCTGGCGGCGATGATGGCGCGGCCTGCGGCCAAGTCGGGGGTGTAGAGGCTCAGCGCGGCCTGGTCTTCTTGATCACGCCCGAGAAGTTCAGCATCGGCGAACCGCCCGTCGAAATCAGCCCGCGCACGAACAGCAGCGAACCGCCAGCCTTGGTGACCTCTCCTATCGATTCCACCAGGTCGCCGGTCCGCGCCGGGCCGAGGAACTCGCCGTTCAGGCTGACCGTGACGGCCCGCACGTCCTTCAGATGCGCCCAGGATATCGAGAACAGCGAATAGTCGGCGAAGGTCATCATGCAGCCACCGTGCATGAATCCGCCGCCGTTCATGTGGCGGGCCTCGGCGCGGAAGGCGCTGCGGACCACGCCGTTCTTTTCCCTGAAGTAGAAGGGCCCGGTCTGGTCCTCGAAGGCGTCCATGCCGGCCCAGGTGCGCCAGCCGGCCCATTCGCCGTCGGTCACTGGCTTGGGTCCGTCCCAGATCTCGTTGCCGCCGTCCATTGACCGTGCCCCTTGCGTTGTCTTTGAGGACCTAAGGCCGGCCTGGGCCGGAGGCAAGCGGCCACGCTCGCGCTGCTGACAGATTCGTGGCATTCCTCCGCCCATGAGCGATCCGATCCCACCATCCTCCCCGATCCAAGACACCATCCTGTCGCAACTGGCCGCCGTGGCGGCGGGCAAGTCGATAGACCCGATGTCGGTCGCCAAGACCGTCGAGCCCGTGCGCTGGCAGCGCCTACTGGGCCATGTCCGCACCAACGCCATCGAACTGGCCCGCGAGGGCAGGATCGTCATCCTGCGCCACAACAAGCCGGTGAACCCGGAGAAGTTTCGCGGCGTCTATCGCCTGCGGATGCGGATGGAAGGCGATCCCACCAGCTTCGAGGATGTCGTGGACGACGGTGCGATCGACGGCGGCGGCGAGGAATAGGACCCACGCGCCACACGCCCTCGGTCGTCCAGTCGCGCTTGTGCGATGGCGCGGCGCGCCTAACTCCCGTCCATGCCACTAGACGCTCTTCTCGCTGACATCGCCGCCTGCCGGGCCTGTGCGCCGTATCTTCCGCACGCCCCGCGACCCGTGGTGCGGGTTGCCCAGGGCACGCGACTGCTGATCTGCGGCCAGGCTCCGGGGAGGCTGGTGCACGAGACGGGGTTGCCGTTCAACGACCCCTCCGGAAACCGCCTGCGCGACTGGATGGGGATCGACCGCGAGACCTTCTATGGCCGGCCAGAGATCGGCGTCGCGGCCATGGCTTTCTGCTTTCCAGGGACCAGTCCTAAGGGCGGCGACTACCCGCCTCCGGCCCGCTGCGCGGCGTTGTGGCGACCTCAACTGCTGGCGGAGCTGCCCCAGGTCGAGCTGACCCTGCTGGTCGGGAGCCATGCTCAAGCCTGGGAGCTGGGCTCTCGAATGAGGGGAAGCATGACCGATACCGTCGGCGCCTGGCGCGACTATCTCGACGACGGCTTGTTGCCCCTGCCGCATCCGTCGTGGCGCAACAGCGCCTGGCTGAAGCGCAATCCGTGGTTCGACGCCGAGGTGGCGCCCTATCTTCGCCGTCGCGTGGCGGGCATTCTGGCGTCATGAACCGTCGGAACCTGCTCCTCAACGCGGCCTGTGTCGCGGGCCTGGCCGCCTGCGCCCCCATCACGCAACGCGCCGGCCCAGGCTCGTTGGGCTTTCGAGGCCCGCGCCTGTTGGCCGACGGCATGGTCAGCTTCGATGGTCAGACCCTAGGCCTGCAACGCTGGCTGCCGCCGGAAGGGACGCCTGTTAGACAGGTGATCGTCGCCCTCCACGGCATGAACGACTATTCCAACGCCTTCCACCTGGCCGGCCCGTTCTGGGCGGCGCAGGGGATCGCGACCTATGCCTTGGACATTAGGGGCTTTGGCCGCTCGCCCGACCGCGGGGTCTGGGCGCCGATCGCGCTCTCCGTCGAGGATGTGCGCACCGCCGTGGCCCTGGTCCGCGAGGCCCATCCTGAGTCCAAGGTCGCCTTGGCCGGCGTCAGCATGGGCGGCGGGCTCGCCATCGCGGCCATGGTGTCGGATCGGCCGCCCGCCGCCGACCGCCTCCTGCTGTTCGCCCCCGCCGTCTGGGGCTGGTCGGCCCAGCCTCTGCCCTACAAGACCAGCCTGTGGATCACCGCCCACACCACGCGCGGCTGGGTGGTTAAGCCGCCCGAATGGCTGGTCAAGCGCGTTCAGCCCACCGACAATATCGACGAACTGCGCCGGATGAGCCGCGATCCGCTGATGATCTGGGGCGCGCGGTCGGACACCCTCTACGGCCTGGTCGGACTTATGGAGAAGGCTTGGTCGTCGCTCGGCAAGGTGCAGGTCCCGGTCGCCTATTTCTACGGGGCCAAGGACCAGATCATTCCCAAGGAGCCGACCATGGAAGCGGCTCGACGGCTGAAGCCCGACGACCGCTCGGCCTATTACGCCGAAGGCTGGCACCTGCTGTTGGTCGACAAGCAGGCCGAGGTGGTCTGGCGTGACGCCGCCTCCTTCCTGAAGGACCCGCTGGCCGACCTGCCGTCCGGCGCCCCGCCGATCCCCGGCGCGCCGACCGCGCCCAATGTTGTGCGGACGCAGGCTGCGTCCTCGGGCGGCTAGGGCAGGGGTTGTTCCCCCTCGCCCTAAAGCGTACACGCTGCACAAACTTTCTGACTAGGGCAGGACTGACGGCATGACCTTGTTCGATTCCCCGGATTTCGAGGGACACGAAGGCGTTCACGCGTTCTTTGACGAAAAATCCGGCCTCAAGTCGATCATCGCCATCCACTCCACCGCCCGCGGCCCCGCCGCCGGCGGCTGCCGCATGTGGGATTACAGCAGCAGCGAGGCCGCAGTGACCGACGCCCTGCGCCTGTCGCGCGGCATGTCCTACAAGAACGCCATGGCCGACCTGCAGTTTGGCGGCGGCAAGGCCGTGATCATCGGCGACGCCCGCAGCCAGAAAACCCCCGAACTGTTCGAAGCCTTCGGTCGGGCCGTCGACAGCCTGGCCGGCCGCTATTGGACCGCGGAGGACGTCGGCGTCTCGCCCGCCGACCTGGTCAACACCCGCCGGACCACGCGCTATGTCGCCGGCCTCGAAGGCCACACGGGCGCCTCGGGCGATCCGTCCCCGGTCACCGCCGAGGGCGTGTTCCGTGGCGTTCGCCTCTGCGTCCAGCGCGCCCTGGGCCGCGATCTCAAGGGCGTGAGGGTCGCCATCCAAGGCGTCGGCCATGTCGGCGCCTATCTGGCCGAAAAGCTTCACGCTGCGGGGGCTCAACTGATCATCGCCGACGTCAATCAACAGGCTTTGGAGCAGGTCGCCGCCGCGACCGGCGCCCAGATCGTGCCGACCGACGCCATTTTCGACGTCGACGCCGACGTCTTCGCCCCCTGCGCCCTGGGCGGCGCGATCTCGACCACCACCTTGCCGCGCTTGAAGGTCAAGGTGATCGCTGGCGGCGCCAACAACCAACTGGCCGACGCCACCATCGGCCAGGCGGTGTTCGAGCGCGGCATTCTCTACGCGCCTGACTACGTCATCAACGGCGGCGGCATCATCAATGTGGCCGGCGAAATCCGTGCCTTGGAAGCCGGCGTTGCGTTCGACCCACAGTGGGTCGCGACCAAGCTGGACCGCCTGGCCCAGACCCTGGGCGAGGTGCTCGACCACTCCCTGGTCGACAATCGCCCCGCCAATCTGGTGGCCGACGAGATCGCCCGCGCCCGGATCGCTTCTGCGCGGGGCTGACCTTTCCAACGCGGCAAAATTGTCATGGATCAACCGTAGATCGCATGCGATTCTTGTCTTAGGGTTTCTCGGTAGCCGGCGCCCAAGCAAGGCGCCGGGGCGGATCGGGAAAACCAGCCATGAAGTTCGCTCTGCGCGCCCTGCTGCTTGGATTGCTCGTCGCCGCCGCCCAACCCGCCTCGGCGGCCGACCGCTGGCTCAAAGCTGCGACGCAGCACTTCGTGGTCTATGGCGCGATTGACGAGCCGAAATTGCGAGAGGCGGCGTCGGACCTTGAGCGTTATCACCGCCTGCTGGCGGGCGTGATGCACATGGACAGCCAGGCGACCGTGGCCCGTCTCGACATCTATCTTGTGTCTGACCATTCGGATCTCGAAAAGGTCTTGCCGGGCCTGGATCGCAATGTGGTGGGGTTCTACAAAGCCGGCCCTGGCGGACGGTTCGCGTTAGCCACGTGGGACGCCCGCGACCGCGACCAGGCGCGCCATGTCCTGCAGCACGAATATGCTCATCACTTCATGCAGCAGTATTTCACCTATCCCTACCCGACCTGGTTCACAGAGGGTTTCGCCGAGTATTTCGCCACCGCCACGGCGCAGGGCGAAACCATCCAGCTCGGCGCCGCCGCGCCCATGCGCGTGGCGTCACTCGAAAACCGGCCATGGATCACTCTGGACACTCTCCTGGCGCCCAAATCCGGGCAAGCCGCCGGTGAGATGGTCTATGCACAGGGCTGGCTGTTGACCCACTATCTACTGCGCGATCCGGTCCGCGCCGAACAACTGCAAACCTATTTCAGCGCCCTGCGCGGGGGCCAGGCCGAGCCGGAGGCCTTCGCGGCCGCCTTCAAGACCGACAAGCCCACGCTGCAGCGGCAACTTACCAGCTACGCCCGCTCGGGCATGACTTACACCATAATCCCCATCAAGCCGCTCGCCCCCGCTGACATGACGGTGACCGCGCTGTCGCCGGCCGCCAAGGATCTGCTGCTGCCGTCGCTGCGCCTGATGCAGGGGCGACATGGCGAGACCGACGATCAGGCGGCGGCGATCCTGGCCACGATCACCAAGAGCGCCGCCAAATATCCCGGCGATCCCCTGGCGATCCGCACCCAGGCTCACGCCGAGCAGGTGTTCGGTGACCCTTCGACCGCCGTGGCCACGCTGAAAGGCGCGGACATCGTGAAGGACGATCCCTATAGCCAGTATTTGCTGGGGGTTTCCTATCTCTCCGTCGCGCGTCGCGATCCGGCCCAGAAGGCCGGCGCGACCGCTGAAGCCAAGAAAGCCTTCGCCCGTGCGGTCAAGCTCGATCCCAGCTTCTACCCCGCCCTCTATCGCTACGCCCGCACGCTGCCGCCCGAGAGCGAGACCGTAATCGACGTCTTGGTCCAGGCCCATCTGCTGGCCCCCCAGGTCGAGCAAATCCGCATCGACGCTGTGCTCGCCCTGCTGCGAAAGGGCGAGTACGACACCGCAGGCGCGCTGATCGAGCCGCTGGCCCGCTCGCCGCACATGAACCTGAATGTCGCGGCCGCCCAGGTCCTCGCCGAGAGCGCCACCGCGCACAAGGCGCCGCCCAATGATCAAGTTCTCGTCAAGGAAGCCCACGGTCGGATGGAAAAAGCGACGAGCGATAACGAAAAATAAAATCCGGGTAATATTGACTCTCTAAATTATCCGGGTAAAAATCGGTCATGGAAACGAACATGACCGACCGACGGGCGCTGCTGCGAGACTACAAGGACCGCCAAGTACAGGCCGGAATCTACGCCGTCCGTTGCCTGGTGACACGCGAGGCATGGATCGGCAGCACGCCCGATCTCGCCACCCGCCAGAGCGGCGTCTGGTTCAGTCTGAGGATGGGCGGCCATTCCAGCGCCAGCCTGCAGGCGGCGTGGAAAACGCACGGCGAGGCGGCCTTCGGTTTCGACGTGCTGGAGGTGCTCGAAGACGAGGGCCTGGAACGGCTGGGCCGGGCCTCGTTGCTGGTCGAGCGCCGCGAGCATTGGCGGGTCAAGCTGGGCGCCGAGGGGTTGCGGCGATGAGTGGCGCGCCCAACCCCTATGTCGTCTTCGAGGGCGAGCGGCGGCTCGCGGCGGGCTCAAAGCTGGAAGTGGCCGTCGCCGCCCAAGGCCGGTTGGAGGACGCGCCGGCGGAGCCACTGCTGATCTTCGATCCGGAGGGCCGGCAAGTCGATTTCGACCTGCGCGGCGGTCCTTCGGATATCGCTCGGCGACTGGGCGGAGAGACGCCGGAGGCCGCGCCGCGCGGTCGGGGCCGCCCGAAGCTCGGCGTCACCGCCCGCGAGGTGACCCTGCTGCCGCGCCATTGGGAATGGTTGGCCGCGCAGCCGGGCGGCGCCTCGGTGGCGCTGCGCAAGCTGGTCGAGGCCGCCCGTCGCGACACGGAGGGACCCACCCGTCGCCGCGCCGCGCGTGACGCCACCTATCGTTTCGCCTCGGTGATGGCCGGCGACCGTGCGGGCTTCGAGGGCGCCTCTCGAGCGCTGTTCGCGGGCGACGCGCGGGCCTTCTTCGATCTGGCGGCCGCGTGGCCGACGGACATCGTCGAGCACCTTCGGGTCCTGGCGGCGGAGGCGTTCGAGGCGGCTTAACACGCCCATTGGCCTGCAGGCCCGCCGTCACTCAGCCTTGGTCTTGGGTTGCAGCAGGTCCCAGCGGTGGCCATAGACGTGCTCGAACACCGCGACGCTGCCATAGGCCTCATGACGCGGCTCCTCCAGGAAACGCACGCCCGCCGCGGTCAGCCGGGCATGGTCGCCGGCGAAGTCGTCGGTGTGCAGGAAAAGCCAGACCCGTCCGCCGCCCTGGCCGCCAACCATCGCCGCTTGAACCGCGTCGGCCGCCTTGGCCAGCAGGAAGCGCGAACCGCCAAGCCCCGGCGAGACCACGACCCAGCGCTTGCCGCCGCCCATGTCGCTGTCCTCGACCAGGCTGAAACCCAGCTTGCCGACATAGAAGGCCAAGGCCTCGTCATAGTCACGGACGAGCAGGGACAGCAGGGCGAGATGGCGGGCCATGGGAACTCATTGGGTGACGTCCCTGATCTTAGCGCCCAAACAGCGTCAGCAAATACGACGTGCCCGAATTGGCTATGCTCAGCGACTTGTAAGCCAACTGCTGCTTGATCTGCAGGGCCTGAAGCTTGGTGGCCTCCTTGGCCATGTCGGCGTCGACCAGCCGGCCGATCGAGGCGTCGAGCGTGTCCTGCAGCTTGTCGATGAAAGTCATGTGGGTCTGCAGCGCATAGGCGCCCGTGCCGATGTGCGAGAGGGCCGAGGTGACGTTCTCGATTGCCCCGCCCATCGCCTTGATCTCGGCGGTGCTGATCGGCGCGCCCAGCAGGTCGGCGCGCATGCCCGACAGGGCCGAGCCTGTGGTTGACAGGTCCACGTGATCGACATCGACGGTGTCGGAGGCCTGGGCGTTGGCGAGGGCCCGGATCTGGCCGTTCGAGCCTGAGGAGATCAGGTTGACGCCGTTGAAGTCGGCATTGCCGACCGTGCGATCGATCTGACGCTTCAGCGACACGTAGTCGTCGTTCAAGGCCTTGCGGCTGGTGGTGGAGAGGCTGGTGTCCGAAGCCGCCAGCATCTTTTCCTTCATCTGGCCGAGCAAGTCGGTGACGGTGTCGCCGGCCGCGAGGGCGACGTCGGTGATCGATTGGCCCCGTTGCAGCGAGGCGCGCACAGCGTCCAGCGAATGGGATTCCGCGCGCTGGTTCTGGGCGATCGCCCAGACGGCGGGATTGTCCTTGGGGGAGGAAATCGCCCGGCCGGTGGCGATGTGGCGCAAGGTGTCGGACAGGTCGCGGTTGGTCGCAGCCAGCGACTGCAGGGCGATCATCGCGCCGATATTGGTGTTGACGCTATTCAGCGACATCGAAAATTCCGACGGCGCGTTTTGCGCCTGGTTGGCAACCTAGACTGGCGACCTTAGCGGCCCGTTACGGAGCAAGGTAAAGGGCCTCCCCCGGAGAGGGAGGCCCTTAAGGCTACTGACCGAAAGCGGTCTTCAGCTTGCCGGCCGCGAAGTCCTCGGCGTCCTTGGCGTCGGCGACGACCGCGCCCATGCCGAAGAACTCGTGGGTCACGCCGGCATATTCCTTGAGGTCGGTGGCGACACCGGCGGCCTTCAGCTTGTCGGCCAGATTGACGCCGTCGTCGTGCAGCGGGTCGATCTCGGCCAGGATGATCGTGGTCGGCGGCAGGTTCTTCAGGTCGGCGCCCACCAGGTTCACCCGCGGGTCGGTGGCCTGGGCAGGGTTGCCGAGGGTGTGGGTGAAGAACCAGGCCAGCATCGGGGTGTTCAGCGGCTTGGCGGCGGCGTTGGCCACCTTGGAACGGGTGGCCATGTTGCTGTCGGCCACCGGATAGACGGCGATGACCGCCTTGGGCGCCATCCAACCCCTGTCCCGCGCGGCGATGGCGACATTGACGGCCATGTTGCCGCCTGCGCTTTCGCCGACCACGGCCACCTTGGTCGGATCGCCGCCCCACTTCGCGGCATTGGCCAGCAGCCAAGGATAGGCGGCGTTCGCGTCGTCGTGAGCGGCCGGGAACTTGGCTTCCGGCGCGTGGCGATACTCGATCGAGACGACGATGGCGTTGGCCGCCTTGGCCAGGGCGCGCGGCCCGCCGTCATAGACGTCGATATCGGCGATTACCCAGCCGCCGCCGTGGATGTAGAGCACGACGGGCAGGGGACCAGTCGCGCCGGCTGGCGTATAGACCCGCGCCTTCTGGGCGCCGCTGGCCCCAGGATAGGTTATATCCTTTGTTGTCACCGTGGTGTCGGCCCTAAGGCCCTTCTCGGCCATCAGCGCCTTGACCGCGTCGGTCGGGGTTGGCTGCTTGCGGGCCTCTTCGGGTGACAAGGTCTCGATGGGCTTGCCGCCCAGCGAGCCCAGCTTGTCGAGCACGGCCTGCATGTCGGCGTCGGCCTTGCCGGCTTCGGTGGTCTGGGTCGCGGCCGCCGGCGTGTCGCCGGTGGTCTTGGGCGCGCCGGTCTTCGGCGAGCAGGCGGCGGCGGTGAGCGCCAGCACAGAAACCGCGCCAAGCGCGATCAGCGGATGTTTCTTGGTCATGGACATTTCCTGGCTGGCGAAGGCCGCCAGACTTTTTTCTGATTTCGCAACGGGTTAACGCCGCCAGCGGTTCCGCCTAGCCTCCCGTGTAGCCGCCGATGATCGGCAGCACTTCACCGGTGATGTAGCTGGAGGTCTGGGGGGAGGCCAGGAACACGTAGGCGGGCGCGATCTCCTCCGGTTGGGCCGGGCGTTTCATGGGCGTCTTGCCGCCAAACTGCGCCACGTCGGGACCCAGCTTGTCGGCCGGGTTCAGCGGGGTCCAGACAGGACCGGGGGCCACGGCGTTGACCCGAATGCCCTTGTCGATCAGGTGGGTGGCCAGCGAGCGGGTGAAGGCGTGGATGCCGCCCTTGGTCATCGAATAGTCCAACAGGTCCTTGTTACCGAGCAAGCCGGTAACCGAGCCGGTGTTGACGATGGCGCCACCCGGCGGGATCACTTTCACCGCCGCCTGGGCCATGTGGAAATAGCCATAGAGGTTGGTCTTCAGCGTGCGGTCGAAGTGTTCTTCGGTCAGGTCCTCGAAGTCGAGCACGTGCTCCTGGAAGGCGGCGTTGTTGACCAAAATGTCCAACTTGCCCAACTCCGCGACCGTGCGCGCGACGGCGGCCTTGGCATAGGCGGGGTCGGCGACATCGCCGGGCACAAGGATGGCGCGGCGGCCTTCCTGTTCAACGGCCATGCGGGTCAGCTCGGCGTCCTCGTCTTCGTCGAGATAGCCGATGGCGACGTCGGCCCCTTCGCGGGCGAAAAGCACCGCCACGGCCCGGCCAATGCCGCTGTCGGCGCCGGTGATCAGGGCCACCTTGCCCTCTAGCTTGCCCGAGCCCTTGTAGAAGGGCGCGTCGTACATCGGCGCCGGATCGAGCGCGGCCTCGAGGCCGGGCTTCAGCTGGTGCTGTTCGGGGAAGGGCGGCGCGGGATAGGGACGAGCGCCGGCTTGCATGGCGGGCTTCGCGTCCTCGTTCTCCTTGAACGACCGCTTCTCCTTCGCGTCCAGCGGGGCCTGGATGTCGCGTTCGGCCTGCGACGTGCGGTGGGCGGCGGATTCAAATTCCGGGGTTTCGACGTCTGACATCGCGCGCTCCTGAAGGCTGAGACGTCGGAACAGGCGAGCGGTAGCGGATGTTCCAAGCCTCAGCATGGGAAGCGGGGTTGCCCAAAGCGGAGGCATCGGTCATTTTCCCGGCCCTCTTTGAAAGGCCTTTCCATGCCGCCGCTCGCGGCCGCGTCGGCTCCCGACCCGGGGAAGCCGCACGGCGTCATCGTCTCCGACCTGATTGAACTGCTCCGCCTGGCGGGGCCGGTGGTGCTGTCGCGCCTGGGGATCATGGTCATGGGCCTGACCGACGCCATCGTGGTGGGGCACTATTCGGCGACGCAACTTGGCTTCCACGCCATGGCCTGGGCGCCGACCTCGGTGTTCGTCACCGTCACGGTCGGGCTGCTGGTCGGGGTGCAGGTGATGGGCTCGCGGGCCATCGGAGCCGGCAAGCCGCATGAGGCGGGAGCGGTGCTGCGGCGGGGGCTCTCCTACGCCCTGTGGTTGGGCCTGGCTGGCACCTTGCTGCTGGCGGTGCTGGGACCGCCGCTGCTGCACCGCGCGGGCCTGGACAAGGCCCTGGCCGACGGCGCGACCGTGCCGCTGATCGTGTTTTCGCTGTCACTGACCCCCTATGCGCTGAGCGTCGCCCTGAGCTTTTGGTTGGAGGGCCTGGCGCGGCCGGGGGCGGTGACCATCGCCATGTGGATCGCCAACCTGATCAACCTGGCGGTCAATCTGGTTTTGGTGCCGGGAACCTTTGGCTTGCCCGCCTTGGGCGCGACAGGCGCGGCCTGGTCCACCTTCGTGGCGCGGGTGGCCCTGACGGTGATGCTGGTCGTGATCATCCTGCGCCGCAAGGACGCCCGCGACCTGGGCGTGTTCGACAAGCCGGCCCGCGACCGGCCGGCCGAGATCGAGCAACGGCGGGTTGGCTATGGCGCGGGCACGTCGAACTTCTTCGAGGTCTCGGCCTTCGCCGGCATGAGCCTGGTGGCTGGCTGGCTGGGCGGCTATTCGGTGGCCGCCTGGGCTGTGGTGCTGAACGTGGTGGCGGTGATCTTCATGGTCCCGCTGGGCCTGTCGACCGCCACGGCGGTGCAGGTGGGCCGGGCCTATGGCGCGCGCGACCTGCCAGGCATGAGCCGAGCCGGCTGGATCGCCTTTGGCGTCACGGCGGTGTTCGCCCTCCTGGTGTCGGGACTGCTGTATCCGCTGCGCCATCTCGTGGCGGCGGCCTACACGACCGACCCGGCGGCCCTGGCCCTGATCGGGCCGGCGCTGGCGCTCAGCTGCCTGTTCCTGCTGCCCGACGCCGTCCAGGTGGTTTGCGCCCAAGCCCTGAGGGCGCGCGGCGAGGTGTGGATTCCCACCGCCACCCACATGGTGGCCTATGCCCTGATCATGGGCCCCTTGGCCTGGTGGCTGGCCCTGCCGATGAAGCTGGGGGTCAACGGCATCGTCTGGTCGGTGATCATCACCAGCTTCATCGCGGCGGGGCTGCTGCTGGGGCGATATAGAATGCTGGACGTGCGGGACCGGTGATGCAATGGGGACAGGCGCATGCGTCTGTCCCCATCAGGGCGTGCTGACTAGATGGCCGCCCCCAGGATCCAGCCTTCCTGCGTCTCGGCGTCGACCACCACGTCCTCCGGCGCGCCCTTGCTCGGCCCGAACAGCGCGGCCAGCTTGCCCGCCTCGTCCAGCTTGGCGAAGTGCTCGGCCAGAGCGCGCACCTGGGCGGCGTCCTTGACCTCGCCAGCCGCCTGAACGGCCTTGATCAGCGAGGGATAGACCTCGGCGATCACCACCGACACGCCCTCGAGGTCGGCCTCGGTCAGAGCCTTGAAGCCCGTTTCGAACGGCCAGACCCGCGCCGCGTCGCCGCGAGCATCCCGAAGACGGCGCGCCGCCGGAATGCCCATGATCGCCTGGCCACCTACCGAGCCGTTGTAGTAGAGCTTCCAGATCGAATGGGCGCCGCCCCCTTTTGTAGGTTGGGCCGCCACATCCGCGTGGCGGAACTCCGGCAGGTCGTCCGCGCCATGCTCGCGGGTCTTCTTCGGCTGCAGCGTGGTCAGGGTGTCCTTGGGCGGCACGCCCCAAAACGGGAAGGGACCGCCGGTCAGCCGGCGGTTAAGCTCCGAGCCGACGCCGAAGCGGTTGTTGGTGTTGTCGGTCTTGTCCTTGACCATCTTGGCCAGTTGGTCCCAGACCGCGCGCCAGGGTTGCTCGCCCTTCAGGGCCAGGGCCTGGGAGAAGCCGCGCGGGAAGCCCAGCGGGAAGTCGAAACCCACCAGAGCGCGCTCGCCCCGCTTCTTCAGGTCGTCGAGGATCGCCGCCAGCTTGGTCTCGGCTTCGAGACGCGTAGGCGGGTTGAAGGTCTCGTAGGTCAGGCGAAAGCGCACATCGCGCTTGACCACGCCGATCCACACGGAGTCCGCTCCCGTGGTCGGCTTGGCCGCCGCGCTCCAGTCGACGATCACATAGGCGCTGAAGAGGCGCGACACGGCGGAAGCTCCGTTAGGATTGAACGAAGCGCGCTTCTACTCCGGTCGGGGAGGCGGAGCCAGACGCTTAGCGCGCCTGGCTGTAAGATGTCAGGCGGCGTTCTGTTCCGCCGGGTGCTCGGCGACCAAGACGGGATGCTGCTGGCGGCTGAACCAGGCGGCCGGCGGCTCGCAGGCGGGGCCCAAGGCCGCGCGGACGATGGCTGGCGGCCGACGCTCTTCCGGGGTCATGAACAGGCCGTTGGCCTTGACGGCCAGGCCGGCGATCTTGTGTGCGCCCAGCATGGTCAGCGGCACGGCTAAAACCAGGCCGGCCAGGATCGGGGCGGTGGCGGTCAGCAGGTCCGGCGTGAACCAGAACATCACCGACAGGGCCAGGCCCGTGAGGCTGATCCAGCCCATGGCCGCGAAGGCTTCCTTGCCGGTGACCTTGTCGGCGTCGCGGCGCTGGGTGGCCCAGCCGCCGACCTTGCCGGCCAGGATCTCGACCAAGGCGCGGGTCTGGGTGAACATCAGCATCGGGGCGACCAAGGCCGAGAGCAGCATCTCGACGGCGAGGCCGGCCAGGATCCGGCGGCGGCCGCCGAAGCCCCTGATCTCGTGCTTGCGCGAAAAGACCAGGATCGAGCCCAGGATCTTGGGGCCAAACAGCAGGACGAAGGTGATGATCATCGCCCAGGCGGTGGCCTGGATCTCGCGCCAGTCAATCAGGGCGTGGGCTGCGGCCTGCAGGTCGGCCAGGGTGAAGGCGGCCTTCTTCAACTCCGGCATCAGCATGCGCGAGATGATCCCGGCTGACAGGGCTACGAACCAAAGGGGCGACAGCACATAGCTGAGCACGCCGATCACCAGGTGCAGGCGGCTCATCCAGTGCAGGCCGGGCAGGCCGATCAACGGCACGTGCTGCACATTGCCCCGGCACCACCGGCGATCGCGCGTGGCGAAATCCAGCAAATTGGAGGGGCTCTCTTCATACGAGCCACCCAGATAAGGCGCCAGGTGCACGCCCCAGCCGCCGCGGCGCAGCAGGGCGCTTTCCAGGGCGTCGTGGCTCATCACCTCGCCGCCGAACGGCTTGGGGCCGTCCAGGCTGGGCAGGCCGCAGGTCTCGGCGAAGGCGCGGGTGCGGACGATGGCGTTGTGGCCCCAAAAGGAGCTTTCCGAACCCGACCACCAGGCCAGGCCCGTCCAGGCGACGCGGCCGTAGAGGCGCGTGGCGAACTGCAGGGTGCGGGCGAAGATCGTCTGGCCGTTGATGATCATTGGCATGGTTTGGATCAGGCCAATGCGCGGGTGACGCTCCATGGCGTCGGCCAGGCGGACCATGGCCTCGCCGGTCATCAGGCTGTCGGCGTCGAGGATCAGCATGTGCTCGTAGTCGCCGCCCCAGCGGGCGACCCAGTCGGCGACATTGCCAGCCTTGCGGCCCGTGTTCTGGGTGCGCTTGCGATAGAACACGTGGCTATTGGCCTCGCGGCGGAAGCGGGCGAAGCAGGCTTGCTCGGCCAAGGCCACGGCCGCGTCGCGGGTGTCGCTGAGGATGAAGATGTCGAAGGCGCGGCTATTGCCGGTCTCGGCCAGCGAGACGTCCATGGCGCGCAGGCGGGCGAACACCTCGGCGGCGTCCTCGTTGTGCACCGGCATCAGGATCGCGGTGCGGGCCTTGGGTCTGGGCATGGGCGAGGATGCGCTGTCGTCGATGCCCAGCGGATCCTTGGGCTTGCCCAGCAGCACCACAAAGCCAACAACGGCCGTGCAGAACCACAGGGCCAGAGCCAGGAACAGCGGGGCCAACAGGGTGATGCAGACGGCTTCCAGGTGAGTCACGCCGCCCAGGGCGATGGTGTCGAACGTGGCCTTCCAGCCGGCGAAGCCCATCACGGCGGTGCCGATGAACACGCCCCAGCGGCGTAGGTGAAGGTCGCTCTTGGCCGTGTTGGAAGGCTTGGCCCCGCCCTGCCAGAAGGCAAGCGGTTGCACCGGCATGGCCAGGGGTGCGTCGGTGGGAATCTCGACCCGCTCGCTGGCGGACATCACCGTTTCGTAGGCGACGCTGCGCGACGAAGTCAGATCGAAGAAGGCGCCGCGTTCGCTCATGGTCTGTCGTCTCGGGCTGTCCGGAGATAAGCCGGGCCTCTCCGAAGAAGCGTGGCGATGGGCGCGAGGTCAGCTTCACCGGACGCACCGCCTCCGCTAGGAATTGGGCGCGTTCTGCTGCTACTTTGCGTTCACCGACAACCGGCGTGGAGAGCCGCCAGTCTCCCTAGAGTAAAACTTCGATCACGAATTCGCTACCACAATCGCCGCGCTTTTCGCACTTGCGGCAAAAAACATCAAAGCGCGATCGTCCAACAGGCTGTCGCTAGTAACTTGTCACGAGACTATATGATAAAAATCAATGCCTTGAAGATCGTTTTTCTCAGCGGTTTGCTCATCGCCTGCGGCCAGGGGGCACCGCCAAAGGCGCCCGAAAAGGTCGCAGCGGCGCCGAAAGCGGCTGTCCCAAACGGCCCGGAGTACGACTCAACGGGTGTGATCGCGGCGATCGAAGGCCAGACTCTCACGCTCGATCACGACGGCGCGAGCGCGGTTAAGCTCTCCGCCGGGCGCGCGTCGTTCACGGGGTATGCGGACATTTTGGCCGAGGCGCCAATGACGCCTGGCGCGCGGGTGGGCTTCAAGTTCCGCAAGGTGGGCGACGGTTACGCCCTGACGGAGCTCAGGGGACGGTAGGTGTAGTGGGGACAGGCGCATGCGCCTGTCCCCAAAACGGAGCAGGCCGCTAGCCCAGCTTGACCAGCATCTTCCCCAGGTTCTCGCCCTTGAAGAGCTTGATGAACGCGTCGGGCGCGCGCTCTACGCCCTCTTCGATCGTCTCGTTCCACTTCAACTGACCCGAGCCGATCCAGCCGGCGATGTCGGCGATGAATTGCGGCGCGAGGTCGTAGTGGTTGGAGACGATGAAACCTTCCAGCCTAAGGCTCTTGCCGACCGCCTGGATGATGTTGCTTGGGCCGGTCAGGGCGCCGGTTTCGTTATATTGCGAGATCATCCCGCAGAGGGCGAAGCGGGCGAACGGCCGCGCCGAGTTGATGGCCGCCTCAAGGTGAACGCCGCCGACATTCTCGAAATAGACGTCAATGCCCTTGGGCGCGACCCGCGCCAGTTCGGCCACTACGTCGGGCGTGGCCTTGTAATCGATGACCTCGTCGACGCCGATGCTCTTGAGGAACGCCACCTTCTCGGGCCCGCCAGCTGACCCGATCACCGTGTGGCCCTTCAGCTTGGCGATCTGGCAGACGACCTGCCCCACCGCCCCGGCGGCGGCCGAGACGAAGACGATGTCACCATCCTTGAGGGCCGCGATGCGCAAGAGCCCGGCATAGGCGGTCAGGCCCGGCATTCCGGCCACGCCCAGGAAGGTCTGGGGCGGCAGGCCATGGGTGTCGATCTTGGTCACCGCGCCCATGCCGCCGGCCGCTAGCGCCTTGGGCGAGACGTTGAACACCTCGCGCCAGCCAAACATGGTGCTGACGATGTCGCCCACCTTGAAGTCCGAATCATTGGTGGCCGTGACCTCGCCGATCGCCCCGCCCTGCAGGGCCTCGCCCAGCTCGAATGGCGGCACATAGCTTTTGCGGTCGGTCATCCGGCCGCGCATGTAGGGATCAACCGACATCCACAGGTTCTTCACCTGGATTTCGCCATCGCCCGGCGCGCCGACCTCGACCGTGGCCAGTTCGAAGTCGGTGGTGACTGGGACACCCACCGGGCGGCTCTTCAGACGGATTTCGCGCGACGTGACCATGGTCGTTCCTCCAGACCTCGTGATCGAGGTGCGTTGCTTAAACGAACGTTTAACCCGGTCTGGTCCGCGCCTCCAGTCCTTCCCGCGACAAAGCGAACGGTCTAGACAGCAAACCCATGACCCAAGATATCCTCAAGGCTGGCGTTGTCGGCGCGGGCGTGTTCGGCGGCTACCACGCCAAGAAGTACGTCGAGCTCGACGGGGTCGAACTCAAGGCGGTGTTCGACATCGACCTCGCGCGGGCTCAGGCCCTGGCCGAGCCCCTGGGCGCGGAAGCCTTCGATGACATGGCCGCCTTCCTGGCGACGGTTGATGTGGTCACCGTCGCGACCCCGGCCGTGCACCATGCCCCGGCCGTGCTGGCGGCGCTGAAGGCGGGAAAGCCGGTCTATTCCGAAAAGCCCCTGGCCGTGACGCCGCAGGACGCCGACGCTCTGGTCGCCGAGGCCGCCAAGCGACGGCTGCCGCTGGCCTGCGGTCATCAGGAACGGGTTGTGTTCCAGGCCATGGGCCTGCTGGACATTCCCGAGCAGCCGCTGCGCCTTGAGGCCGTGCGTCGTGGCACGCCTTCGGACCGCAATCTCGACGTCTCGGTGGTGCTCGACCTGATGATCCACGACATCGACCTGGCCCTGGCGATCTGCGAAGGCGAGCCGATTGCCGTGGAAGGCGAGGGGGCCACCACCCGCTCGACCTCGCTCGACTGGGTCAAGGCCGAGGCCACCTTCGACAACGGCTTCACCGCCGTGTTCGACAGCTCGCGCGTCGCCGACGCCCGCGAGCGGACCATGAAGGTCGTCTACCCCTCCGGCGAGGTCGAGATCGACTTTCTGGCCCGCACCTTCCGCAACACCACGCCGTTCCCGCTGATCGAGGACTTCACCGAGACCCCGGCCGGCAAGGACCCCCTGGGCCAGAGCGTGGCGGGGTTCCTGAAGGCGGTGCGCGGGGAGGCGCCGCGTCCGGTGGTCACCGGCGAGGAAGCGGCCCGGGCGCTGGACCTGGGCCTGGCGGTGGAGCAGGCGGCGGGGGGCTAACGGCGCGGTTAGCGTGGCGCCACCTTCACCAGCACCACGTCATTGGCCCGCATGGTCACCGCCACCCTCGCCGCGCCCGACTTGCCGACGGTCAGCGCTCGGGTCTCGGGCTTGTCCACCGTCAGCGCCTGCAGGTCGCTTACCTGCGACCCGCGCAGCGTCTTGGGCGAGCCCAGCTCCAGATAGGCCGTGTAGGCGTCGTTGGCCTTGAAGCCGGTGCGGAAGATCTGGACGTCATAGCGGCCCGGCTTCAAGCCCTTGAGGTCAAGGCTGACCGGCTCAATGTCATGAGTGGGCTGCACCTTGGTGTAGTAGGGCCGGTTGCTCTTTTCCTGCACCGGCTGACGGAAGGCCCAGACCAGGGCCTGGACGCCGCCCTTGTCGCCCGTGACATAACTCTCGGCGTCTGCGACCTTTATCGCCTTGTCGCCCAACTGGTTCAGATACTTGTAAGCGAACCAGGCCGGCTTGCGGATGCCCTGCGGGTTCATCAGGCCAAAGCCGCCCTGGAACGGCGCGGTGGGCGGGCCCGGCTCTTCGAACAGGTCGCTATAGGTCCAATAGCTCATGCCCTGCAGCAGGCCCTCGCTGGCCTTCAGCTTGCTGAGGATATAGGGCGCGCTGACATAGGAATCGTGGACCGGATCGCGCGGCGTGTAGCTGGTGCTCCATTCGGTGAAATAGAGCGGCAGGCCGGGCCTGGACGAGGCCTCGATCTCCTGGCGCACCCGCCGCACATCGCCGACGATGGCGTCGGGCGACGTCGATAGCTTGGTGTCGCTCTCGCCCTTCTCGTCCAGGAACCCGCCGTCGACGCCGTAGGTGTGGGTGGTGATGAAGTCGACCGGCGCGCCCGAGGCCTTGGTGTGGGCGATGAATTCCGGCGTCCAGGCCGCGCCCGCCGTCGAGGGCCCCCCGACCTTTAACTGCGGATCGACGGCTTTCAGGGTGCGCGCCGTCAGGTCATAGAGCTCGAAATAGGCCTTCTGGTCGGCGCCTTCCCAGAAGCCGGCCAGGTTGGGCTCGTTCCAGACCTCAAAGTACCACGACCGCACCTCGGCCTGGCCGTAACGCGCCTCGACGTGGCGGGCGAAGGCGTCCACCAGCCCGGCCCAGGCCTTGGGCTCGGGGTGGGACGAGTTGCCCTTCCAGTAAAAGATCGTCTGTTCCGAGGTCTTCATGGCGTCGGGCGTGAAGCCCAGCTCGACGAACGGCTTGATCCCGATCTTCAGCAGGGCGTCGTAGAGCGCGTCGATTTTTATCCAGTCATAGACCGGCTTGCCGTCAACGACGCGGTAGGTCCCCAGCACGTCATGGAAGATGGCGTGGAAGCGGATGTAGCGGAAGCCAAGCTCGTCCTTGGCGGTCTTGAGCTGGGCCAGGCTGTCGTCGCGCAGCAAGGTGCCCGGATAGTCCGAGCCGACCGACAGGTCATAGAAGCGGTCGCGCGGGGTGGTCGGGGCCTGGGCGTCGATGGCGATGTGGCGGACGGCGCTCGGCTCGGCGGCCATTGCGGCCGTCGAGGCCAGCAGTGAGGCCAGGGCCGAGGCGGCGGCGGTCGCGAACCGTGTGTTCCGGACGATCTTCATCACTGGTCAAACTCCGTCTGTTTCCGCCCGGGCCGTCTAAGCGATCTTTGTCGCTCTCTGGCTGATGAGAGCGGTACTATCATTTGTCACACAATGCCTAGAGGGCGCGGCTGCGAAGGGTTTGATCGTGCGTCGAGGGCTGCGACGCCGCTGACCCGTCGCAACGAAATATGCGTGCGGCGCCGGTTTCACGGTAAAAACCAAGCGCGAACCCTTCCGTCGCGCTTGCGCCTGAGCTAACCACACCGCTCTGTTCGAAGGGCATAAGCATGACCAAGAAACCCGACGGGACCTGGGACAAGTCGCAACTCCCCAGCCGGCACGTGACCGAGGGACCGGCCCGCGCGCCGCACCGCTCGTATTACTACGCCATGGGGCTTGGCACCCGCGAGATCGCCCAGCCGTTCGTCGGCGTGGCCTCGTGCTGGAACGAGGCCGCGCCGTGCAACACCGCCCTGATGCGCCAGGCCAACGCCGTCGCCAAGGGCGTCAAGGCGGCCGGCGGTACGCCGCGCGAGTTCTGCACCATCACCGTCACCGATGGCATCGCCATGGGCCATGAGGGCATGCGCTCATCTTTGGTCAGCCGCGACGTGATCGCCGACTCGGTCGAGCTGACCATGCGCGGCCACGGCTATGACGCCCTGGTCGGCGTCGCCGGCTGCGACAAGAGCCTGCCAGGCATGATGATGGCCATGCTACGCCTCAACGTGCCGTCGGTGTTCCTGTACGGCGGCTCGATCCTGCCTGGCCGCTTCCAGGGCCGCGACATCACCGTGATGGACGTGTTCGAGGGCGTCGGAGCCTTCGCCGCCGGCAAGATGTCCGCCGAGACCCTGTGCGAGCTGGAGCAGCACGCCTGTCCGTCGGACGGCGCCTGCGGCGGCCAGTTCACCGCCAACACCATGGCCTGTGTGTCGGAAGCCATCGGCCTGGCCCTGCCGCTGTCGTCGGCCCTGCCGGCCCCCTATCTCGACCGCGACCAATATGCCGTGGCCTCGGGCGAGGCGGTCATGCGGCTGATCGAGCAAAACATCCGCCCCCGCGACATCTGCACCCGCAAGGCCTTCGAGAACGCCGCCGTCGTCGTCGCCGCCACCGGCGGCTCCACCAACGGAGCCCTGCACCTGCCGGCCATGGCCCACGAATGCGGCATCGAGTTCACCCTGAAGGACGTGGCCGAGATCGCCGCCCGCACGCCCTATATCGCCGACCTCAAGCCCGGCGGCCGCTATGTGGCCAAGGACATGGGCGAGGCGGGCGGCGTGCCGATGCTGCTGCGCACCCTGCTCGACGCCGGCCTGCTGCATGGCGACTGCATGACCGTCACCGGCAAGACCCTGGCCGAAAACCTGGCCGACGTGGTTTGGCGCGACGACCAGGACGTCATCCGTCCGGTCTCCAACCCGCTGTCGCCGACCGGCGGCGTCGTGGGTCTGTGGGGGTCGCTGGCTCCGGATGGCGGCATCGTCAAGGTGGCGGGCCTCAAGCATCAGGTGCATCGCGGCCCGGCTCGGGTATTCGACGGCGAGGCGGCCTGTTTCGAGGCGGTGTCGAACCGCGACTACAAGGAAGGCGACGTCCTGGTCATCCGCTACGAAGGACCGCGCGGCGGGCCGGGCATGCGCGAGATGCTGTCGACCACCGCCGCCATCTATGGCCAGGGCGTGGAGAACATCGCCCTGATCACCGACGGCCGCTTCTCAGGCGCCACGCGCGGCCTGTGCGTCGGGCATGTGGGTCCTGAAGCCGCGCTCGGCGGTCCGATCGCCCTGGTCAAGGACGGCGACATCATCAGCATCGACGCCACCAAGGGCACGATCGAGCTGGAGGTGGATCCGATCGAGCTGGAGAACCGCCGCCGCCACTGGGAGCCGCGCAAGCACAACTACAACAGCGGCGCGATCTGGAAGTTCGCCCAACTGGTGGGGCCGGCCTATCTCGGCGCGACGACCCATCCGGGCGCGGCGGAAGAGACGCATATCTACGCGGATCTGTAGGGCGCGCGGGGCATGGTGAGGGACACATACTCATTTCCCCCACCGCCTTATCAGCCGCGAAGCCGTTGCGGAAAATGAGTGTGTGTCCCCAAAGGCACTGACCGCCCCGGTCGGCGGCATCGTCCAGGCGGTGGCGGTGACTACACTCGGCGAGGTGGCCGAGACCGGCAAGCCGATCGTCACCCTGGTGGCCGACGGCGAGGCCCTGGTGGTCGAGGCCCTCGTTTTGGGCCGCGACATCGGCTTCGTCCATGCCGGCGACCGCGCCGTCGTCAAGCTGGAGGCCTATCCGTTCACCCGCTACGGCACGCTGAGCGGCCAGGTCATCCAGGTCTCGCCGGACGCCATCGTCGATGAAAAAAGAGGCTTGGTGTTTCCCGTCAGGGTGAAGCTGTCACGGGCGCGACTTACGGTTGACGGCCGCCAAGCTTTGCTGTCGGCTGGCATGAGCGCTTCGGTGGAGATCGTGACGGGGAAACGGCGGGTGATTGATTTCGTGTGGTCGCCAGTGGCGAAGACGGTGAGTGAGGCGGGGAGAGAACGATGAAGAACAGGATCAGCGCCCGCGCGCGCTTCCGGATTTGCCTGTCGCTGGTCGGCCTGTTCGTCACGATCGTCGATCAGGCCGACGCGGGCGTCAGTCGCGGGACCTGCGCGAACCTGCTGGAGCGGAGTGTCAGGGTAATGGACGACACAAGCCTCGTCCTGGCCGCCGAGGCCGAAATCCGGGATGACATGAATATCTACAGGTCCTCGCAGGCCGCGACCGTGGCGGCGGAGCAGGTGCAGAGGTATCTTCGGACCTGCGCTCCCTCCGAGGCCGGGAAGGCCCGCCTGCGGGCGAGTTCGTCGCATCTATCGAATCTCGCCCTCGACAGATCGTCGGGTTCGTACCGGCTTGATCCGGCCCGAACCTACCTGCCGCTCTACATCGAGATGTTGCTCGGCGATCGTGGACCCATCACCGCCACGCTGCGCGATCGGCCCGAACGCGTCTTCATCGACAACGAGACGCCGGTGACCTGGTCGGCCAGCCGCGCGCCGACCGACGTCGCCAACCTCGACCACAGGGCCATCCTCGCGAACGCCTACGCCGTTTGCGTGGCCTATCCGCGACGGTTCGGCCGGATCATGGCCGACTTCGGATATGCCGACTTCCTCTCCGGGCAAGCCAGACGCGAAGTCCAGGCCCTGCCCAACCGCGCCTTCTCGACCTGCATCGCCACCTTGGTGAAGGGATAGGATCATGGGTTTCAACCGCCTGCCGGACGGCCGCCTGATCGGTTCCTGGAAGGGCACGAACACGACGTGGATCTCGGGAAACATATCCTCGAACTCCGGCGGCGCGTGGACCGGGGTGAGATCGGTCGTGCCGACCTGCACGTCCTACAACGAGTGGGTGACGGGCGTCGTCTTCACCAACGCGGCAGGACAGACGCAGACGGCGAACATCCATGTGGTCGGCTTCAGGACCTCGGGCGTCGCCATCGCCGAGCAGATTATTCGCTCCGTCGCCGCAGGCAGCAACTTCCCCGGGAAATAGGGACAGGAAATAGGGACACACACCCTTTAAAAGCGAGCCCCCAAAGCACCCTTGAGTGGGGCGCTCCACACCGATCGTCTCCAGGTCGCCGTTGCCTGCGCCCTCAGTCCTCCAGATCAAACGGCAACTCGTCCTGGTCGCCCTTGGGCGGGCGGGGTGTGGCCTTGGAGACAGGTTTGTAGGGCTTGTCCATCACTAGAGGCGGCTCGTCGAGGTCGTCGTCCCAAGGCGCTTCAATCGGATCGGCGGTGGTGTCGATCTCGTCGAACAGCGGGGCGGTGGTCGTGGCGGCCACGGCCTCGTGCGCGGGCTGGTAGGGCTTGGGCGACGGAGCGGGTACGGGCCGAGCGATCTCCGGCTCGGCCAGCGGGCGCGACGGCCTGGCCGGCTGCAGTTGGGCCTTCGGGGCCAACGGCCGGCGGACGATGGCGTCGGCGCGCAGCAGCCAGCGGTTGGCTTCCTGGATGGCGTCGGCCGGTGAGCGGGTCTCGCGGCGCGCCTGGTCGCCGTCCAGCCACAGGTCGAGCTCGAAGTCGGGATGGCGCGGATCGTCGAAGATCAGTTTCAGCGTCACCTGTGCAGCCTGTTGCACGATCTGGTCGATGGCGCGGCGCTGCTCGCCCCGGAAAACGCGGCCGATCACCTGGCCATCCACCGCCAGTTCCGCGCCCATCAGTTCGTCGATGCGGTAGATCAGGCACCAGGCGCCGCTGTCCCAGGCAACGGCGGCCTGGTTGGTGGAGAAGTTGAAACCCGCCCCGCGACCGCGCCCCCGCGCGATGATCACCGTCTCCGGCGCGCCCTTCAGCACGTGGCGCAGGGACCGGCGGATGCGGCGGTCCTCGTCAATGAACCAGATCGCGGCGCTGCCCATGAACGTGACGGCCGAGGCCGAGATCGTCACCAACAGCATAAGACGCCAGAGTTCGCTCATGAGATCAGGCTAGCGAGAGTCCGGGTTTGGGAACAGGGCGAAGACTAGAGCGAAAGCTCGACCACGACCGGAACGTGGTCCGAAGGCTTCTCCTTGTCGCGCTCGTCGCGGTGGATCACCACGCCCTGAAGCTTGTCTGCGGCCTGGGGCGACAGCAGTAGGTGGTCGATGCGGATGCCCAGGTTTCGCGGCCAGGCGCCGGCCTGATAGTCCCAGAAGGTGTAGCCGTGCGGCGCGCCGTCGGCCTGCATATAGGCGTCGGTGAAGCCGAGGTTTTTCAGCGCGCGAAAGGCGCCCCGGCTTTCGGGACGAAATAGGGCGTCGTTCACCCAGGCCTCGGGGTTGGCGACGTCCTCGGGCTCGGGGATCACGTTGTAGTCGCCGGCGATAACCAGCGGCTCTTCCAAGGCTAGCAGGCGCTGGGCGTGGGCCTGAAGCCGGCGCATCCAGGCCAGCTTGTAGGTGAACTTCTCGGTATCGACCGGATTGCCGTTGGGCAGGTAGATGCCCGCTACGCGGAACGGGGTCGGCGCGCCGATCACCGCCTCGATATAGCGCGACTGCTCATCGACCTCGTCCTCGTCCTCGTTCCGGAAGGGCAGGCCGCGCCGCACATCCTCCATCGGATATTTCGAGAGCATGGCCACGCCGTTGTAGGTCTTCTGGCCGTGGACGGCCACGTTGTAGCCCAGGCGTTCGAAGCCCTCGACGGGGAACTTCTCGTCGACGCACTTGATCTCCTGCAGCACGGCCACGTCGGGCGAGGCCGATTCGAACCACTCCAGCACTCTTTCCAGGCGGGCGTTGACGGAATTGACGTTCCAGGTGGCGATACGCATTGACGGCTCCAGTCGGCGGCGGGAAGGCTAGGGCCCATGGCGAGCACGCTCAAGTCGGGGTTCCAGATTTCACGACGCGGCCGACTCTTGCTGCTGGTTCTGGCGACCGTGACCTGCTGCGCCTTGGCCGTGGCCGGCGCGGTGGCCGCCGTCTTCACGCCGCTGGTGTTCGACGCCCCGGGCGCCCTGCGCAATCCCATGGCCTGGATCGGTTTCGTGCTGGGGGCGAGCTTCTGGATCGTTTGCCTGCTGGCTCCACTACGCGCTTGGATCGAGTGGGGCAGGGGCCGCGAGCCGATCGCCTGGGCCGCGATGGCCGCGCCGCTGGCCTGGGGCGCGGCGGCGCTGGCGGTGCTGCAGTTCGTGCCGGCCTAGTGGGTCCTCAGCGCGGCGCCGCGCGAGAGGAGCCCACGGCTTGTCCAGCCTGGAAGGCCGATAGCAGATTGGCTTGAACGCTCATAACGAGGGCGGCGGACGCCAGGATGGAGGTGATCATTGTGATGACCACGGTCCATCGCGTGGCCTTGTTGTCGGCCTTGCTTTCAGATCTCAAGGAATTCACCTGCGCGATAAGACCATGGTCGCCGGTGATGATCTCGCCCAGCCGGTCGATCTTACCGATGAGTTCGACGAAACGCGTCTCGCTGCGCGCCTCTGCGGCTTCCAGTCTGGCTTCCGTCTCTTCGCGCGTCATGGCGTTCATCTTGCGACCGGGGCGCCTTGGTTTCAATTGGCTTTTCGATGTGGCCATGCCCTTGCCCGAGATGGGACCGACCTAGCGTTTATGATTTGTTCCAAACTCATAGCGTCACCCGAAGCGGTTCGCAATCGCTTGAGTTGAAGTATTAGATCGAGAAGCTGACGCCGCAGCCGCAGCTGGACTTGGCGTTGGGATTGCGGACCCGGAACTCGGCCCCGGCCAGCTCATCGACGAAATCGATTTCCGAGCCCTTCAACAGGGCCAAGGAGATCACGTCGACCAGGGCCGCCGCCCCGTCGCGCTCGACCCGCAGGTCGTCGGCGTCGGCGGCGTTGACCAGGTCGAACCGATACTGGAAGCCCGAGCACCCGCCGCCGTCGACGGCGACGCGCAGCATCACCGGATGGCCTTCGGCCTCCGAGATCGTATGCAGCCGGCGGGCGGCGTTGGGAGAAAGCGTAACGGAGGTGTCGGTCATGGCTGTGGAAAACCCGTGCTTGACCTATATGAGGGTGTCCGCGCCCCAGGGAAAGGGGGCGATCAGCAAAGGCCGCTCATGTCGTCGTCTCCGTTCATCGTTCCGCGCGCCCCCTATGCCGAGGATCCGTCCAAGTCGCGGGGCCGTCGCTTCCCCGAGGACGAGAGCCGCACGCGCACGTCGTTCGCCCGCGACCGCGACCGCATCATCCACACCTCGGCCTTCCGCCGGCTGAAGGAAAAAACCCAGGTGTTCGTCGCCCACGAGGGCGACAATTTCCGCACCCGTCTAACCCACTCGCTGGAAGTAGCCCAGGTCGCGCGCTCGCTGGCCACGGCCCTCGGGCTCGACAGCGACCTGGCCGAGACCATCGCCCTGGGCCACGACATCGGCCACCCGCCTTTCGGCCACGCCGGCGAGGACGAGCTTCAGGCCAGGATGGAGCCCTATGGCGGCTTCGACCACAACGTCCAGACCTTCCGCGTCGTCACCGAGCTGGAGCGCCGCTATCCGGACTTCGACGGCCTGAACCTGACCTGGGAAACCCTGGAAGGGCTCATCAAACACAACGGCCCCGTCATTGATAAACTCGGCAAGCCGTCGTGGAAGGCGATCGCCGACTATGACGGCGCGTATAATTTGGGCCTCAACACCTGGGCTTCGGCCGAGGCCCAGGTCGCGGCCCTGGCCGACGACATCGCCTATAACAATCACGACGTCGATGACGGGGTCGAGGCGGGGCTGTTCACCTTGGACGAACTGATGGACGTGCCGTTGATCGGTCCGATCCTGGCGGCTGTTCGCAGCGAGCGTCCGGACCTGGACCTGCGCTTGACCCGCCTGGAGGCCGTGCGGCGGATGATCGGCGCCATGGTTGATGACGTGATGGGCGAGACGCTGCAGCGCGCCGGCGCGAGCGGCGTGCAGACCGCCGACGAGGTGCGGGGCCTGGACCATGCCCTGGTGGCCTTCTCGGCCGACATGGCCGAGGATTTGGCGCGGCTTCGTCAGTTCCTGCATGCCCGGATGTACCGTCATTGGCGCGTCAATCGGACTCGTAGCCAGGCGCGCCGTATTCTGGCCGAGATGTTCAGCCTGTTCTTGGCCGAGCCCGACGTTCTGCCGTCGGAATGGTTCGCCCGGTCGCAGAATTGTGACGAGGCCGGCCGCGCCCGCGTGGTCTGCGACTACATCGCGGGCATGACCGACCGTTTCGCCATCGAAGAGCACCGAAAACTGTTCCAGCTGGAAGTCTGGAACTAGCCCGGCGCCTGCTGACGGTTCTGCGTAAGCTCGGGCTTGGTTAGACTATCGAGCGCGCGCGTCTGATTCGCTGTCGGCGATCCGCGCGCTGGAATACTGGAGCTTCGACGCGAATGTCCGATCCCCACCGCGGCGCCTATACGCCGCCTACCGATGCGCCGCTCTCGTTCGACGCGCGCCAGCCGGTTCGCGGTTCGCGGCCCCTGCCCATGACCCTGATCCTCAGCGCCGTGGTCCTGGCCACCCTGGTGGTCGCGGTGCTGCTGATCTATCGCGGCGGAGTCCGGGGCGCCAATGAGCCGCCGCGCACGGTGGGCGAACCGGTGGCGTCGATCAAGACGACCCCGCCAGCCGGGGCCGCCCAGCCCACCGATCCGGCCTCCGGTCTGCAGATCTACAAGAACGAACAGGCCGAGCCTTCGCCGACCTTCGCCGCCGCCCCGGAAGCGCCGATGGCTCGTCCGGCCGCGCCGCCCCCGACCACGCCCGTGCAGGCCGCGACCCTGGCTCCGGCCAAGACCCCTCCGGTCGGCCCCAACGCGCCGGTCTCGGCGACGCCGGCCGCCAAGCCGAGCCGCGCGCCCAGCATCGAGAGCCTGGCCACGGCCGCCGTCGCGCCCAAGGCAGGGTCCGTCGCCGCAAGGCCGGTCCAGGCCGCGTCAGCCAAGCCCGTCACCGCGCCGGCCACGATCACCGCAGCCGGCGGCCCGGCCAGCGTGCAGATCGGCGCCCTGTCCTCGACCGCCTTGGCAGACAAGGCCTGGTCCGACGCCGCACGCATCGCGCCCGGCATGGCGGCCGGCAAGGGCAAGCGGGTGGAAGCGATCGACAAGAACGGCGCGACCCTCTACCGCACCGCCGTCACCGGTTTCGCGAGCCGAGCCGAGGCCAAGGCCTTTTGCGACGCCCTGACCGCCGCCGGCAAATCCTGCTTCGTGAAGTAGGGGAGGCGCGCGCTTGGCCAGCTTTTCCGCCGCCATTCTCGGCTGTGCCGGGACCACCCTGACGACGGAAGAAGCCGCCTTCTTCCGTGACGTGAAGCCCTGGGGCTTCATCCTGTTCAAGCGCAATATCGCCGATCCCGATCAGGTGCGAGCCCTGACCGCCGCCCTCCGCGAGACGGTGGGCCGCCCCGACGCCCCGATCCTGATCGACCAGGAGGGCGGCCGCGTCGCTCGTCTGGGCGCGCCGCACTGGAAAACGTATCCGCCGGGCCGGTCATACGGAGCGCTGGTGGCCAACGATCCGCTGGTGGCGCGTGAGATCACCCGCCTGGGCGCGCGACTGATCGCCCACGACCTGTTGTCGCTGGGCGTCAATGTCGATTGCGTGCCGGTGCTGGACGTGCCCGATCCGCTGGGCCATGAGATCATCGGCGACCGCGCCTATGGCGATACGCCCGAGCAGGTGGCCACCCTGGGCCGCGCCGCAGCCGAGGGCCTGCTGGCCGGCGGCGTGCTGCCGATCATCAAGCACATCCCCGGCCACGGCCGCGCCATGAGCGACAGTCACCTGGAGCTGCCGGTGGTCAAGGCCAAGCTGGCCGAGCTGGACTCCCGCGACTTCGCGCCGTTCCGCGTGTTGTCGGACATGCCGATGGCGATGACCGCCCACGTCGTCTACACGGCCATCGACCGCCGCCGTCCGGCCACCACGTCACGTAAGGCCATCAAGAAGATCATTCGGGAATCCATTGGCTTCGACGGACTTCTGATGAGCGATGACCTGTCGATGAAGGCCCTATCGGGCGACTTCAAGCAGCGGGCCAAGGACAGCCTGTCGGCCGGCTGCGACGTGGTTCTGCACTGCAATGGCGACATGGCCGAGATGCGGGCCGTGATGTCCGGCGTCGGCCGCCCGTCCACCAACGCCAGGCGCCGGATCCAGGCGGTGATGGGCCGGCTGGTCAAGGTTCCCGAGCCGCTGGACGTCGCGCAGGCCCGAGCCCGCTTCGACGCGGCCTTCAACGGCGAATTTGCGTGAACACGGGCTTCCAGCCCACGTTAGACTTCGAGGCCGCCGATCACGCGGCGGAGGACGGCGCGGCCCTGGTCATCGACATCGACGGCTACGAAGGCCCGCTGCACGTGCTGCTGGCCCTGGCGCGCAGCCAGAAGGTCGATCTGCTGCAGCTGTCGATCACCAAGCTGGCCGAGCAATATCTGGCCTTCGTGCAGCAGGCCCGCCGCGTGCGCTTCTCGCTGGCCGCCGACTATCTGGTGATGGCCGCCTGGCTGGCCTATCTCAAGTCCCGCCTGCTGCTGCCCAAGCCCGAACGCCCCAAGGCCGAGGAGCCGCCGGCCGAGGAGATGGCCGCCCAGCTGGCCTTCCGCCTGGCCAAGCTGGATGTCATGCGCCAGGCCGTCGAGGCGCTGAAGGACCGACCGCTGCTGAAGCGCGATGTCTTCATGCGCGGGGATCCGGAGGCTGTGAAGATCGTCTCCTCCACCCGCTTCGAGGGCGACCTCTACGCCCTGATGACCGCCTACATCACCCAGCGCAAACGCGAGCACGGCCGCCATTACGCTCCGCGCCCGCCCCAGGCCTATCCGCTGGAAGACGCCCGCGACCGCCTGCGCCGCCTGCTGCCCGAGATGCAGGACTGGACGACGCTGTCGGGCGTCGCGCCGGTCGATCGGTTCGAGCATGATCCCGAGGGGCCGAGCCCCGCCAGCTACCTGGCCTCGACCCTGGCGGCCAGCCTGGAGCTGGTGAAGGAGGGGATCCTGGAGGCCCGTCAGATGGAAGCATTCTCGGAGGTTTACCTGCGGACGCGGGCCGAGCCGTTGAAGGCCTTGGCGTGAGTGCGATCCGAAAAGTCCTCCCCCCGTGGGCCCCAGTGGGCCCCCGTGGGGGAGGCGGCGCGAAGGCGCCGGTGGGGGGGAGTGATCCCACGCCGGCCGGCTCCCCCCTCCGTCGGCTTCGCCGACACCTCCTCCACAGGGGAAGGACTTAGATGCTCGACCCTCTCCTAACCCAACGCTGCATCGAGGCTCTGCTGTTCGCGGCTGCCGAACCCCTGAGTTTCGACGACCTGGCCAAGCGCTTGCCCGAAGACGCGGACATCGGCGCGGCCTTGGCCGACCTGCACGCGCGCTATGCTGGCCGAGGTATCGAACTGGTCCAGGTGGCCGGCCGCTGGCGGTTCCAGACCGCCACCGACCTGGCCTTCCTGATGACCGAGGAGCGCGAGGAGCCGCGCCGGCTGTCCAAGGCCGCCCAGGAGACCCTGGCGATCATCGCCTATCACCAGCCCGTCACCCGGCCCGAGATCGAGGCCGTGCGCGGGGTCCAGGCCAGCCGCGGCACCCTGGACGTCTTGCTGGAGTTGGGCCTCGTGAAGATGCGGGGCCGTCGGCGTTCGCCGGGCCGGCCCGTGACCTTCGGCACCACGGACGCCTTCCTTGAGCATTATGGATTGGCGAATCTGGCTGACCTGCCGGGCATCGCCGAGATGCGGGCCGCAGGCCTGCTGTCACTGGACCTGCCGCCCGGCTTCTCGGTGCCCGACCCCATGGGCGTGCGTCCCGGCGAGGACGAAGACCCACTCGACGACGGCGACGAAGCGCCGGAATTCGCGCAGGATTTCCTAGGGGAAAGCTGACGGTCCGATTGGATTAGCTCCCCGCCTCGCGACCGCCTATATTGTCTGAAATATTGTGGTATGGCGTGCGGACGGCCCGTAGGGCCGCGTACGCGTAGGAGCACCAGCGATCATGGGTAGTTTGAGCATCTGGCATTGGCTGATCCTGGCCGCCATCGTCGCGATCTTCTTTGCGCGTCCCGGCAAGCTGTCGGGCATCATGGGCGACGCCGCCAAGGGCATCCGCGCCTTCAAGGACGGGCTGAAGGACGAGACCTCCGACGAGGTTGCGGCCAACAAGGCCACCGGCGCGCTGCCGCGCACCGAGGCCGAGAAGGAAGACCTGCGCAAGTCGTAGTCGATTTCCGGCGTGGCGCGACCCGCGTCGCCGCCATGTCGTCGCCCTCGCCTCGCGTTTGCGGGCGCTTTTCTTTGACACAGTCGCGGAGGCCGGGCTTTCCCCAGGCCGGAAACCGCTCTAAGGCCGGCGGCTATGCTTCCTGATATCGGTGGATCCGAACTGCTTGTCATCGCCGCGGTCGCCCTGATCGTGGTCGGGCCGAAGGACTTGCCCATCCTGATGCGCAAGATCGGGCAATTTCTCGCCAAGATGCGCGGCATGGCCTCTGAGTTTCGCGCCAGTTTCGACGAGATGGCTCGCCAGTCGGAACTCGACGAGCTGCGCAAGGAGGTCCAGGCCATGCGCTCGGGCCAATATACCCAGCCCTTCAAGGACGCCGCCGAAGCCGCCCGGGACGTGGGCCTGACCGAGACCTTCGCCGAGATCGACGCCAGCCTGGCTAGCGGGACGATGCAACCCTATCCAGGCGCCGCAGCGCCGCTGTCGCCACCGCCCGAACCGGAGCTGATCGAAGCGCCCAAACCGAGAGCGGTGAAGCCTAGGGCCTTGGCCAAGAGCGCGCCCAAGCCGACCGTCGAGATCAAGGCCAAGGCGGTCAAGGCCGCCGCCAGCGCCGCGCCAAAGCGCGCATCGGCCAAGGCCGTGGCCAAGGCGGCTCCAGCCAGGTCGGCGAAAGCCTCCACCGAGATCACCGCGCCCAAGCGGCCCCGCGCGCCCGTCAAGACATCGGATAGCGCCTCGTGAGCCAGGCCATCGGACACGACCCTGACGACTCCGAGATCGAGGCCTCGCGCGCCCCCCTGCTGGAGCATCTGGTCGAGCTGCGCACCCGCCTGATCATCTGCGTCGGCGCGCTGATCGTCGGCTTCGTCGCCTGTTTTGCCTTTGCTGGTAAGATCTTCCTGTTCCTGATCCATCCATTCGTGGTGGCCGAGACCCTGCGCACCGTGCAGCGGGCGGGCTCGCATCACGGGCCGTTCGACCTGCTGCTGGCCCTGACCGGCATCAAGCCGGTGCCCAAGGGCGCGATCATTCCCGACATCGCCCTGCAGGCCACCGCGCCGCTGGAGCAACTGTTCGCCAACATGAAGCTGGCGGCGTTCGGGGCGATCATCCTGACCTTCCCGATCATCGCCTGGCAGCTGTATCGCTTCGTCGCGCCGGGGCTGTATCGCAAGGAGCGCCATGCGTTCCTGCCGTTCCTGATCGCCTCGCCGGTGCTGTTCATGATGGGCGCGGCGCTGGTCTATTACATCATGCTGCCGTTCGTGCTGTGGTTCTCGCTGAACCAGCAGATCACGGGCGAGGGCGTCAAGGTGCTGCTGCAGCCCAAGGTGTCGGAATATCTGAGCCTGGTGACGACCCTGCTGCTGGCCTTTGGCCTGTCTTTCCAGCTACCGGTGGTGCTGACCCTGGCCGGGCTGGCCGGGTTGGTCAGTTCCAAGCTGCTGCGCACCGGCCGGCGCTACGCGATCGTTGGCGTGTTCCTGATCGCCGCCATCGTCACCCCGCCCGATCCCATCAGCCAGATCACCTTGGCGATCCCGCTGTGCCTGCTCTACGAGGTGTCGATCTGGTGTGTATGGCTGATCGAACGGCGGCGGGCGAAGGACGAGGCGGGTACGGACGTGGTGGCGGTCTAACCGCTCTTCCTGCCTTGCGCGCGGGAAGAGTGTTGGCGCCCCCGCCGACGCGCCTTAGAGAGGTCGTTTCTTAACGACCTGCCTCCGAGCGTTTCCGATGCACGACATCAAGGCCATCCGCGACAATCCCGAACCCTTCGAAGCCGCCTGGTCTGCCAAGGGCCGCTCGGGCGCGGCCGCCGAGGCGGTGGCGCTGGACGCTCAACTGCGGGCCTCGCAGAGGACGCTGCAAGAGGCCCAGGCCAAGCGCAACGACAACTCCAAGCTGATCGGCATGGCCAAGGCCAGGAAGGACGAGGCCGAGGCCGCGCGCCTGATGGCCGAGGTCGAGACGCTGAAGGGCGTGATGGCTGAAGCCGGCGGACGGGAAGGGATTGCTCTTCAACAACTGACGGATTTGCTGGCGGCCCTCCCAAACATCCCTGCCGCCGACGTGCCGCTGGGCGAGGACGAGGCTGGCAATGTCGAGATTCGCCGCTGGGGCGACGCGTCTAAACTGCCCGCCGGTCGCCTGAACAATCCCAAGGACCACGTCGATCTCGGCGCGGCCCTCGGCGGCATGGACTTCGAAGCCGCGGCCCGCATGAGCGGCGCGCGGTTCGTGGTGCTGAAGGGCCAGATCGCGCGGCTGGAACGGGCGCTGGGTCAGTTCATGCTGGATATGCAGACGGAGCAGCATGGCTATGTCGAGGTGTCGCCGCCGCTGCTGGTCAAGGATGAGGCGCTGTTCGGGACCGGGCAACTGCCGAAGTTTGTCGAAGATTTGTTCAAGGCTAGCTATCTAGATTTGGATCGCTTTTGGCCCGACTATGAAGCCGCACGAGATCAACAGTACGACGATTTCAAGAAAACCAACCCTTCAGCTGAAGTTCGTTCCGAAGTGAACTGGGCGCGGCAACAGGAATGGAAGAAGAAACTCTATTCGGACTATGGTGAAACGCGCTGGCTCATCCCCACCGCCGAAGTCTCCCTGACCAACATCGTCCGCGAGCAGATCACCGACGAGGCCGAGCTGCCGCTGCGGATGACCGCCCTGACCCCGTCGTTCCGCTCGGAAGCCGGGGCCAGCGGTCGCGACACGCGTGGCATGATACGCCAGCATCAGTTCTACAAGGTCGAGCTGGTGTCGATCACCACGCCCGACCAGTCCGACGATGAGCACGAGCGCATGGTCGGTTGCGCCGAGGCGGTGCTGAAGGCGCTGGAGCTGCCGTTCCGCACCATGCTGCTGTGCGCCGGCGACATGGGCTTCGGCGCGCGCAAGACCTATGACCTCGAGGTCTGGTTGCCATCGCAAAACACCTATCGCGAGATCAGCTCGTGCTCCAACTGCGGCGACTTCCAGGCTCGCCGCATGGACGCCCGCTTCAAGAAGGCCGGCGAGAAGGGCACGCAATACGTCCACACCCTGAACGGCTCGGGCCTGGCGGTTGGCCGCACCCTGGTGGCCGTGCTGGAGAACTATCAGGACGAGACGGGGCGGATCACCGTGCCGGAGGTGCTGGTGCCGTACATGGGTGGGGTGACACATATTGGGGGCGCTCAATGATTCCGCTCATCCCGGCGAATGCCGGGACCCAGATCCATCCTGAGCGGTTCGCGGGCTTCACCTGGGTCCCGGCATTCGCCGGGATGAGCGGTTTGTAGGAATGCGCATCCTGCTCACCAACGACGACGGCATCCACGCCCCAGGCCTTGAGAGCCTGGAGCGCATCGCGCGCGTGCTGTCGGACGACATCTGGATCTGCGCTCCGGAATACGAGCAGTCCGGCGCCGGCCGGGCCCTGACCCTGTCGGACCCCATCCGCGTGCGCCGCATCGACCCGCGCCGCTTCGCCGTCGAGGGTACGCCGACCGACTGCGTGTCAATGGCCGTGCAGCAGTTGATCGAGGGCGCCAAGCCGGATCTGGTGCTGTCGGGCGTCAACCGCGGCCAGAACCTGGCCGAGGATGTCACCCTGTCGGGCACCGTGGCCGCCGCCATCGAGGGCATGAGCCACGGCATCCGCTCGATCGCCCTGTCCCAGGCCATGACCTATTTCCACGACGAGGTCCTGGCCCACTGGGAGACCGCCGAGCATTTCGGGCCAGGCATCATCCAGCGCCTGCTAGAGATCGGCTGGCCCACCGACGTCATCATGAATGTCAACTTCCCCGCTGTTGCTCCCGAAAGCGTCACCGAGGTGGAGGTCACTCGTCAGGGCTTCCGCGACTCGCACATGCGGAGCATGGAAAAGCGGACCGACCTGCGCGGTCGCGACTATTACTGGACCGGCTTCGTCTCAACGCCGTCCGTCCCGGTGGAGGGCACCGACCTGAAAGCCGTCTATGAGGGCCGCATCTCGGTGACGCCGCTGCATATCGACCTGACCCACAACGTCACCGTCGCGGCGATGAAGGGCCTGCTCGGCGGTTCGCCGCCGCGCTGGGAGCCTACCCCGGCGGAAATGGGCGCGTGATGGTTCAGGCCAAGACCGACACGCCCGAGGCGCGGCTGAAAACCCTGATGGCCGCCTTGCGCGCCCAGGGCGTCACCGATCCCGCCGTGCTGACCGCCATCGAGAAGACCCCGCGCGACCTGTTCACGCCCGACCTGTTCAAGGAACGGTCGTGGGAAGATTCGGCCCTGCCGATCGCCTGCGGCCAGACCATCAGCCAGCCCTTCATCGTCGGCCTGATGACCCAGGCCCTGACGCTTGAGCCCCGCTGCCGGGTGCTGGAGATCGGCACCGGCTCCGGCTATCAGACCGCCGTGCTCAGCCGCGTTTCGCGCCTGGTCTATACGATCGAGCGCTACCGAACCCTGATGAAGGAGGCCGAGGCGCGCTTCGCGGTGCTCGGCCTGACCAATGTCATCACGAAATTTGGGGATGGATGGGACGGTTGGCCCAAGCAGGCTCCGTTTGACCGTATTCTGGTCACGGCCGCCGCTCAAGATGAGCCCGAGACTCTGCTGGCTCAACTGAAGCCCCAGGGCGTCCTGGTGGCGCCGGTGGGCAAGGGGCCGGTGCAGAGCCTTCGCCGCTATGCCGGCGACGGTAAGGGGGGCTTCACCGTTGAAGTCCTGTGCGATGTGCGTTTCGTCCCGATCCTGGACGGCGTCGCCCGCGAATAGCGCGGGGCGATGGTGTCGGGTTCTCGGCGCGGCGCGTGATGTTTAATGGTTGGTTTACCCTTGCGGCGGCGACTGAAGCCTCGCGAGGCAAAGGAGAGGCTATGCGGCAGTTGTGGACGCGCGCGGCGGTGATCGCCCTGACGGCTGGAACCCTCGCGGCCTGCGAAAGCACGGGCGGGGCGCAGTATCCGGTTCGTGACAGCGACGGTCGCGCCACGCCCAATTTCCCGATTGTCCAGGCCCCGATCGCCAACCAGCAGCCCGAGGGCCCGACGCTGGCTCCCGGCCAGGACCAACCCTTGTCCGGCATGTCCGCCCCCTCGCCGAGCGTCGGAGTGTCCAGCCAGTCGCTGCCGCCCGTGCCGTCTTACCAAGCCCCCCAGCCGCCGCCCGTCGAATACCGGCCGGCCCCGACGGCTGCCCGTCCCGTGGTGATCACCACCGTAGGTGGCCCCGTCGTCGCGATTCCTGGCCCGCCCAAGACCTACAAGGTCAAGGCCGGCGACAATATCGACGCCATCGCCCGCGGCCTCGACACCACCCGCGCGGATCTCGCCAAGGACAACGACCTCAAGTCGCCCTACCGCATCAGGCCCGGCCAAGTGCTGAAGGGGCCAGAGGGCAGGGACGTTAAGGCCTATCTGGTCCAGACGGGCGACACGATGTTCGCCATCGCCAAGCGTTTCTCGGTCACGGCCGCCGCCTTGGCCGACGAAAACGACCTGTCCTCCGGCGCCGCGATCAAGAAGGGCCAAAGGCTGCGCCTGCCGTCCGGCTACAAGGACAAGGGCCCGACCCGAACCACGGTGCTGCAGCCGGTCCCGCAAGGCGCGACCTCCACGCCCGGCCCGACCCGCGCGCCGGTCCAGACCAGTGCTCCGACCTATTCGCCTTCGGCCGCGACACCTTCGCGCATGACCGAAACCGTATCGGAGTCCGAGTCCGGGAGCGCGCCCGCTCGTTCGACCACGACCACCACGGTCAGCGTCACCGGGCCTGTCGTCGAGGTCGCCGGCCCGCGCCGCAGCTACACTGTCAAGTCGGGCGATGCGATCGACGCCATCGCCCGCGGCCTGGACACCACACGCGCCGACCTGGTCGAGGACAACAACCTCAAGGCGCCCTACCGCATCCAGCCCGGCCAGAAGCTCAAGGGCCCGGCGACCACGGCCAAGGCCTATGTCGCCAACAGCGGCGACACCCTGAGCAACATCGCCAAGCGCTTCAACGTCAAGCCGGCGGCCCTGGCCGACGAGAACGACATCAAGGTCGGCTCCACGATCAAAAAGGGTCAGAAGCTGCGCCTGCCGTCCGGCTACAAGGACAAGGGCCCGCTGAAGACCGTCGTGAAGACGGCCGCGCCCGCCGCGCCGCGTCCTGTTACGCCGCGCCCGGCCGCGCCGCCTCCGATCTATGTGCCTCCGGCCGCCGCCACGACCACCCCGCAGCCCTACATGCCTTCGGCCCCGCGCCCCTATACGCCGTCGCCCTCGCAGAGCTATCCGCGCCCGAGCGCACCCGTCGCGGCTCAGCCGGTCACCCCGCCGCCGTCGTCGGGCCAGATCATCGGCAGCAGCCCGCCGCCGACCGAGGCCGAGATCACCGCCGCCGGTCGTGGACGCTTCGTCTGGCCGCTGCAGGGCGTGACGATCTCCGACTTCGGCCCCAAGGGGACTGGCCAGCGCAATGACGGCGTCAATATCCGCGCCGCCGCCGGCACGCCGGTTCGCGCCGCCGCCGCCGGCGAGGTGGTCTATGCCGGCAACCAGGTGCCGGGTTTCGGCAATCTCGTCCTGGTCAAGCACAGCGACGGCTGGGTCACGGCCTATGCCCACCTGTCGACCACCGAGGTCAAGATGCGTCAGCAGGTCTCGCAAGGCGCCACCCTGGGCGCGGTCGGCCAGACAGGCGGCGTTACAGAACCGCAGTTGCACTTCGAGGTCCGCTACGCCCCGACGCCCAAGGACAAGGCGCGGCCGGTGGATCCGGGCCTGGTTCTGCCGCGCTAAACCCTTCCTCCGCCTGTGGGGGAGGTGTCGGCGAAGCCGACGGAGGGGGGAGGGATTGGCCGTCGGCTACACGCGCCGAAGATCCTGAAGCTCCCCCCACCGATCGCTGCGCGATCGCCTCCCCCACAGGGGGAGGAACGAGAGCCTCAATCCCCGCCGTTGCGCCACTTCCAGGGTTTGTCGCTCTTGCGCCACGCGATCCAGAGCAGAGGGATCGAAGGCGCGATGATCGCCGCAGCATAGGCCACAGGGTGGCTGACGCTGTAGGCCACGCCGAGCATCGAAATGGCCAGGATCAGGATGAGGAACACGGCCAGAACGGCCCAACCTTCCCAGCTGACCGGCAGGCCAGCGCCGTAGCCGAACCGTTTGACGCGAAACCAGGGCTTGCCCATGACGGGTCTCCGAAGGGGTTACGCGGGCAAGTTTACACCCAGCTCCCCGGCAAGGTCACGAATGAACTGCCACGCGACGCGGCCCGAGCGGGCGCCGCGGAGTTGCGACCACTGCAGGGCGCGGCGGTCGAGATTCTCCACCTTCAGCCCGAAGCGCTCGGCGTAGCCGTGAATGGCCAGCAGATAGGTCGGCTGGTCCATAGGCGGAAAGCCGATCCACAGGCCGAAGCGGTCGGAGACGCTCATCTCCTCCTCGGCATTCTCGGCGGAGGCGATCGCGCCCTGGGCCTCGACATGGTCGCGCGGCATCAGGTGGCGGCGGTTGGAGGTGGCGACGAACAGCACGTTTTCCGGCGGACCGGCCACGCCGCCTTCCAGCGCCGACTTCAAGGCCTTGGCCGCCGCAGCCCCATCCTCGAACGACAGGTCGTCGCACAGAACGACGAAACGCTCCGACCGCGTGCGCAAGGCGTCGAACAGGGGGGGCAGGGCTGTGACCTCGTCGCGATCGACCTCGACCAGCTTCAAGGCCGGATATTCCGCAGCCAGCACCATGAAGGCGGCCTTGGTCAGCGAACTCTTGCCCGTGCCGCGCACGCCCCACAGCAAAACGTGGTTGCACGGCAGGCCCACGGCGAAGCGGCGCAGGTTCTCTACGAAGCGATCCTTCTGCCGTTCCACACCGATCAGCAGGTCCAGCGCCATCGGATAGTCGGGGGCCGGTACGAAGGCGTGCGTCGGCGCCCCGGGGCGGAAAAGCCCCCCCGCGGGGCAGGGAGGCCGCCAGGGGGGGGGGGGGGCCCGGGCCGCCCAAGCCGGG
>NZ_JAFCTW010000013.1:0-26524 GCF_049896225.1 Caulobacter sp. DWR3-1-2 | reverse complement strand
TGCCCCCGCCCATGGTTATGGGGGGGGGCGGGTCCGATGGCGCCCTACCCCCCCGGGGCCCCAAACCGCCGGGGGGCGTCGACGCACGCCGGCATCGGTGCGGGCGGCGCCAGGCGCTCCAAAGCGTCGGCGATGCGGGCGAGAAGGGCTGTGGCGGCGTCATTCATGGCCTGCCTCCTAGACCCCCGAAGGCCCCTATAAAAGGGCCGTCGCCGAAACGTGAGCCGTCATTGCAAAAGAGGAGGTGAACGCATAGCTTCCGCCGACTTGGTCGACCCCCTATTTGAGCGGGACGCCAGCTAGACTTTCGTGGAGCCGATATGAACGACCCGAGCCAACTGATCCAAATGATTGGCATGCCCGTCATGCTGTTTGGGCTGTTCTACATCCTGATCCTCCGCCCGCAGCAGCAGCGCGCCAAGCAACACGCCGCCGCCATCGCCGCCGTGAAGCGTGGCGACAATGTCGTGCTGTCGAGCGGCATGCTGGGCAAGATCGTCCGGGTCGAGGACACCGAGGTCGGCGTCGAGATCGCGCAGGGCGTCACCGTCAAGGTCGTCAAGAGCATGATCACCGATATCCGCGCCAAGGGCGAGCCGGCCCCGGCCAACGACCCCAAGAGCTGATACCCCTCCGCGCTGAATACGGGGCGCCGCCCACCACGAGACGCCTTTGGGCGTCGTCTAGAGCCTGTAATCCATGCTGACCCTCTCCCGCTGGAAAGTCACCGCCGTCATCCTGTCGGTGATTTTCGGCATCGTCTTTTCCTTGCCCAACATGCTGCCGCAGAGGACGCTCGACGCGCTTCCGGGCTGGGTTCCGCATCAGAAGCTGAACCTCGGCCTCGACCTGCAGGGCGGGTCCTACCTGCTCTATGAGGTCGACACCGACGCTTTGCGCGCCGAACGCCTGACCAACATGGTCGAGGATGTGCGGACCGCCTTGCGCAACGAGCAGATCGCTTTCAGCGAGTTGGGCGAGTCGGGCGGGATCGTTCGAGTTCGCATCGCCGACCCGGCCAAGGCGGGCGAGGCCGTCAGCCTGCTGCGCAAGCATGTTGGCGGACCCCTCCAAGGCGCGATCGGCGGCCGCGACACGACGATCAGCGACAAGGGCGACGGGCGACTGGAGCTCAGCTTCGTGGCCGAGGCCGCCAGGGCCGACGCCGCCAAGGCGGTGGAGCAGTCGATCGAGACGATTCGTCGCCGGATCGACTCCCTGGGCACCAAGGAACCGACCATCACCCGCCAGGGGACGGATCGGATCTCGATCCAGGCGGCGGGCGAAAGCGACCCTGATCGTCTGCGGGCGGTGATCGGTCAGACGGCCAAGCTGACCTTCCAGATGGTGGACGACTCGGTGACGCCGGAGGAGATCGCCTCGGGCCGCGTTCCGCCGGGCGTGGTGGTCCTGCCAGGCGCCGAGCCAGGCATGCCGCCGTTGGCCCTGGCCAAGCGGGCCCTGGTGACGGGCGAGGACCTTGTCGACGCCAGCCAGCAATTCGACGGTCAGAGCGGCGAGGCCGTGGTCGCCTTCCGCTTCGGCGGTCCGGGCGCCCGGAAGTTTGGCGACGCCACGGCGCGCAACATCGGTAAGCGCTTCGCCATCGTGCTGGACAACAAGTATATCTCGGCGCCGACCATCCAGAGCGCCATCACCGGCGGATCGGGCCAGATCACCGGCAGCTTCACGGCGGAAAGCGCCAATAACCTGGCTCTGCTGCTGCGGTCCGGCGCCCTGCCGGCCAAGCTGAACCTTGAGGAACAGCGCACCGTGGGGGCCGAGCTTGGCGCCGACGCCGTCCGGGCCGGCGCCATCTCGCTGGCCGTCGGCGCGGCGGCGATGTTCGTGTTCATCATTCTGGCCTACGGACTGTTCGGGGTGTTCGCCGCCATCGCCCTGGTGGTCAACGTTCTGCTGATCATCGGCATCATGTCAATGACCCAGGCCACCCTGACCTTCCCCGGCATCGCCGGCCTGATCCTGACCCTGGCCGTCGCGGTCGACGCCAACGTGCTGATCTATGAGCGGATGCGCGACGAGGCGGCGGCGGGACGATCTCCCATGTCGGCGGCCGACACCGGATTCCGCCGGGCCATGGTCTCGATCATGGACGCCAACATCACCAGCCTGATCTCGGCCGGGATCATGTTCGGCTTCGGGTCCGGGCCCATCAAGGGCTTTGCCTGGACGCTGTCGATCGGCGTGTTCACCTCGGTGTTCACCGCCATCATCATTACTCAAGTGCTCATCGGTTGGTGGTTCAAGGTCACCAAGCCGAAGAAGCTGCCGATCGCGTAGGTCCACATCATGGCTTGGCCCCTCATCCGTCTGATTCCCCGCCAGACCCACTTCCGGTTCGTGAAGTGGGCTCCGGTCGCTGCGGCGATCTCCCTCCTGCTGATCGCCGGTTCCGGCGTGTCGTTCTTCACCCAGGGCCTGAACCTGGGCATCGACTTCAAGGGCGGCGTCGCCATGGAAGCGCGCATGCCCACGCCCATCTCGGGCGACGCACTGCGCAAGGTCGCCCGGGCGACCGGCGCGCACGACGTGCAGGTCCAGGACAACTTCGGCTCGCCCAACGCGGCGATGATTCGCTTCCTGCCCACCGAGGGCGGCAACGCCATGGCCGAGGCTAGCCGGGTCCAGAAGGCGATCATCGCGAAGTTTCCGGGCATGACCATGCCCGCCCCCAGCGTCATCGGCGCCAAGGTCTCGGGCGAGCTGCTTTTGGGTGGCTTCAAGGCCTTGGGCATCGCCCTGTTGCTGATGCTCGGCTACATCTGGTTCCGCTTCCAGCTGCAGTTCGGCCTTGGGGCCGTGGTCGCCGTGTTCCACGACATCCTTCTGACCCTGGGCCTGCTGTCGGTGCTCCAGATAGAGTTCTCGATGACCTCGATCGCCGCCCTGCTGACGGTCATCGGCTATTCCATGAACGAGAAGGTCATTACCTTCGACCGGCTCAAGGAAAACCTGCGCAAGTACAAGACCACGCCGTTGCGCGACATCATCGACCTGTCGGAGAACGAACGTCTGTCGCGGACGATCATCACCGGCTCCACGGCGCTTCTTGCGCTGGGCGGCACGATGGTGTTCGGCGGCCCGGTGCTGTTCCCCCTGGTCTTCACCATGACCTTCGGCATCATTATCGGCACCTATTCGTCGGTCTATATCGCCCTGCCGCTGATCCTGGTCTGGGGCGTGAAGCGCGGCGACGAGGAAGCCACGCCGATCAAGCTCGGCGCCGGCACGCGTCCCTGATGTTGCGGCAGCCGCCATCGGTCGACGCCTGGGGCGGCGGCGGCTTCCGCGTCTCCGGCGATTGGCGTCCAGGCTCGTTGCTGATCATCGACGATCAGCCCAAGCCCTGGATCGCCACCAGCCTGGCGGCCTTGACGCCCGACGACTTCGCCGAGGTGTTCGCGGCGGGCGGGGCGGTCGAGTTCGTGCTGCTGGGCTGCGGGCTGGTCAACGCCTTGCCGCCGCGCTCGGTGCGCGACGCCTTGAAGGCTGCAGGCCTGGGTCTGGAATTCATGAGCACCGAGGGCGCGGCCCGCACCTACAACGTCCTGGCCAGCGAAGGTCGTCGGCTGGCGGCGGCGCTGATCGCGGTCTAGGCGGCGCCTATTGCCGACACGGCGAACAGGCCTATACCTGAGGTTCAGGGCTGGAACTTCAGGGGGCTGAAAATGGCCGGACTTCTTTCGAACTTTCGCAACACCATCATCCTCAGCGTCATCCTCGCGCTGGTCATGGCGTTTGGCTTTGGGCACAGCCCGCACGGCTTCGACGACGCCTATTTCAGCGCTGTCTTCCGGGTGATGCACGTGTTCTTCGGCATCCTGTGGATCGGGCTGCTCTACTATTTCAACTTCGTGCAGATCCGCGTGATGCCGCAGATCCCGGCCGAGCTGAAACCGGCAATCAGCAAGTATATCGCGCCCGAGGCGCTGTTCTGGTTCCGCTGGGCCGCCCTGGCCACCTGGGTGATGGGCGTGATCCTGGCCTATAGCCGCGGCTATCTAGGCGAGGCCGCGACGCTGGGCCTTTGGGGCGGCTATACGCCGGGCTCGGACATGGGCTTCGTCTTCATCGGCGTGGGCATGTGGCTAGCGACGATCATGTTCCTCAACGTCTGGGGCGTGATCTGGCCCAACCAGAAGCGCGCCCTGGGCATTGTCGTGGTCGATGACGCCGCCAAGGCCAAGGCCGCCAGGATGGCCATGCTGTTCTCGCGAATCAACACCCTGCTCAGCATCCCGATGCTGGTCTGCATGACCATGTACCAGACGCTGTTCGGCTGATCGGTTCGCCGCATCGCTTGGAGAGGGCCCGCCAGATCGGCGGGCCTTTTGCTTTTGGGCAATGCGGCGCATAAGCCGCGCCCATGACGATTTCCGAAACCGGTCCCGACACCGATCTCGACAATTTGGTGCGCCGCGTCGATCCCGACCGCTGGCTGGCCAGCCGATTCGTCGCGGACTCGAAGGCCCGCGCCGACGTTGTGGCGCTGTACGCCTTCAATTACGAACTCGCCCGTGTCGCCGGCGGGGTCACCAACGCCTTAATGGGCGAGATTCGGCTGACCTGGTGGCGCGAGGCCATGGACGAGGTCGCAGCCGGCCAGGCCCCTCGCAAACATCCCACGGTCGAAGCCGTGGTCGCTGCTGGCTATCCGTTGACGGCCCTGGCGGAGATGGCGCAAGCCCGGTTGACCGATCTGGACGCCGCGCCCTTCGAGGACGAGGGCCAAACCCTGGCCTATGTGGACGCCACGGCCGGCGCGGTCATGATGCTCAGCGCCTGGCGGCTGGATCCCAAGAGCGACCTTCACGCGGTCAAGAGCGCGGCCCGGGCCTACGGCTTGGCGGGGCTATGGCGGCTGAAGCAGGTGGGCGCTGGCAGACTGCCTTCGGACTGGACCCAGTCCGAGGTCCGCGGCCGGATCGCCGAAGCGCTGGCCAAGGCGCGCGGCGAGTTGAGGGCCCTGCCAGTGGCGGCGTTCCCGGCCGCCGCGCTGGCCGCGCTGGCGCAGGCCCAGACCGGCGGCCGGACGTTGGGCGTCCTGGAAACCCAGGCCCGTCTCACCTGGGCGGTGGCGACGGGCCGGGTCTGATCGCGGGCGCGGGCTAGAGCATTTCCCGACCTGACTGCGTCAGGCCGTGAGCTCTAATCTTTTGTTTTGACGCATTTTTCTTCACGCGAACCGGAACCACTTCGCTCGAAAAATGCTCTAGCGCGTCGTCTTGGTCCATTTGTCCAACCACTGCAGGACCTCGGCGTGCCATTGCACCGAGTTCTGGGCTTTCAGCACCCAGTGGTTTTCGTTGGGGAAGTAGAGCAGCTTGCTCGGAACGCCCTTGCGCTGCAGGGCGGTGAACGTCCCGATGCCTTCTTCCAAGGGCACGCGGAAGTCTTGGCCGCCCTGGACCACCATCGTGGGGACGCTCCATTGATCGACATGGTCGGCGGGATTGAACTTCGAATAGGTGGTGTTGGCCGCATAGGGCGGGCCGCCGTTTTCCCACTCGCTGAACCACAACTCCTCGGTCGAATAACCCATGAAGCGGCTGTCGAAGATGCCGTCGTGATTGACCAGGCATTTCCACGGCTCTTTCCACTGGCTCGCGATCCAGTTGACCATGAAGCCGCCGTACGAGCCGCCCAGGGCGCAGGCGCGGTCCTTGTCGAGAAAGCTGTACTTGCCGGTGGCGAAGGCCCAGCCCTTCTGAAGGTCCTCCAGCGGCCGGTCGCCCCAATGCTGGCTGATGGCGTCGGTGAAGGCCTGGCCGTAGCCGGTCGAGCCGTGGAAATCGATCATCACGACGGCGTAGCCGGCCCCGGCATAGGTCTGGGCGTTCCAGCGATAGTGGAAGAGGTTGCCGAAGCTGCCCTGCGGCCCGCCGTGGATCAGGAAGGCGACGGGGTATGTCTTGGCCGGATCGAAATTGGCCGGCTTGACGACGTAGCCGTGCACGGTCTCGCCGTTCCAGCCGGGGAAGCTGAACTGCTCGGTCTCGCCCATGGCCACGCCGGCCAGGGCCTCGGCGTTGTTGTTGGTCAGCTTGATCGGCGCCTCGCCCTTCTTGGTGGTCGAGATCGCGTAGAGCTGGGCTGGACCCTTCAGATCGTCCTGGGCGTAAACCAGCGTGCCGCCACCAAGGCCGAAGGCGCTGACATGGCCCTCGCCGGTCAGGGCCATGACCCTGCCGGACTTCACGTCGACGGCGAACAGCTTGGTCTGACCCACGTCCTCGGCGGTCGTGTAGATCGTTTTGCCGTCCGCGCTCCAGGCGATCGACTGTGCCGAGCGATCCCAGGTCGGGCTCATCTCGCGAACCTTGTCCCCTTCACGAACCATGATCGCCATGCGATCGGCCTCGAACCCTGGACGCTTCATGGCCAGCCAAGCCGTCGTCTTGCCGTCCGGTGAGGCGGTGGGCTGGGAATCCATCGCCTCATTGGCTTCGGTTTCATTGATCGGAGCCGAGGCGCCAGTCAGCGGCGCCCGCCACAGGTCATAATTGGTGCTCCACGCCTCCTCGCGATCGGCGAGCTTAGCCGAGAACACCACCGACTTGCCGTCGGGCATGATGTTGAAGTCCTCGTCGCCGCCGAACGGCTTGGTGGGCGTATCGCCGTTGAAGCCGTTCATCAGGGCGACGGGCGCGCCGCTCACTAGGCCCTGGTCGTCGAGCTTCAGGGCATAGAGATGGTTTTGAAGACCGTCCGCCCAGGTGTCCCAGTGACGGATGAACAGCTTGTCGTAGACCACGCCGGTGGTCTTGGCCGCGCCCTTGGCCGCAAGCTTGTCCTTGGTGCAGTCCAATGTGTCGCACTCGGGGAACACGGCCTGCGAAATGACCAAGCTCTTGCCGTCGGGCGCGATCTTGAACACGCCAACGTCGAACGGGGCCTTGGTCACCTGGGTCGCGGCTTCGGCCGCCAGATCGGTGCGATAAACTTGGTCGAGGCCGCCTGTCCGTCCCGAGACGAAATAGATCGCCTTGCCGTCCGGCGACCAACGCCCGCTGGAGACGCCGCCGTCGGAGATAGCCAGCCGACGCGGGGCCATGCGCGCCTTCAGGTCGACGATCCACAGCGACACCGACGCCTTGTTGGCCGCGTAGTCCATCGTCCGCACGCTGTAGAGGACATAGTGGCCGTCCGGCGACACCCGCGGGTCGCTGATCCGTTCAAGGTTGACCATGTCCTTGGCGGTAAAGCCCCGGGCCTGGGCCAAGGCGGCCGGCGCGACCGCGAAGGCCGCGAGCGAAAGGGCGAGGGCCGAGGCGGCTGTACGCAAGGTCTTTGTCATCGAAGCAGTATCCACGAGGCTATGGCGCCGGAAGGTCGCGGAAGCCTAGCGAGAGCGTGCTCCCTAGGCCACACCTAACGCAGAACTTTACCGGGCCCCGCGCCAAGCGTTGCAATGCGGCGCGAAAGTGGCGGTGAAATGGCCAGAAAAGCCATGAAAAACAACTCGGTAAACAGGTAACAAACCGAAACAGGACTTGCTTTGCCGCGACGCAGCATTGTCCCTAAATGGTACGCGGGGCGAGAGGTGGTCGAAGAGCTACTCCGTCGGTCAAGTTTTAAGGGTCTCGTTTTGTCGGCTTCGGCATATTTTCAGCATACGGTCGCTGGACCGGTGATCTTCGCGGGGGTGGGCCTGCATACGGGGTCGCATGTCCGCGTCGCCGTGCGCCCCGCGCCGGTCGATGCCGGGATCGTCTTCGTCCGCACCGATGTGCAGGACCGCGATAACCGCGTGCCGGTTAAGCCTGAAGCCGTTTGCCAGACTCAACTGGGCACTGTCATCAACAACGCCGCCGACGTGCGCGTCTCCACCATCGAGCACCTGATGGCCGCCTTGGCCGCCCTAGCCATCGACAACTGCGTCGTCGAGTTGGATGGTCCGGAAGTGCCGATCATGGACGGGTCGTCCGAGCCCTTCATGCGGATCCTTGATCGCGCCGGTCGTCGCAAGCAGGAAGCCGCGCGTCGCTACATCGAGATCCTCCACGCCGTGGTGGTTCAGGACGGCGAAAAGCAGGCCAGCCTCTCGCCGTCTGATCGTTTCGAGGTCGCCTTCGAGATCGCCTTCGCCAGCAAGGCCATCGGCCGCCAGCGCGTCGACCTGACCATCGACGAGGAGTCGTTCCGCGCCGAGCTGTCCGACTGCCGCACCTTTGGCTTTGTCCGCGATGTTGAAGCGCTGCGCGCCATCGGCCTGGCCCGAGGCGGCTCGATGGAAAACGCCGTGGTCATCGACGGCGACCGGGTGCTCAATCCGGAAGGTCTGCGTCGTCCCGACGAGTTCGTGCGCCACAAGGCGCTGGACGCGGTGGGTGACCTCTATGTCCTGGGCGCGCCGATAATCGGCCGGTTCGAGGGCGTTCTCGCCGGTCACGGCTTGAACAACGCGGTCGTTCGCGCCCTGATGGCCAATCCGCGCGCCTGGCGTCTGCGAACCCATTCGGTGGAATTGGCAGAAGCCGTCTGACATTCCGTGCGCGGTCATCGCGCTTCGACCTGATTTGGTCAAAAAGTCGATGTCATTAAGGTTTGGGCGGATTCCTCGGGGGATGCGTCTTGGGGCGTATCCTTCTCACGGCTCGGCTTCCATTTGCGCCCGCATCGGGGTGGTGTAGAAGCCTTGCACGGCGCAGGAGCGCACGTTTGCTTCGAGGGTGAAAAGTCCGTGCTTCGTAATTTCTCGGGACGCCAGGCCGCTACCGTCGCGACCGCCCTACTGGTCGCCCTGTCGGTCACCGCCTGCGCCGGCAAACACAAGAAGCCGACCCTGGCCTATGAAGAGCGCCCGGTGGAGCTGCTCTATTCGACGGGCGCCAATCGCCTGGACCGCGGTGCCTGGAACGAGGCCGTCGACTATTTCCGCGAGGTCGAGCGCCAGCACCCCTATTCGGAATGGTCGCGCCGCTCGATCCTGATGACCGGCTACGCCCACTACCAGGGCAACCAGTACAACGAAGCGATCTCGGACGCCGATCGCTTCATCGGCCTTTATCCGGGCAACCCGTCCGCCTCCTACGCCTATTATCTGAAGTCGATCTGCTATTTCGAGCAGGTCGTCGACGTCAATCGCGACCAAGCCGCCACAGAACAGGCCCTGGCCGCCCTGCGCGACGTGGTTCAGCGCTATCCCAACTCGGAATACGCCCAAGACGCCCGCCTGAAGATCGACATGGTCAACGACCAGTTGGCCGGTAAGGAAATGACCATCGGTCGCTACTACCTGCGCAACGGGCAGACCCTGGCCGCGATCGGGCGGTTCCGCACCGTCATCGATCGCCACCAGACCACCTCTCACACGCCCGAGGCCCTGTACCGGCTGGTCGAAAGCTACATGACCCTGGGCCTGCTGGACGAAGCCAAGCGCAATGGGGCGGTGCTGGGCTACAACTTCCCGGGCGATCCCTGGTACGCCGACGCCTACAAGCTGCTGAACAACGCTGGCCTCAAGCCCGCCGTCGAGCCGCTGAAGGCCGGTAACAAGAAGAACATGCTGGACCGCCTGACCCAGGACAAGGACGCTACCCTGGCCCCGCCCGGTGAGACCAGGTCCAAGAGGAGCGGCATCAAGGGCGTTCTCGGAATGTGATTTCAAGGGGCCGGTCCAGAGGATCGGCCCTTGTTTTCGAAACGTTCTTTCAAAAACCTTGATTCCCGGCGATCCTGCGCGACATGCTGATTGGCCTTTCCATCCGCGACGTCGTGCTCATCGAGAGCCTGGACCTGGCCATCGGGCCGGGCCTGACCGCCCTGACCGGTGAAACCGGCGCGGGCAAGTCGATTATTCTCGACGCCCTGGGCCTGGCGACCGGCGCCCGGGCCGACGCCGGGCTGGTGCGGCGCGGGGCCACGGGCCATGCCAGCGCCACCGCCATTTTCGCCCTGCCGGCCGACCACGCCGCTTTCGCCTATCTCGACGACAAGGGCCTGGACTATGCCCGCGACGAGGACTTGGTCCTGCGCCGCCAGCTATCGCCCGATGGTCGCAGTCGCGCCTTCGTCAACGATCAGGCCACCAGCGTTGGTGTGCTCAAGGACCTCGGCGCGCTGTTGCTCGAGGTTCATGGCCAGCACGAGACCGTCGGCCTGCTCGACCAGCGCACCCACCGAACCCTGCTCGACGCCTATGGCGTCGTGAGCCTCGGGACCGTCGCTGGAGCGTGGAGCGCCTGGCGGGCCGCTCGAGAGAAAGCCGCCGCCCTGCGCGACCTCGCCAACCGCGCCACGGTCGAGACCGAGGAACTGACCCTTCGCCTGTCGGAACTGGACCGTCTGGATCCGCGCGAAGGCGAGGAAGCTCAGTTGGCCGAGGAGCGGGCCCTGCTGGGCTCCGCCGAAAAGGCCCTGGCCGATATCGATGCGGCTCGCGACGCCCTGGGCGGCGACGCCCTGTCGGGCAGGCTGGCCGGCGCCTATCGTGCGTTGGAAAGGGCGCGTGAACGCGCGGTCCAGGCCGGCGCGCCCGCCGATGGTCCAGCCATGCTCCGGCTCACCGCCGCCTGCGAGGCGGTGGACCGCGCCTTGGTCGAGGCCCAGGAAGCCACCGCCACCATCGACGCGGCCGCCGACAGCTTCGAGTTCCAGCCCGACCAGTTAGACAAGACCGAGGAGCGCCTGTTCGCCCTGCGCGGCATGGCCCGCAAGCTGAACCTGGCCGTTGAGCTGCTGCCCGCAGCCCGCGCCGACTTCGCCGCCCGCCTGCAAGCTATCGAGACCTCAAGCGAAGCGCTGAAGGCGGCCGAGGAAGAGGCCGCTGGCGCCCGCGACGCCTATCTGTATGCCGCCGAAGCGCTGTCGGCCGAGCGCCGCGCCGCCGGTGATCGCCTGGCCGCGTCTGTCGAGTCCGAGCTGGCGCCGCTTAAGTTGGAAAAGGCTCGGTTTCGGGTCGCGATCGAGACCCTAGACGAGGACCGCGCCGGTCCCGCCGGCATGGACCGCATCGCCTTCGAGATCTCCACCAATCCCGGCGCGCCGTTCGGACCGATGGAGGCCATCGCCTCCGGCGGCGAACTGGCGCGCTTCGCCCTAGCCCTGAAGGCCGCCCTCGCGGGTCGCGAGGGCTCTCAGCCGCTGATGATCTTCGACGAGGTCGATCAGGGCGTTGGCGGGGCTGTGGCCGACGCGGTGGGCCTGCGGCTCAAGCGCCTGGCGACCAACGCCCAGGTGCTGGTCGTCACCCATTCGGCCCAGGTCGCGGCCCGCGCCGACGCCCACTGGCGGATCGCCAAGTCGGGTGACGACATTGCGATCCGCACGCGGGTCGAACCGCTGTCGCCCGTCCAGCGTCAGGAAGAGATCGCCCGGATGCTGTCGGGCGCCGAGGTCACCGAGGCGGCGCGGGCGGCGGCGCGGGCGTTGATCGGCTAGTCAGGCCGGAGCGGTCTTTGCCTTTGGCGCGAGATCCTTGCGCGACCCGCCCTTGATCCACACCTGCAGCGGCGCGTCGACATAGAGCATTTTTCGAGCGACGTGGTTCCGGTTCGCGTGAAGAAAAATGCGTCAAAACAGAAGATTAGCGCTCGAACAGCCACGCGGCGGCGATGCAGGCGGGCAGGGCCATCGCCCAGACGAGCCAGAGCATCGCATCGTCCAGGTCGAGTTTCGCGGCCACTGCGCGGGCGGCGCCGAACCAGATCACGGCGGCCAGCTGATTGGTCAGGAACGCCAGGCGGCCGGGAAGCCCGCATAGCAGACGATCAGGGCGGACAGCGTCCAGGTCGGCATGTTCCAACCCGACGCTGCTGGCACGAACCAGGCCTGGACCAGGAAGATCTGCGCCGGCAGCTGGCTCCATTGGAACCACTGCGGGTTCTGAGGCGCCAGGCCGATGGCCCCCGTTCCAAACACGAAGCCGGCGAGCAGGGCCAGCATGATCAGGTGCGCCGGCCAGATACGCAGGATGCGGCGCTCGAGAAACTCGCCGGTTCCCAGCCCATGGTCCAGCACAAGCTGACCGTAGGTCTTGGCCAGAACCTAGCCCGAAAGCATCAGAAAGAAGTCCGTCGCGAGATAGCCGCGTCCAAGGGCCGGATCGCAAACAGCGAAACCGGGGCTCGCTTGGCCACGTGATAGAGCACGATGAACAGCGCCGCGACGAACCGCAGGACGTCAAAGGCGCCGCCACGAGACAAGCCCGCGTCGTTCTGGGACATCGTTGCGGGCTGGGTCATGCGGCGAGCTTCTGAGCGTCAGCGGCTAGGCAAGGCCGTCGGGTTAAAGCTCCTCCCCCACAGGGGGAGGAGCGGCTAGTCTGCCGCCGTCTCAGCTTCCGCCGGATTCGCCCGTGTCCCAGATCGCCGTTGCCGACCTCACCGAAGCCCAGGCCGCCCTTGAGCTGGAGCGCCTGGCCGACGACCTGACCGGTCACGACCTGCGTTATCACCAGCAAGACGCCCCGACGATCACCGACGGAGAGTACGACGCCCTCAAACGCCGCAACCTCGACATCGAGGAACGCTTCCCGCATCTGGTGCGCGACAATTCCCCGTCTCTCCGGGTCGGGGCGGCGCGGGCCGAGCAGTTTTCGCCGGTCGAGCACGGCGTGCCGATGCTCAGCCTCGACAACGCCTTCTCCAACGACGAGGCGGCGGAGTTCGACGCTCGCGTCCGGCGGTTCCTGCGGCTGACGAACGAGCCGGTGTTCTACACGGCCGAGCCGAAGATCGACGGACTGTCGGCCTCGCTGCGCTATGAAAAGGGCTTGCTGGTCCAAGGCGCGACGCGAGGCGACGGCCGGGTCGGCGAGGATGTCACGGCCAATCTGCGCACCATCGGCGACATCCCCCACAGGCTGAAGGGCGCCGGCTGGCCCGACATCATCGAGATCCGCGGTGAGGTCTATGTCGAGCTAGAGGCCTTCGCCGCCTTCAACGCCGCCGCGCTTGAGGCCGGCCAGCGCACCTACGCCAACCCCCGCAACTTCGCCGCCGGCTCGCTGCGCCAGATCGACCCGAAGATCAGCGCCCAGCGGCCGCTGCGGTTCTTCGCCTACGCCTGCGGTCTGGTCAGCGGCCCCTTCGCGGCCGGCCAGTGGGAGGCGCTGGGGACGCTGGAAGCCTGGGGATTCGTCACCACGGCCCCGCCGGCCAAGAAGGTCCAGGACGCCCAGGGGCTGCTCGACGCCTATGCCGCGTTCGAAGTGCTGCGCCCCAAGCTCGATTTCGATATCGACGGGGTGGTCTACAAGGTCGACGACCTGGAGCAGCAGCGGCGCCTGGGTTTTGTGTCACGCTCGCCCCGCTGGGCCGTCGCCCGCAAGTTTCCGGCCCAGCAGGCTCGCACGATCCTCGAGGCCATCGACCTGCAGGTCGGCCGCACCGGCGCGATCACGCCGGTGGCGCGGCTCAAGCCCGTGACCGTCGGCGGGGTCTCGGTCACTAACGCCACCCTGCATAACGCCGACGAGATCGCCCGCAAGGACGTGCGGATCGGCGACACGGTGATCCTGCAGCGGGCCGGCGACGTGATCCCGCAAATCGTCGGGCCGGTGCTGGAGGAACGTCCGGAGGGCGCCACGCCGTTCGAATTTCCGAGCCATTGCCCCTGTCCGCTGAGGACAGCGCTGGTCAAGGAGACCACCGCCTCGGGCGCCGAATCCGTGGTGCGCCGTTGCAGCGGTGAGTTCGCCTGCCCGTTCCAGCGCATCGAGCACCTGCGCCACTTCGTGTCTCGCCGAGCCTTCGACATCGAGGGCCTGGGCGAGAAGCAGCTGGCCGCCTTCTTCGAGGACGGCTGGATCAAGGAGCCGGCCGACATCTTCCGGCTGGCCAAGGACGAGGAAAAGCTGGCCGTGCTGCGCGAGCGCGACGGCTATGGCGAAACCTCGGTCGCCAACCTGGTCAAGGGAATCGAGGCGCGACGCACCATTGGCCTCGATCGGGTCATCTACGGCCTGGGCATGCGCGACATCGGCGAGACCACCTCGACCGTGTTGGCCCGCAACTTCGACCGGTTCGAGGAGCTGCAAGCCGCAGCCGAGCGGGCAGCCGGGCAACTGCCGGGCGCGGTCTATCTGGAACTGGCCGGCGCGGCGGGGGTCGGTCCAAAGGCCCGCGACGAGCTGGTCGAGGCGGGCCGGGGCGGGCTGAAGGCCGATCCCTGGCCGGAGGCCGACAGTTTGGAGGTCAAGATCGGCCATGCCGTGCCAAAGCTCTCCAAGCCCGCCAAGGTCGCCCTGGCCGAGCGCTTTGGCGACTGGGAGGCCTTCGCCCAGGCCCTGGTCGAGGCCGCCGACGGCGCGCCGGGCGACGACTATCTCCAACTGGCGGCGATCGACGGGATCGGCCCGGTTGCGGCCCAGTCGATGGCCCGGTTCTTCGCCGAGGATCACAATCGCGAGAAGGTGGCCAATCTAATCGCCCAGCTCGACATCCAGGCCGTGGCCAAGCCGAAAACCGATACCGCCGTGGCCGGCAAGACGATCGTCTTCACCGGCGCCCTGGAGAAGATGACCCGCGACGAGGCCAAGGCCCAGGCCGAGGCGCTGGGCGCCAAGGTGGCCTCGTCGGTGTCGAAGAAGACCGACCTCGTGGTGGCCGGGCCAGGTGCGGGGTCGAAGCTGAAGACCGCCGGCGAATTGGGAGTTCAGGTGATGACCGAGGACGAGTGGCTGGCAATGGTGGCGGGGTAGGCGTCGCGCCTTCGCTTTTCAATTCATGGCCGGTTCAGGCGAACGCGCGTTAGAACAGGCTAACAATACTTAGGAGAGACGATCCTATGAAACTGCCCATCCTCGCCGCGGCCTTCGCCGTGGCCATCGCCGCCCCGGCTTTCGCGCAGGACGCCATCGGCCTGTGGCAAACCGAAACCAATGGCGGCCAGGTCGAGATCAGCCGCTGCGGCAACAGCCTGTGCGGCAAGCTGGTGACGTCAAACCACATCAAGGCCGATCCGACGATCAAGGACGTCAAGAACAAGGACGCCAGCCTGAAAGCCCGTCCGTTGAAGAATATGCAGATGCTGTACGACTTCACCGGCGGCCCGACCAGGTGGACCGGCGGCAAGGTCTACAACGCCGACGACGGCGGCACCTATTCGGGCACCATCACCCTGACCTCGCCCAATTCGCTGAAGCTGAAGGGCTGCATCGTGGCCCCGCTGTGCAAGACGCAGAAGTGGACGCGGATTAAGTAGTCAGCGGCTCGCTTATTCCTGCCCTTGTGGCAGAGGTGTCGGCGCAGCCGACGGAGGGCGAGTGTCGGTGAGGTGGGTCTGCTCCCCCCACCGGCGCCTTCGCGCCGCCGCCCCCACAGTGCCCCACAGGGGGAGGACCTAAGCGCCTAAAGCGGCGCGCAGACCTCTTCCAGCCAGGCCCCGACCTCCGGCTCCACCAGCGGCCCGATCTCCCGAACCACCCGCGCGTGATAGGCGTCGAACTGGGCGATCTCCTCGGGGCTCAACAGGCTCCTGTCCACCAGCCGCCGGTCGATGGGGGCCAGGGTCAGAGCCTGGAAGCGGTGCATCGGGCGGTCGCCGTCGCCGACGGCTTCGGCGGGCATCACAACCTCTAGGTTCTCGATGCGGATGCCGTACTCACCGTCTTTGTAGTAGCCCGGCTCGTTGGAGACGATCATCCCGGGCTGCAACGCGATGGTGTTGGGAGCTTTGGAAATCCGGTGCGGACCTTCGTGGACGCCCAGATAGACCCCGACGCCGTGGCCAGTGCCGTGGTCGTAATCCAGGCCATGGCTCCAGAGGGCGGCGCGAGCGAAGGCGTCGATGGCCGAGCCAGTGGTGCCTGCCGGAAAGCGCAGGCGGGCTATGGCCAGGTGGCCTTTCAAAACGAGGGTGTTTCGGGTGACCATCTCGGCGGTCGGCTCGCCGATCGCCACGGTGCGGGTGACGTCGGTGGTGCCGTCCAGATACTGACCGCCGCTATCGACCAGGAGCAGTGACCCCAAGGCGGCGCGCTCGTTTGAGCGCTCAGTCGGACGATAGTGCGGCAGGGCGCCATGGCCGTTGGCCGCGCCGATGGTGTCGAAGCTGAGGTCCTTCAGCAGACCAGTCGCCTCGCGGAAAGCTTCCAGCTTGGCGACGGCTTCCTTCTCGTCCGGCGGGTTGATCTGCCCTTCGGTGGCCAGCCAGTGCAGGAAGCGCGTCAACGCCGCGCCGTCGCGGCGGTGGGCCTTCTGCGTGCCGGCGATCTCGACGGCGTTCTTGCAGGCGCGGGGCAGGGTGCAGGGATCCATGGCGCGGACGACCGAGGCGCCGGCGGCGGCCAGGGTGTCGAAATACCAGGCCGAGGACTGGGCCGGGTCGACGACCACGGCCTTGCTGGACAGGTCGGCCAGGGCCCCGTCCAGGGCCTCGGATGGTTCTAGCCACACCTGGTTGCCCAGCCACGCCGACAGGCCTTCGGCGACCTTGGCCGGGTCTAGGAACAACCGCGCCGTGCCGTCGGCGCGGACCACCGCCTGGGCCAGGGGCAGGGGCGAGCGGATCACATCTCCGCCGCGAATGTTGAACAGCCAGGCGATCGAGGCCGGAGCGGTGATCACTGCGGCGTCGGCGCCCAAGGCGGCGATGGCCCCGCCGATCCGGGCGCGCTTTGAGGCCGACTCCTCGCCGGCATAGTACACGGGCTGGGGGACGACGGGCGCGGCGGGTTGGGCCGGACGCTCAGCGCCCCAGGCCTGGTCGATGGGGTTGACCGACACGGGCTTGAGCGCCGCGCCGGCCTTGCTGGCGGCGGCCTTCAGCGCGTCGAGCGCCTGAGGGCTGTGCAGGCGGGCGTCGTATCCAATCACCGCGCCCTTGTGGACAGTTTCGAGATAGGCCGGGACGCCGCCCTCGACGAGGTCGCGAATCTCGAACACACCCTGGTCAACCTGGTCACGGACCTGAAGGGTGTAGCGTCCATCGACAAAGACGGCGGCGCGGTCGGCCATGATGACGCCAGCCCCAGCCGAACCGGTGAAACCGCTGGCCCAGGCCAAGCGGTCATTGGCGGTGGGCAGATATTCGTTCTGGTGCTCGTCCTCGTGGGGCACGAGGAAGCCGTCCAGGCCTTGCAGCGCCATGGCGGCGCGGATCAGTGGGACATGGCGGGGGCCGAAGCCCGGCTCGGTGGATTCATCGAAGGTCTGGCGCATGCCTTCGATTTAGTCCGACCCGGCCGGGCAGGGAAGAGCCAGCCGCTACTGGGCCGGTTGCGGGGCGGGCTGCTCGGCCATGGGGGCGACTGTCTCGTCGCGCGAAGCCGCAGCGCGGGCGGCGGCGTCCTGAGCCACCCGTGCGGCGTTGGCCGCCGTCACCTCGGTCGAGCGACGGGCGCTGTCGGCGGCGGCCGCGGCGTCGCGGGCCGCCTGTTGGGCGACCATCGTCGATTGGGCGGCGCCCACCTGGGCGCCTTCGATCTGGCCGACTGCGCGGCCCTGATCCTGAGCCTGGGCGATCTGGTCCTGGCTGGGGGTGCGCGCTCCGATCGTCAACATGAAGGCCACAGCGATCACCGCCACGACGGCCACCACGCCGGCCACGAACCAGCCGGTCGCGCCACCCTCCCGGCGCACCACGACTTCGCGCGGCGGTAGCGGGGCGTTGGGGTCGATGTAGGTCATGAGGTTGCTCCTGGAACGTACGAGTGCCGCAGGAGAAACGTCAGGACCGTGAAGGACGTTCCGCGCTCTACGGCCGTTGCAGAACCAGCGCCGCCCAAGCGTCGCGATGGATGCGGCTCACCACCTTGAAGCCGCGCGAGACGTAGGCGGCCTTCACCATCCGCTCCTGGGTGCGCAGCAAGCCCGACAGGATCACCGTGCCGCCGGGGACCAGGGCGGTCTTGATGTCCTGGGCCAGGCTGATCAGCGGGCGGGCCAGGATGTTGGCGAACACCAGGTCATAGGGGGCGTTGTCGGACACCAAGCGGTTGGACAGGCCCGCGGCGTGGACGAACCTGGCGTTGGCGCGATTTACCTTGGCGTTCTCCTTGGAGATCCGCACGCTGGGCCTGTCGATGTCAGTGCCCACGGCGATTTTCGAGCCCGTGCGTGCGGCCGCAATGGCCAGCAGGCCCGTACCGGCCCCGACGTCGAGCACCTTGTTGAACTTGCGAGCCTTGATCAGGCGGTCATAGGCCTGCAGGCAGCCGACCGTGGTGCCGTGGTGGCCGGTGCCGAAGGCCGCGCCGGCCTCGATGCGGAGGTTGACCGTGCTGGCCGGCAAGCGGCCGCGATCATGCATGCCGTAGACGAAAAACCGACCCGCCCGCACGGGCGGCAGGCCCGACAGCGCCATGGCCAGCCAGTCGGCGTCGGCCAACTGCTCCCGGATCACCTTCAGCTTGTAGCCGGCCAGGACTTCGAGCAGGCCGGCGTCTTCCTCGTCATTGGTCGGGAAGGCGTCGATGCGCCAGAGACCCTTGTCCTCGTCCTCTTCCAGGATCGAGTAGGTCGCGCCTTCGAGGTCGGGATGGTTGTCGATGGCGTCTGCGGCGGCTTCGGCGACGGCGCGCGCGCCGCGGGCGACGATCTGCTGGGGCGTGTAGTCGGTCATGGCGCTTCCGTAGCGGTCCAGAGCAAGCCGCGCGATACAGAAATCGCACGGCTTGCTCTAGATTTTTGTTTTCGCACCGTTTTCGCGGAAAACTGGGTCCCACTTTTCCACACGGTGCTTCACGCGCCGAAAGGCGAGACCGGGCGCTTGCCAAATGTCGAGGCGCGGCCCTCGTCGGTCGCCCAGATCTCGACCGTCGGCTCGCCCGACGCCAGAGACCAGGCCAGCGGTGGCGGCTGGAGAGCGATCGAGGGCAGGGCCCATCTGGCGGCGCCGAGATCGGCGAGCACCGGTCCGAGCAGGCGGGTCACCGCCGCGCAGGCCAGAGCCCAGGCGATGCCGTTACGCTCCAGGATGAAGCTCTCGGAGAGGGTGGTCGTCAGGAAGATCACCAAGAAGAGCGGTGTCCAGTAGCCGTCGCGCAGGCGCTGGAAGCGGAACAGGCCGACCAGCAGGGCGCTGCCCAGCACCAGGGCGCAGAGGCCCACGCCGATCCAACCCAGCTGCGCCAGGATATCGAGCCAGCCGTTGTGGGCGGTGGACACCAGCCAACCGGTCTCCTTGCGGATCCAGTTCGCGGGCGCGGATTCCAGGGTCCAGAGGACCGCACAGCCATAACCGGTCAGCGGTTGCTTGGCCGACTGGCGCAGCACCGCAGCCCAGATGTCGGTGCGGCCGGTCAGGGTCATGTGGTTGGACCCGGCGCCTTGAAGATCAGCGCCGGGTCCAACCACATGACCATCACGCCCAAACCAATGACGGTGACGCCCAGCCACAGCACGATAATCGCCGTGGCCGGCCCACGCCGGGTGATGGCCAGCATCGCCGAGCCCCCCAGGCCCAGCATCAGCGCCAAGAGCGAGGTCTTGGACTTGGTCGCCGGCAGGAGCGGGCTTAGGAGCTTGACGCCGCCATCGCGACCGGGGCGGGGGTCGCCACCGGCGGTTCGGGCGCTTGCGACGCCTCAGGCGCGGGCGGCGCATCCTCTGGCAGGCGCGTGTTCAATATATCGCCGCCGGTCGACGCCCAGCTGCGTTCCGCGGGCTCGGCCATGCGCGCCGGCTGAACATGTGGCTCGGGTTCGCGCCAAGCCGGCGCGGTATATTCCGGGACCTCGTACGAGGCCACCAGCACCGGCGGCGGATCCATGCGCTGGGCGTCCAGGAAGTCGGTGCCGATCACGTAGTCGGGGACCTTGCCGCTGGGCCAGGCGATAGGCTCGGCCTCGGCATATTGGCTGTCGTAGGTGGGGACGGATTCAATAAACGGTTCATCCTGCGGGCCAGTCTTCAGCGCGATACCGCCGGTCAGGCCGGTGGCCAACGCGACGACGGCGCCGATCATTGGGGTGCGGTGCTGGAGGAGGAAATCTTGCGCGTCCATATCCATGAAGCGCACTAAGCCACAATTCGTTCGATCCCACAGTGACGATTGCTAGGCTGCCACTCGTCCAGACGGGAAATGCCACCATGCAACGCCGCCACATGCTTCGCCAACGCGCTTCTGGAGGTCACGCGCGCCTCGGGGATCGCCATGGCCAGCAGCATCCCCGCCGCCACGCCGCCTTCCTCGCCGCCTTCGCGGGGAGGAAGGCCATGTGGTGGATATATTTCTCGTTCACCGCCCAGGCCGCCAGCGAGGCGATCAGCCACGCCAAGGACCCCGGCGCGGTGGCGCGCGCCGCCTATACCTAAAGCCACCTGCTGCCGATCGCCGGCATCATCGTCACGGCTGTGGCGGAGGAGCGGGTGCTACACCACCTGCTGGGCCATGCTGACCTGAAGACCGCCGCCGCCCTGACCGGCGGGCCGTTCCTGTTCATGCTGGGCGGGCTACTGTTCAAGAAGGCGGTGTTCCGCCTGTGGTCGCCGTCGCGCGGGGCGAGGTTGGTGGGGTTGGCGGCGCTGGCTCCGCTGAGTCTGTCCATGAGCCCGCTGGTGCTGTCGGTCGCGACGACAGCCGTGCTCGCGGGCGTCGCGGCGTTCGAAAGCCTGGCGATGCGCCGGCGCGAAAGTCTCTCCCATGGGAAGAGGGTCTCAGACCCTTAGACCCTCAGCGCTGCGTCCGTCGCGCGCACCAGCCCGTCGATGATCCCCGGCTCGGTGGACGCATGGCCGGCGTCCCAGACGATCTCGAAATGGGCTTCCGGCCAAGCGCGGTGAAGCGACCAGGCGCTGTCGAGCGGGGTGACGACGTCAAAGCGGCCCTGGATGATCCACGCCGGGATGTGACGGATTTTGTCGATGTTCTTCAGGATCCAACCGTCGTGCTCGAAGAAGCCCTCATTGGAGAAAAAGTGGTTTTCGATCCGCGCGAACGCGATGGCGAAGTCTTCTTCATTGAACTTGGGCGGTCGCGCCTCGGGGCCTCGCAGCGAGATGGTGTCGCCCTCCCACTGGCTCCAGGCGTTGGCGACCTGCGCCTGCACCCGGCGGTCGGGATGGGTGAGGCGCTTGTGATAGGCCCCCATCAGGTCGCCGCGCTCCTCGATCGGGATGGGAGCCAGGAACCGTTCCCAGGCGTCGGGAAACAGCATCGAGGCGCCTTCCTGATAGAACCAGCGCAGCTCCTTCTGGGTCAGCAGAAAGATGCCGCGCAGCACCAGGCCTTCGACCCGGTCCGGATGGACCAGGGCGTAGGCCAGGGCCAGGGTCGAGCCCCAAGAGCCGCCAAACACCGTCCACTTCTCGACGCCCAGGTGCTCGCGCAGGCGCTCGATATCGGCGATCAGGCTCCAGGTGGTGTTATCCTCCAGGCTGGCGTTCGGACGCGAGCGGCCGCAGCCGCGTTGATCGAACAACGCCATGCGCCATTTAGCCGGATCGAAGAACCGCCGCATGGTCGGATTGACCGCCCCGCCAGGGCCGCCATGCAGGATCACCGCCGGCTTGCCGCGCGGCGCGCCGCATTCCTCGTAATAGATTTCGTGTGGGCCATCGGTGGTCAGCCACCCGAACGAAAAGGGCTCGATGTCGCGAAACAGGCTGCGGCGGCCGGCGGAGGACATCACGGAGGCGGAGGCGTTACGATCCATGCCCGCGATCCTAGCCCGGTTTCGGGGGCGGTGGGAACGGCAGGAATGGGGTTCATTTCCCGCTGCCGGTCGCGTATCCGGGTTCCATGATCGATCGACTCCCTTGGGCTCCGCGTCTGCGAACCGCCTCTGGCTGGCTGGAGATCGGTCGCGGCGGGCTCGGCGCGTTGCTGGGCTTAGCGGTGACGGGCGTACTGGCGCGGGCGATGATTGGGGGCGGACCCCTGACCTCGCCGCTGCTGGTCGCGCCGATCGGGGCTTCGGCCGTGCTGGTCTTCGCCGTGCCCGCCAGTCCCCTGGCTCAGCCACGTTCGGTGATCTGCGGCAACGTGCTGTCGGCGGTGGTCGGGATCGCCTGCGCGCAATTGTTCCCGGACCCGATGATCGCCGCGCCGCTGGCGGTGAGCCTGGCGATCATGGCGATGGCCTTGACCGGTTGCCTCCACCCGCCAGGCGGCGCCGTGGCGCTGATCTGTGGCCTGGGCGGGTCCGAGGTGACGCGCCTCGGTTACCACTTCGCTCTCAGCCCGGTGGGCCTCGACAGCCTGTTGTTGGTCGGGGCGGGCGTGGTCTTCCACCGCGTCACCAGGCGATCATATCCGCACCGTGCGCCGGTCCTGGCCGCCAGCCCGCATGGGACAGCCGATGCGCCACCGTCCACGCGGGCCGGCTTTACCAGTGGTGACCTGGATGCCGCTCTGGCGCGCTATGGCGAGCTGCTCGACGTCAGCCGCGATGACCTCGACGCCCTGTTCCGCCAGGTCGAGCTGCAGGCCCATCAGCGCTTGCACGCACAAATCCTCTGCGGCGACATCATGTCGGCCGACGTCATCACGGTCGATCCGCAGCAGAGCTGCGACAGCGCCTTACGCTATATGCGCGACCACGACCTGCGCACCGCCCCCGTGATCGACGGCGATCGCAAGGTGCTGGGCCTGGTGCGCCGCGCCGAACTCCAGGCCAATCGCGATCACAAGGTCGAGGCGGTGATTGACCCCTTCGTGCACCGCGTGCGCGAGAGCACGCCGATCCAGGCCCTGCTGCCCCTGCTGTCCAGCGGCCAGGTGCACGAGGCGGTGGTCGTCGACGCCGACCGGGTGCTGAAGGGCATCGTCACCCAGACCGACCTGCTGGCCGTGCTCTATCGCGCCCACGTTGTCGAGGCGATGGCGGCCAACAGATGATCGCAACCCGCGCCGACTTTCCGTATTCTCCCGAGTCATGAACAACCCCGAAGACCTCAGCGACGACGAGCTACTGGCGATGCTGACCCCGCGTCAGCTGGCCGAGCTGGACCGCGCCATCGCCGAGATGATGGGCCCCGAGGGGCTGGACAAGGTGATCTCGCTGCAGGTGATGGCGCAGGTGTACAGCGTGCGGGCCACCGAGCGAGACGAGGTCTCCGCCTTGGCCATGCTGCAGATGGCGGCCGCCATGCGGCGGCGGGCGGTGATTCTGGCGGGCTAATAAGGGCGCCGCGCATCCTTTGAGGCCCGCTGCGCGAGCGCCTTGGGAAGGAGCTTTGCAGAATTCCTCATCCTGAGGTGCACCCGCTGGCGAAGCCTCGCAGGATGCAAAGCGCTTAGTTTGGAAACCGCCGCCCGAGCCAGTCGATCAGGATTTCGTTCACCCGCTCGGGTTTTTCCTGTTGCGTCCAGTGACCGCTGCCCTCGACCAGCACCTTTTCCAGGTCCGAAATCTGGTCACCCATCCGGTCGGCCATCGCGGGCGGCAGCACCACATCGTGCTCGGCCATGATCATCAGGCAGGGTACGCCATCGATGCGGGTGGGCAGGCGCTCGGCCATCTCCCAGTTGCGGGTGAAGTTGCGATACCAGTTGATGCCGCCGGTGAAGCCGGTCCGCTGGAAAGTCTCGACGAACACCGCCAACTCCTCGGGCGCCAGAAGCTGGTTCGAGTCCCCGCTTGGATCGTAGTGGGCCAAGCCGTCCAGCAGGGCCAGCGACCGCTTCTCCGCTGGCCGCGCCGCGAAGTCGCCTTGTGTGCCGTTTGGCTTGCGCATGAAATAGCGCATGGTCTTTTCCACATCGGCGATCAGTTGAGCGTCGGCGACGGCGGGTGTCTGGAACTGGACGATATACATGTCCTCGCCGAAGGCGTGGCGGAACATGGCAATGGGATCCATCGGGAGGCGGGGGGTGAACGGCGTGTTAAGCCCGATCACCCCGGCGGTGCGGGCGGGATGCATCAGTGGCATCTGCCAGACGATGATGCCGCCCCAGTCATGGCCGCAAAATATCGCCTCCTTGACGCCTAGGTGATCGAGCAGGCCAACCAGGTCGCCAGTCAGGTGCTCCATGTCATAGGCCTCGACCGCCTCGGGACCTTGCGTCAGGCCATAGCCGCGCTGGTCGGGGACAATCACCCAGCGACCCGCCGCCGCCAGGGCCGCAATCTGCCAGCGCCAGGAATAGGAAAATTCCGGAAAGCCATGACACAGCACGATCGGGACGCCCTGGCGCGGCCCGGCCTCGTAATAGGCCATGCGGACGCCGTTGACCTGCGCATACGACGGGGCGGGCAGGGCCGGAGCAAGGTGAGACATGGCATTTCCTGCTTTTGTTATTGTTGATCACCTTGCCGGTGCTGGACCGACGCGGCAAGCGGCCGATTCGTACGGTCAAGGCCTTACCCTTATGGAAAGCAGGCGTAAAAGCGCTGCCATGACCGATCCTGCCGCGCCGCTTCCCGCCGTTACCCCCTGGCGGCTCGTCCTGATGCTGGGGGCGCTGACCGCCTTCGCGCCGATGTCGATCGACATGTACCTGTCGAGCATGCCCGATATCGCGCGGACCCTGCACGCCGGGGCCGACGACACTCAAGCGACCTTGGCGGCCTTCTTCGCCGGCATGGCGATCGGCCAGTTCCTGTACGGCCCGGCGTCGGACCGGTTCGGCCGCCGACCGCCGTTGTTGCTGGGCATCGGCATCTATGTGGTGGCCTCGGTGGTCTGCGCCATGGCGCCGTCGATCCAGGCGCTGATCGGCGCTCGCTTTGTTCAGGCCCTGGGCGGGTGCGCGGGGGCGGTGATCGCGCGCGCGGTGGTGCGCGATCGCTTTAACCACTCCGACACGGCCCGGGTGCTGTCGCTGATGACCCTGATCATGGGGCTGGCGCCGGTGCTGGCCCCGCAGTTCGGCGGGGTGGTGCAGGTCTTCGCCGGCTGGCGCGGGGTGTTCTGGACCCTGACGGTGTTCGGCCTGCTGATCGGCCTGTGGATCGCGCTGAGCCTGACGGAATCGCGTTCCGAGGCCACCGCCGTCCAAGCCCGTTCGGAGAACCCGTTCCGGGCCTACGGCGCGTTATTGAGCCAGAAGCGGCTGGTCGGTTACGGCGTCGCCGGGGCCCTGAACGGCGCGACCCTGTTCACCTACATCTCAAGCGCGCCAGACCTGATCATGGGGACCTACGGCCACCGGCCGCTGACCTTCAACATCATCTTCGCCTTCAACGCGGTGGGCATCATCGGGGCCAGTCAGGTCAACCGGCTGCTGCTGCGCCGCGCGACGCCGGACCGGGTGCTGGTGCGGGCCAGCATCGCCTCGATCGTCGCCGCCTTTCTGCTGGCGGCGGCGGCGTGGAGCGGGGTCGGCGGCCAGTTCACTGTGCTGCCGCTGCTGTTCGCCGCCTTGTCGACCTATGGTCTGATGGCCGGCAACACCATGGCCGGGGCGTTGAGCGTCGATCCGATCCGGGCGGGCTCGACCTCGGCCCTGATGGGCGGGGCGTCTTTCGCGGCCGGAGCCCTTGCCTCCTGGATCGGCGGCCTGCTGCATGACGGCACCGCTCGGCCCGTGGCGGCGGTAATGTTCGCCTGCCTGATAGGCTCCAGTCTGGCGATCTTCCTTTTGGCGGTTCCGAAGGACCAGCGGACCAAGGTCCCGGCCTAGGGTCCAGACTCATTGAGCCCACCAGATGATGATTGCGGCGATGAAGACGGCGCTGGCGAAGATGGAGGCGAGTTTGTCGTAGCGGGTTGCGACGCGCCGCCAGTCTTTGAGCCTGCAGAACATCCGCTCGACGAGATTGCGCTGCTTGTAGGCCTCTGGATCGAAGGGCTGGAGGTTCTTGCGGGTAGGATTGTTGGGGATGACGGGCGTGGTGCCGCGTTCGATGAGGAAGCGCCGCAACTTGTCGGCGTCGTAAGCGGTGTCGGCCAGACAGAGGCGCGCCCTGGGAAGGGACTCCAGCAATGGCCTAGCGAAGGGGGCGTCGCCGCGCTGTCCGGCGGTTATTTCGAAGGCGATGAGGTGTCCCTTGCCATCGACGACGGCGTGGATCTTGGTCGTGCGGCCGCCGCGCGAACGGCCGATCGCCTGGATTTCGGCCCCCCTTTTCCCCCGCCCGCCGAGCGGTGGGCCTTGGCGCTGGTGGAGTCGATCATGTGGACATCGTCGGGACTGAGCGCGACCAAGGCCGTAAACAGCCGCCGCCACACGCCCTTGATCGTCCAGCGGCGGAAGCGATTATAGATGGTCGTCGGCGGGCCGTAGACCGCCGGGCAGTCCTGCCAGCGGCAACCCACTTTCAGCACATGGATGATCCCGCTAATCACCCGCCGGTCGTCCACCCGACGGGCGCCAGACTGGTTCTTCGGCAAAAGCGGATCGATTGCCGCCCACTGCCGATCCGATAACCAGAACTCTCCAGCCATGATCCACCTCCGTTCCAAAGAGTGAATCACAGCAAGAATGCTTCAATCAATACCTTGATTGGGTTTTGACCCTAGAGCACTTCCCGACCTGACTGCGTCAGGCCGTGAGCTCTGATCTTTTGTTTTGACACATTTTTCTTCACGCCAACCGGAACCACTTCGCTCGAAAAATGCTCTAGGCCGTAGTGACGATTTAGCTATTTGAGCCATAGCATGATGGCGGCGAGGGTTACGAAGCCCATGAAGGTGGTTGCAAGCTTGTCGTACCGGGTTGCGATGCGGCGGAA
>NZ_JAFCTW010000012.1:0-133637 GCF_049896225.1 Caulobacter sp. DWR3-1-2 | reverse complement strand
TCGCCCAGCGTCGTCACCGAAACGGCCTGGACGATGCCGCCGACCGGGGCGGTCAGGGTCTGCAGGCCGCGCTTCTGCTGGGCCTTGCGCAGGGCGTCGCCCCGGGTGGCGGCCAGGCCCTCGGCCTCGGCGCGTTCCTGGGCGGCCTGGCCGACGAACGACTGGGTCAGCTCCGCGCCGTCGCGTGACAAGGAGCTGACCTGGGCGCGGGCCTCGTCCAGCCGGCCGCGCTGGGCGATCAGGTCCTGCTCGGCGGTGACCATGGCCTGTTCCTGCTGCAAGAGCTTTTGGCGGGCGCCATAGCCCTTGGCCTCCAGCATCTTCTGGTCGTCGAGTTGCCGCTGGAGGATCGGAAGCGTGCGCTCCAGCTTGACGATCTCGGCCTGGGCCGAACGGGCCGAGGCCTCCGCGCCGGCCCGGCGCTCCGGGGCTCACCAGCTTACAGGCGATCGTGAGGGCGTCTGGTCGCTGACGGTGACGAAGAACTGGCGAATGACATTTCGGATCGATGACGCCCTCGCGATCGAGGACATGGACCGGGAGGACTATCGCTGATGGCGCTCAAGCTTCATTCCAGCTTCACCGTCCATCCGGGCGTGTGGCTCCGCACCGAGATCGTCGAGGCCCATGGGCTGAACGTGACCGTGACCGCCGGAAAGCTGAAGGTCACTCGCCAGGCCATGAGCAACCTGCTCAACGGCCGGGCCGGACTGTCGGCCGACATGGCGATCCGCTTCGAAAAAGCCTTCGGCGTGCGCGCCGACACCCTGGTGCGGATGCAGGCCGCCCACGATCTGGCCCAGGCGCGGGCTCATGAAGCGGACATCAAGGTCGAACTGGTCGCGGCTTAGTTAGGCGGTGGAGGCCCGAATAGAGTGTGTGTCCCTGTTTTCATTATTCGCGGGCATTTAAACCTCATCCCCCTTTTTATTTAGATAATATATCAGTTCAAAATCTTTAACCATGAGGCTCCCCACTGCCAACATCACGAATAAGAATATAGACCAAACAAACGGACCCGTTATAAACCTCATCTTAAAAAGATATGATTTAGTTGACAGACTGGATGCAAATTCACTCAGCGCTAGTAATGCGTTCGCAATAACGAATATTGTAGTAATTACGACAATAGGTCGTACTATCGCGCTATGGCCTCCTTTCTTATACTTTGTCTTACCCGGTCCGAACAATTGAGGCTTCGCACCTAAGGCGTTGAAGCTCGCGCCGGCGGCAAACGACACAAATGCAATGAGGGTCAAGCAAACTCCTGAAATATTTGGTAGCGGCTCCCCCACCATTGCCGCCCCAGCACGATATCTTTCAGCAAAATGGATCAAGGGAATAATGGAGGACTTATTTTCAATATTCGCTACGAAGCTATTTTTAGGCCCCGCAATCAAGGCGGCGTCGTAAATAACGCTTAATATTATAAGTAGCCACGCGCTTAACGAGATGATGTTGTTGAACCCCGAAAGCCTGTCCTTCTCGCTCGTTGGTGTCTGAGTGAGTCTGACCGCCCACCACGTCGCGAGGCAGACGAGCGCAACTACGAAAATGACAATAGGCGCGGCGGGAAGCGTATAGAGCAGGATCAACCCGTAGAGCATCATTGTGGAGATCGGCCGCCAATGACCGCTATAGACCTTGGGATTATTTAACACGAACTGCTCCACGATTTTTTTCTGGCTGAACTCGGCCAAGTCGCAGTGCTCGCGATGTTGTCGACAACAATGATCGCCCCACTATTAGACTGCCTCTCACCTTTCTCTTCCCGCCTCGGAAACCGTCTTCGCCACCGGCGACCACACAAAATCAATCACCCGCCGTTTCCCCGTCACGATCTCGACCGAAGCGCTCATTCCAGCGGAAAGCATAGCTCGCCGGCCGTCAACTGTAAGACGCGTCTGCAACAGCTTCACCCGCACAGGGAACACCAAGCCTCTTTTCTCATCGACGATGGCGTCCGGCGAGACCTGGATCACCTGGCCGCTGAGCGTGCCGTAGCGGGTGAACGGATAGGCCTCCAGCTTGACGACGGCGCGGTCGCCGGTGTGGACGAAGCCGATGTCGCGACCCAAAACGAGGGCCTCGACCACCAGGGCCTCGCCGTCGGCCACCAGCGTGACGATCGGCTTGCCGGTCTCGGCCACCTCGCCCAGGGTGGTCACCGAAACAGCCTGAACGATACCGCCGACCGGGGCGGTCAGGGTCTGAAGGCCGCGCTTCTGCTGGGCCTTGCGCAGGGCGTCGCCCCGGGTGGCGGCCAGGCCCTCGGCCTCGGCCCGCTCCTGGGCGGCCTGGCCGACGAACTGCTGGGTCAGTTCAGCCCCGTCACGCGACAGGGAACTGACCTGAGCGCGGGCCTCGTCGAGCCGGCCGCGCGAGGCGATCAGGTCCTGCTCGACGGTGACCATGGCCTGTTCCTGCTGCAAGAGCTTTTGGCGGGCGCCATAGCCCTTGGCCTCCAGCATCTTCTGGTCGTCGAGTTGCCGCTGGAGGATCGGAAGCGTGCGCTCCAGCTTGACGATCTCGGCCTGGGCCGAACGGGCCGAGGCCTCGGCGCCGGAGCGGCGCTCGCCGATCCAGGCGTCCTACCCCTCCGCCCGGTGCACCACTCGCCCGTCGACGATCGTCATCAGCACCTGCCCCTGTAGCCTCCGCCCGTCAAAGGGCGAGTTCTTGGACTTCGACAGCAGTTTGTCGGCGTTGATGATCAGCGGGGCGTCGAGGTCGCAGAGCACCAGGTCGGCCGGGGCGCCAGGGGCGATGCGGCCCGACTGCAGGCCGATCAGGGCGGCGGGGGCCAGGGTGACGGCGCGGATCAGGTCAACCAGCGGCAAGCGCTCCTCATGGTACAGGCTCAGCAGGGCCGGCAGCAGGGTCTCCAGCCCCACGGCGCCCGGCGCGGCCTCGTCATAGGGCAGGCGCTTGTCCTCGGCCGGGGCCGGGGCGTGGGCCGAGACGACGATGTCGATCAGGCCGTCGGCCAGCGCTTCGATCAGCGCTTGGCGATCGTCCTCGCCGCGCAGGGGCGGGGTGACCTTGGCGAAGGTGCGGTAGTCGCCGATGTCCAGCTCGTTGAACGAAAGATGGTTGATCGACACGCTGGCGTGAATGCGCAGCCCCTTGGCCTTGGCTCGGGCCAGGGTTTCCAAAGCCTGGGCGCTGGTGATCTGATCCACCAGCAGGCGTCCGCCGGTGGCCTCCAACAAGGCCACGTCGCGCTCCAGCATGATCCGCTCGGCCATCGGCGAGATCGAGGGCAGGCCCAGGCGGCCGGCGAACTCGCCGCCGATCGCCGCGCCGCCCTTGGCCAGCCAGGGGTCCAGAGGCCGGTGGGCCAGCAGGGTGTCGAAGCCCTTGGCATAGGTCAGGATGCGCTGCATCACCTTGCTGTCGACGATCGGCCGGTCGGCGTCGGTGACATAGACGCATCCGGCTTCGCGCATCAGGCCGATCTCGGCCATTTGCTCGCCGCCCAGCCCCTTGGTCGCCGCACCGGCGCACAGGATGCGGGCGCTGTCGATGTCGCGAGAGCGGCGCAGGATGAAGTCGACGACGCTGGGATCATCGACCGCCGGGTCGGTATCGGGCTGGACGACGAAGCTGGTGACGCCGCCGGCCGCGGCGGCCTTGGCGGCGCTCGCCAGGGTTTCCTTGGTCTCGGCTCCGGGCTCGCCGGTCTTGACCCGCAGGTCGATCAGGCCGGGGGCCAGCATGGCGCCGCCGCAGTCGACGACGCGGACGTCCTTGGACAGCTTGCCGAACTCGCGGCCTTTGGCGACGTCGGCGATCACGCCCTCGGAGACGATGACCCCGCCGGGACCGTCATAGCTGCTCTCGGGATCGACCAGGCGGGCGTTGATCAGGGCCAGGGGCTGGGGGGCGTTCATCTAAAACCTCCGCTCATCCCGGCGAATGCCGGGACCCAGATGGAGTGGCTTTGAGGTGGGTTCCAGGAACGCCGAGTTCTTCCAATCATCCCCTCAGCCTTGGGATCTAGGTCCCGGCATTCGCCGGGCTGAGCGGAAAATAGAGGGACGGACTTCACTTCCCATGCTCCTCGAGCCGATGGGCCAGGCTGGCCAGCACCGCCATGCGGGCGGCGACGCCCATCTCGACCTGGTCCTGGATCAGGCTGATCTCGGGATCGTCGGCGACGTCGGAATCGATCTCCACGCCCCGGTTCATGGGTCCAGGATGCATGACCCTGGCCTTGGGCGCGGCGCGGGCCAGCTTCTCGCGGTCCAGGCCGTAGAAGCGGAAATATTCGCGGGTCGAGGGCACGAAGGCGCCTTGCATCCGCTCCATCTGCAGGCGCAGCATCATCACCACGTCGACCCCGGCGAGGCCGGCCTTCATGTCATGATGGACGGTGACCCCCCAGCGCTCGGCGTGGGCCGGCATCAGGGTGGGCGGTCCCACCAGCCGAACACTGGCGCCGAGCGTGTGAAGCAGGGCCACGTTGGAGCGGGCCACCCGGCTGTGCAGCACGTCGCCGCAGATCGCCACGGTCAGGCCCGAGACCCGGCCGAAGGCGCGGCGGATCGACAGGGCGTCCAGCACCGCCTGCGTCGGGTGCTCGTGCTGGCCGTCGCCGGCGTTGATGACGCTGCCGCTGACCTTCTGGCTGAGCAGACTGGCCGCGCCCGACGAAGCATGGCGCACCACCAGCAGGTCGGGCCGCATGGCGTTCAGCGTGACGGCGGTGTCGATCAGGGTCTCGCCCTTGGTGATCGACGAGGTGCGCGGGCTCATATTGACCACGTCGGCGCCCAGGCGCTTGCCGGCGATCTCGAAGCTGGACTGGGTACGAGTGCTGTTCTCGAAGAACAGGTTCATTAGCGTCCGGCCCTTGAGAATGTCGAGCGACTTGGACGTCTGGCGATTGAAGGCGACGAAGGCGTCGGCCAGGTCCAGCAGATCGGCCGCCTGCGGAGCGTTCAGGTCGCCGGCCGACAGGAAGTGGCGTCGGGGGAATGAAAAGATGCGCTGGAGGATCGGATCGATCGCGGAAGCGGGGTCATGAGGAGCTGGGGGGGCTTTGGCCGTCATGAAACGTGGTCATAGGCGGCTTTGGACGGGGAGGGAAGTGTTCGTCCGTACCGCTCCTCCCCCTGTGGGGGAGGTGGTCGCGCAGCGACCGGTGGGGGGAGGTTTTGGGTCTCTGTCCGGGGTGTGGCGATCGTCCGATTACTCCCCCCTCCGTCGGCTTCGCCGACACCTCCCCCACAGGGGGAGGAGTTTCTTAGCCGTCTCTCAGAACCCCTTGCCCGCTTCCTCGCGCATCCCCCGCATCCGCTCCAGCGCGCCCTGCAGGATCCAGCCGGCGGCCATCTTGTCCACCACCTCGGCGCGGCGCTTGCGGTTGACGTCGTGTTCCTCGATCAACACCCGGGTGACGGCGGCGGTCGACAGGCGCTCGTCCCAGAAGGTGATCGGGATGTGGGGCTGCAGGCGCAGCAGGTTGCGGCCGAAGGCGCGGTTGGACTGGCAGCGCACGCCCTCGGTGCCGTCCATGTTCATCGGCAGGCCGATGACGATGCCGGCCGCCTTGCGGCTGCCCATCAGCTTGAACAGCACCTCGGCGTCTTCGCTAAACTTGGTCTTCTTGATCAGGGCCAGCGGGCTGGCGACCGTCAAGGTGACGTCGGACACCGCCACGCCAATGGTCTTCTCTCCCGGATCCAGCCCGACGATCGGCAGGTAGTCGGGGATGGCGGCGGCGAATTCGGCGATGTCGAGAACGGGCATGGCTGCTCATAACATGCTCCGGCAACCTCGGAACAAGGGAAGCGCTTGTCAAAGCGCCCCTCGCACGGCTAACCCACACGCTCGATTTCCTGGAGGCCCCCATGGCCATTGACGCCGCCACCGTGCGGAAGGTCGCGCGGCTCGCGCGTATCGCCGAACCCGAAGAGCGCATCGAAGCCCTGGTCCAGGAGCTGAACGGCATCATGGCGTGGATCGAGCAACTGGCCGAGGTCGACACCGATGGCGTCGAGCCGATGACCAGCGTCGTGGGCGCCGGCGCCCCGCTGCGCGAGGACGTGGTGACGATGGGCGGCGATGTCGAGGCCGTGACGATCAACGCCCCGAAGTCCGTCGGCGGCTTCTTCGTCGTGCCGAAGGTGGTTGAATAATGAGTGCTCTGACAACCCTGACGCTGAAGGGCGCCCTCGATGGCTTGGAGGCCGGTGAGTTCACCTCGGTCGAGCTGACCCGCGCCCATATCGAGGCCGTCGAGGCCGCGCGGCCGCTGAACGCCTTCCTGCTGGAAACCCCCGACCAGGCCCTGGCCATGGCCGCCGCCTCCGACGCGCGCCGGGCCTTTGGCGTGACCGGCCGCCTGGACGGCATCCCGCTGGGCATCAAGGACCTGTTCTGCACCAACGGCGTGCGCACCACGGCCGCCTCGAAAATCCTCGAGCCCTTCGTCCCGCAATACGAATCCACCGTCACCAGCCAGCTGTGGCGCGACGGGGCGGTGATGCTGGGCAAGCTGAACCTCGACGAGTTCGCCATGGGCTCGTCCAACGAGACCAGCGGCTATGGCCCGGTGACCAACCCCTGGCGCAAGGCCGGCTCCAACCAGGCCCTGACCCCGGGCGGCAGCTCGGGCGGCTCTGCGGCCGCCGTGGCCGCCGACCTGTGCCTGGGCGCCACCGCCACCGACACCGGCGGCTCGATCCGTCAGCCGGCCGCCTTCACCGGCACCGTAGGGATCAAGCCGACCTATGGCCGCTGCTCGCGCTGGGGCGTCGTGGCCTTCGCCAGTTCGCTGGACCAGGCCGGTCCGATCGCCAAGACCGTCGAGGACGCGGCGATCCTGCTGACCTCGATGTGCGGCTACGACCCCAAGGACTCCACCAGCCTCGATGTGCCGGTTCCCGATTTCGCGGCCTTCGTCGGCAAGTCGGTGAAGGGCCTGCGGATCGGCGTGCCCAAGGAATACCGCCTCGACGGCATGCCCGCCGAGATCGAGAAGCTGTGGGAAGAGGGCATTGCTTGGCTGAGGGACGCCGGCTGCGAGATCGTCGAGGTCAGCCTGCCGCACACCAAATACGCCCTGCCGGCCTATTACATCGTGGCCCCGGCCGAGGCGTCGTCGAACCTGGCCCGCTATGACGGCATGCGCTTTGGCCTGCGGGCCGACGGCGCCAACCTGACCGAGGTCTATGAAAACACCCGCGCCGAGGGCTTTGGTGACGAGGTCAAGCGCCGCATCCTGATTGGCACGTATGTGCTGAGCGCCGGCTATTACGACGCCTATTATCTGAAGGCCCTGAAGGTTCGCCGCCGGATCGCCGAGGACTTCGACAAGGCCTGGGAAAAATGCGACGCCCTGCTGACCCCGACCGCGCCCTCGGCGGCTTTCGGCCTGGGCGAGAACAGCGACGACCCGATCGCCATGTACCTCAACGACGTGTTCACGGTGACGACGAACCTGGCGGGTCTGCCGGGCCTGTCGTTGCCGGCCGGCCTGGACGCCAACGGCCTGCCGCTGGGTCTGCAGATCATCGGCAAGCCGCTGGACGAGGGCACGGTGTTCTCGGTGGCGGGAGCCATGGAAAAGGCCGCTGGGTTCAGCGCCAAGGCGGCGAAGTGGTGGTGATCCAGCGCTAGAGCATTTTTCGAGCGAAGTGGTTCCGGTTCGCGTGAAGAAAAATGCGTCAAAACAAAAGATTCGAGCTCACGGCCTGACGCAGTCAGGTCGGGAAATGCTCTAGCCGTAGAGACCAAGAAAAAGGGCGGCCCCGCGAGGAGCCGCCCTTCTTTTTTACGCGATACTTACGCTTACATGGGGGCGTCCGGCGTGGTCGGCGTCGCCACCGGGGCGGGCGTCGGAGCCGGGGCGGCGGCGGCCGGAGCGGCGATCACAACCGGCGCGGCCGGAGCAGCGGCGACCGGAGCCGCTACCGTTGCGCTGACATTCGACGAGGCCGAGCCGGCGTCAAGCAGGGTTTCCGGAGACGCCCGGCGGGCCGGGGCGGCGCGGCGAGCCGGAGCGGCGCGCTTCGTCGTTTCGGCGCGAGCTACCTGAACCGGAGTGGGGGTCGCCATTGTAGGGGCCACAGCTGGCGTCGGGATGACGGCGGGCAATGTGGTTTCCGGCAGCGGGGTCGGCGTCGCCTCGGCCACCTGGGCCGTCGGAGCGATGTCGGCGACGGGGGCTTCGGCAGGACGGCTCATCAAACCCCAGGTAAGGGCCCCGACGGCGATTGCCGCCACAGGCAAGCCGATCAGCAGCGGCAGGTTTGGCTTGCTGGAAGTCTTTCGGGTGTTGGCGCGAGCATAGATCGGCGCGGCCGTGAACAGTGCGGAGCCATCGTCCGAAGCGTTGGAAGCGATATAGGGTTCGCTGGCGTCGAGGTTCAGAACAGCCATGATTTCCTCCTGAGCGTTATTCGAATTCAGGGAGTCAACGAGAGGGAGCGGTGACGGTTCCACTCGGCGTGAAATGGTCCCGGTCTTGACAAGAAGTCGCCATTTTGTCGCTTGGCGCCTTCCAATCCCTTCCTTCACTCTTTCCCTCCCCTTATGGGAAGTGTGGCCCCAGAGGGGTCGGGCGGGGCTACACCATGAGCGTCAAACGCGCGCTAGAGCATTTCCCGACCTGACTGCGTCGGGCCGTGACCTCTAATCTTCTGTTTTTGCGCATTTTTCTTCACGCGAACCGGAATCACTTCGCTCGAAAAATGCTCGAGCCTTGCGAAAGGCCATGACAACCCAGGAAGTTCGCCTGTGGGTACGACGGCTCCGGACACTGAGAGCCAACGGCTTTTACTTCCGGAAGCGGGCGCCGTTCCTCGACTACATCCTCGACTTTGTCTGTTTCGGCCGCCGGCTGATCGTGGAAGTGGATGGCCATCACCATGCTGAGCTGGAACAAGCCGGCCGCGACCAGCGCCGAGATCGGGTTTTGAGCCTTACGGGCTTCCAAACCTTGCGCTTCCCAACCCGTGCGGTGCATGAGGATATCGACCCCGTCATGAGCGTGATTTGTCGTGCTCTCGACGCCGCGAGCCCCACCCGATCCCTTCGGGGCCACCCTCCCCACAAAGGGGAGGGAAGGGAGCTAAACTGAAGTGGCCACCCCTGCGGCCAGGAATTGAGACATGACCGAAACCGCCTCCGCAAAGCAGATCCAAGGCCGCACCGGCCCGTGGGAAATTGTCCTCGGCCTCGAGATCCATGCCCAGGTCGCCAGCAAGTCCAAGCTGTTTTCTGGCGCCGCCGTCGGGTTCGGCGCCGGGCCAAACCAGCAGGTCAGCCTGGTGGACGCGGCCATGCCGGGCATGCTTCCGGTGCTGAACGGCTTCTGCGTGGAGCAGGCGGTCAAGACTGGCTTGGGTCTTAAAGCCCAGATCAATCTGAAGAGCCGCTTCGACCGCAAGAACTACTTCTATCCCGATCTGCCTCAGGGCTATCAGATCAGCCAGTTCGACCAGCCGATCGTCGGCGAGGGCGTCGTCAGCGTCGAGCGCGACGACGGCACGACCTTCGACGTGCGCATCGAGCGCTTGCACCTGGAGCAGGACGCCGGCAAGTCGATCCACGACCTGGATCCCAACGCCACCTATGTGGACCTAAACCGCGCGGGCACGGCGCTGATGGAGATCGTCTCCAAGCCCGACATGCGCACCTCGGAAGAGGCGGCGGCCTATGTGAAGAAAATCCGCACGATCCTGGTCTATCTGGGCACCTGCGACGGAGACATGGAGAAGGGCAACCTGCGGGCCGACGTCAATGTCTCGGTCTGCCGCCCCGGCGCCTATGAGAGGTTCCGCGAGACCGGCAGCTTCAGCCATCTGGGCACGCGCTGCGAGATCAAGAACGTCAACTCCTACCGCTATATCCAGCAGGCCATCGAGTACGAGGCCCGTCGCCAGATCGAGATCCTGGAGGACGGCGGCAAGATCGACCAGGAGACCCGGCTGTTCGACCCGACCAAGGTCGAGACCCGGTCGATGCGGTCGAAGGAAGAGGCGCACGACTATCGCTACTTCCCCGATCCGGACCTGCTGCCGCTGATCCTCGACCCGGCCTGGGTCAAGGCGATTGAGGAAACCCTGCCGGAACTGCCGGACGCCAAGAAGCAGCGCCTGCAGAGCCAGTACGGCCTGTCGGCCTATGACGCTGGCGTGCTGATCATCGAAAGCGACCGCGCCGACTATTTCGAAGCCGCCGCCCAATCTCTTTTCGAAAAGACAGGGGGCCGCGACGCCAAGCTGGTGTCCAATTGGGTGACCAACGAGCTGCTGTCGAAACTGGCGGCGAACGGTCGCGAAATTGCCGCCTCGCCGCTGCCGGCCTCGGACATCGCTCAACTGGTCGAACTCATCGAGAACGGCACGATTTCGTCGAAGATCGCCAAGGAGGTCTTCGAGCACATGTGGGCGGGCGAGGGGCGTCCCGCGCAGATCGTCGAGGCGCGGGGCTTGGTTCAGATCAACGACACGGGCGCCATTGAGGCGGCCATCGACGCCCTGATCGCCGCCAATCCAGACAAGGCCTCGGCCGTGAAGGAAAAGCCCCAGGCCGTCGGGTGGTTCGTCGGCCAAGTGATGAAGGAGACCGGCGGCAAGGCCAATCCGGCGACCGTGAATGAACTGCTGCGGGGCAAGCTGGGGCTCTAGGCCCGACTGACGGAGCGGCGCTCACGGGATTGCCCGGAGCGCCGCCCATCGTTTCAGATCGACGTCACTAGTTATTGATGATGTCGAAGATCAAGCCCGTGGCGATCGCCGCCAGCACGTAGTCGCTACCCGCCCGGTACCAGTGATAGCCCCGGGGCGGCGGACGCAGGCGGTAGTAGCCATAGTCGTTGATCACGTAATCGCCGCCGCGATAGTAGGACGGCAGGTAGCCGCCGCGGCGCCAGGCGGTGTAGCCGGGACGGTAGCCGGGGTGTCCGTAATAGGCGGCCGGCGGCGCGCCATAGCTCCAGCGATTGTTATAGTAATAGCCGTTGTGGCGGCCGTTATCCCAGCGCTTGTCGCTGCGGTCCCAACCGTTGTGGCGACCGTTGTCGTGACGACCGTCATGGCCACCGCCGTCGCCGTCTCGGCCGTCGCCGCGATCATCGCCGCGACCGCCGCGGTCGTGATCCCCGCGGCCACCCTGGTCGCCGCCGCGGCCGTGGCCGCGATTCTGGGCCGAAGCCTCGCTGGCCAGGGCCATCGGGCCGGCCACGGCGGCCACGGCCGCGATAGTGAGTAAAAGACGTTTCATCTCATCCGTCTCCTTTGGTCGGGCCTTTCGGCCGTCTCATCCCTCGTTCTTGAACGACAGAATGCTCCGGTCTCGCTGAACCTGATCTGAACGGCGCGGTCAGGCTAAGGCTCCAACCCATCACCGGCCTTGGCGTGACGCGCGCGCGAGACCATGTTGGAGTCAACGAAGAGGGAAAACAGCATGAGCGGTTCGATCGCACTCTATTACTGGCCTACGCCCAATGGCTGGAAGATCTCCGTCGCCCTGGAAGAGATGGGTCTGCCCTACACCATGGTTTCGGTGAACATCGGGACGGGCGAACAGTTCAAGCCTGAGTTCCTGGCCATCAGCCCCAACAACCGCATGCCGGCGATCGTCGATCCGGACGGTCCCGAGGGCCAGCCGATCTCGGTCTTCGAGTCCGGGGCCATCCTGCAGTATCTGGGTCGCAAGACCGGGCAGTTCTACGGGACCAATGAGCGCGAGCGGGTCGATATCGACCAGTGGCTGATGTGGCAGATGGGCGGCCTCGGTCCGATGGCCGGCCAGACCCACCATTTCCGGCAATATGCGGCCTCGATCGTCAGCGACCAGCGGCAGATCGCCTATGGCGCCGTCCGCTACACCAACGAGACCCACAGGCTGTACGGCGTGCTCAACAAGCAGCTGGACGGGAAGGATTTCATCTGTGGCCAATTGTCCATCGCCGACTTCGCCTGCTGGGGTTGGGTTGTGCCATGGAAAAATCAGGGCATTATTCTGGAAGAATTTCCGCACTTGAAGACGTGGTTCGAGCGCATGGCGGCCCGCGAAGGCGTCGAGCGCGGGTTCAAGCTGGGGGCGGAATTGCGCCGCCCGGCCCTGCAAACCCCCGGAAAAGCGCAGGAAGAGGCCCGAAAGGTGCTGTTTGGCCAGCGCGCTCGTTAACGCGCTGTATACGGGGGTTTACGTCTAGTAACACCGGTGAACGCAACGTAATACCCGTGAAGGGTTTATGTATTCATGGCCAAGATTCATGCTGTCGCCGGCCTTAACTATATGTTCAATCAAGAAGGACTTTTGTGTCTCCACAGAGAGCTTGGCGCGGCCAGAACGACGGCGCGGGCTGCAAGGAGAACCACGGTCATGATGATGAGCATTGAACCACCCGCCGCCATCCACGGCATCCCGCTGCCGACCGCCGACACCTCGGGCGACGAGCTGTTTCGCATGGGCCTGCTCTATTCGACCGGTCAGGGCGGCGCGCCGCTCGACTACGTCTCGGCCCACATGCTGTTCAACCTGGCCGCCATGCGTGGTTCGGTCGAAGCCAAGGTCTATCGCAAGGAAATCTCGCAGGAGATGGCCAGCGAGGATGTCGCCGAAGCGCAGCGCCAGGCGCGCGAATGGCTGGCCAACGGCTGAACCCTGACGGGTTCAGCCCACGCCTTCCCTTTCCCGGACGTCTGAAGCGCCGGGTGGGCGACCTAGAGTATTTCCCGACCTGACTGCGTCAGGCCGTGAGCTCTAATCTTCTGTTTTAACGCATTTTTCTTCACGCGAACCGGAACCACTTCGCTCGAAAAATGCTCTAGTTTCCGTTAAAGCCGTTGACCGCGTAGCTGAAATTGATCGGCAGCAGGTCGCGGAAATATTGCTGCATGAACAGGCCCGCCTCGGCGACCCCGCTGCGCGGCACATAGACGATGTCGAACCGACGTAGCGGCACCAAGTCCGCCCCGCCGCCTGTCATTCCCGAAAGCAGGTTCGCGGTGCGCAGCATCGGACGACCGCCCGGGCCCCGGCGAATGATCACCACCGAGCTGCGCTTGGACGAGGCCTTGAAGCCCCCGGCCTGGATCACCGCCCGCAGGGCGTCGCCGTCGCCGGCCATGTCATAGACGCCAGGATTGCCAACCTCTCCGCCCACGAAAATCTTCAGCGGCGCCGTGGTCTTGACCGACACCTCGACCTTCGGCCGCAACAACTGGGCGCCATAGGCCTGGGTGATCGAGGCCTCAAGTTCACCGATGGTGCGGTCGGCGGCCATCACCGGACCGATCAACGGCAAAGCGACGCGGCCATCGGGTTGGATCACCGCAGACTTGTTCAGCTCGACCGCCGAGGGCACGCGGACATCGATTTCGTCCCCCGGATAGAATCGGTAGTCTGGCTCGTCGTCTGTCCATTCGGCGTAGCCGATGTCGGGAAAATCGGCCGTCGGGCGGGCCGTGGGCGTGATGGGCTCGCCGTCCACGTGGCCGCAGGCCGAAAGACCGCTGGCCAGGAAGGGCAGGGCGAAAGCCGCCGAGAGGATGGTGCGCCTGTGCATGCGGCAAGTCTTAACAGGAATGGGTAACGAAGCCTTAAGGCGCGACCGACCAGGGTAAGGTCGAGACTTGAACCCATCGGATTCGCATGTCGACGACGAGCGCCTGGACCAGCGTGCCGCACGAACCCCCGTCGCGAAGCGACTGGGCGGCGCGCGCCCGCTACGCGCCGACCGATTTCGTCACCTTGCTTTGGCGCGAGCGCTGGCTGATGCTCGGCGTGTTCATGGTGATCTTTTGCATCGGCCTGGCCTTCGCCACCACGATGAAGAAGACCTATACCGCCAGCTCAAGCCTGTTTGTCCGCCTGGGCCAGGAATATGTCTACGAGCCCCGAGCCGGCGACGCCGCGCGGGGCGCGGTGCCGGACGTCGACCAGGTGATCCAGTCGGAAGCGGAAATCCTCGGCAGCAGCGAACTGCGCGAGCGGGTGATCCGCAAGGTCGGCTTTGGCAAGATCTTCCCAGCCCATGCCACCAAATATTCCAGGGCCTCGCCCGAGGGGAAGCGCAAGCTGATCGCCGAGGGACGTGACGCGCTCGCCCGCAACCTGAAGATCGAGACCGCCCCCGACAACTCGATCATCCGGCTGTCCTATTCCAACAAGAACGCCGAGGTCGCCGAGAAGGTGCTCAACACCCTGCTCGAGGAGTATCTGATCTATCGCCGCAGCCTGCTGATCGGCTCCAGCGACAATGGCCTTGAGCGTCAGCGCGACATCTTCGCCGACAAGCTGGCCGAGACCGATACCGCCTATCAAGCCTTCCTGTCGGGCAACAACATCGGCGACTTCACTGCCCAGAAGACGGCCTTGACCCAGCTGCAGGCCCAAGCCGAGTCGCAGAAATACGCCACCGAAGCGCAGCTTCAGGACCGCAGGGGCCGCCTGGCCTCGGTGCGGGGCGAGCTGGCGCGCACGCCAGCCGACATGGTGCTCTATCGCGACAGCGACATGTCTGCGAGCGGCAAGCTGGCCCAGCTGAAGCTGGATCGCGAGGGCCTGCTGTCGCGCTATCGGCCCGGCACCCAACCGGTCCGCGACATCGAGGCCCAGATCTCTCAGCTGGAGCAGGGCATCGCCTCGGGCCGCACTAACGGCGATGGCGCGCGGCGAAGCGGTCCCAATCCGATCTGGCAGACCCTGCAATCCACTCAGAACGACTTGGCGGCCGAGGTCGCGGCCCTGCAACAGGCGCAGGTCGCCTACAGCCAGCAAGTCCAGGACGTGAACCAGCGCCTGCTGCGGTTGTCGGAGCTGGAGCCCACTTTCAACCAGCTCAGCCGCGACCGTGACGTGCTATCTTCCAATGTTCGCGACTTCACGGTCAAGGAACAGCAGGACCAGGCCCAGCGCCGGATGTCGGCCGAGGGCAGCGACAATATCCGCATCGTCCAGCGCGCCGTGGCGCCCTCGACCGGCAAGAGCCTGAAAAAGCCGATCCTGGTCCTGGCCTTCCTGTTCGCCGCGTTCTCGGCCGCCTGCGCCGGTCTCGTGCGGATGCTGCTACGTCCGGGCCTGCAAACTCCGGCTTCGGCCGCGCGCACCCTGAACCTGCCGGTGCTGGCCACGGCGGCCTACAAGCGCTGAAATGAACCTAACAGCCTGGGGCGGCTTTATCAGCTTGGCCCTGGGCGCTTTCGTCGCCTTTCACGCGAAAGCGTTTGGGCCTTAAGGTGAACGGACTTCAACGCGTAGCGATTCGGCGAATGGTGGACTTGAACGTCGAGATGGCTGAGCTGTGGGGGTCCTTGGGCGCCCCCGCGCCCGGCCGCGCGCATGTCGTCCAGTTCGTATCCGCCCGGCGTGGGGAGGGGACTTCGACCGCCGCCCGCGAATTCGCCCGCTTCGCCGCCAAGCGGGCCGGTCGCAAGACCTGGTTGATCGACCTCGACCTCGTCACTTCGCCGCAATACCAGGCCATCGCCGCCGACCCCGAACGCTACGGCGCCATGGGCCCCGGCGCGCCGGCCTCGCCGGACGGCTCGGCCTTTTTTACCGTGCAGCCGCCGGCCCCCAAGCCCGACGGCGGCGTCTGGCCCGACGCCAAGTACCTGACCGCCCATAGCGTCGGTGGGCCGAGCTTGTGGGTTACTCGATTTAACCGCGAGGCCCTGCGCGGCCGCCAGAAGGTCCATATCCTGCCCGGCGTCGAATATTGGTCGGCCCTGCGCCGCCACGCCGAGATCATCATCGTCGATAGTCCCTCAGCTGACACTTCCCAGGCGGCCCTGACCCTGGCCCAGCACATGGACCAGATCGTGATGGTGGTCAGCGCCCAGCAACCCGACGTGCGGCCGCCCGGCCTGTTGCGCGACGCCCTGGCCTCGGCCGGCGGCCGCTGCGCTGGCGTGTTCTTCAACCAGGCCTCGGTCCAGCCGCCCCGTTTCCTGAAGGCCATCCTGCCTTGAGGAGCCCGGCGTGAGCCTCTACGGAACGGCGCCCGCCGCCGCGCCGGCCCGCCTGACCTTCGCCCACATCGCCCTCTTCGCCTTGGCGGTCTTCGCCCTGCTGCTTTATAGCGGCGGCTGGGAATTGCCGTTGGTCGGTGAGAGCGCCACCGAGGCCGGCTCTGCGATCCTGCGAGTCGCCTACCTGCCCGCCTATGCCGCCGGCTTCGCCCTGATCGCCCTGCGGCCTGGCGCGACCTTCCGGGTGCTGATCCGGCAGCCGTTCCTGATCGTGCTGCTGGTCGTGGTTGTCGCCTCGATGGTCTGGTCGGTGAACCCCGACCAGACAGCCCGGCGCTGTTTCGCCTTGGTCTGCACCACCCTGGGCGGCGTCGCCCTGGCGGCGCGGTTTCGCTGGCCGCAGCTGGCCGAGGTGGTGGGAGCGGCCTTCGCGGTCTTGATCATCGCCAGTTTCGTCGTCTGTCTGGCCGTGCCGCGCATCGGGATCATGACCGAGCTTTTCCCCGGCGCCTGGCGCGGCCTTTGGCGCGAGAAGAACGGCCTGGGCGGAAACATGGCCTTCGGCTTCTGCATCCTCTCGGCTGCCGCGCTGCTCAACCCCCGGCGCGCTCACCTGTGGTGGACCTTCGCGGGCCTGGCCTTGGTGCTGGTGCTGATGTCGACGTCAAAGACCTCGCTGGTCTCGCTGGTGCTGGGCATGGGCGCGATCGGCTTCGTGCTAGTGGCCCGCCGCAGCCCCGCCGCTGGAGTCGCCGCCACCTGGGCCGGCGTAACCGGCGTGGTGCTATTGGCCGCCTTCATCCTGTTCGCCGCCGATGTGTTCTTCTCGATCCTCGGCAAGGACGCCACCCTGACCGGCCGCACCAAGATCTGGAGCGCGGTGATGCGCGAGATCGAGGACCGGCCCTGGCTCGGCTATGGCTACCAGGCGGTGTGGGGCGACAAGACCGGCTGGGGCCCCTTTGCCTGGATCAGCAAGAACGCTGGCTTCCAGGCCCAGCACGCCCATAACAGCTGGCTGGAACAGTGGCTGGGCATGGGCCTGGTGGGGTTGATCGCCTGGGGGCTATTCTACTTGCAGACCATGACCTTGGCGGTGATCGCGGTGTTCCGCGACCGGGGCGCGCTGCTCGCCTTCCCCTTCTTGGTCGTCTACAGTCTGGTGGCCCTGACCGAGAGCATCGCGGTGGTCTATAATGACTTTCGCTGGGTGCTGTTCGTGGCCTTCGCGGCCAAGCTGGCCTTCCCGGACCGCGAGATCGAGGCCTAGAGCGGTTTGCTTCCGATGGAAGCAACACCCGAAATTCCTTTTATCCGGGCCTCCGCCGGGATGAGAGGATGAAAAAGCAGCGATCAATTTTCGGCAGATGACCAAGGTTGAGGGTTCCACGCCTCCCCGCAAAGGATAGAAAGGCGCGTGAGCAGTTCGACGCGAGTGGTCACGAAACAAAGTCATTCAAAATCAACGCTCTAAACTTTCTCAATCTTTTTGACGCTCACCCCTTTTGGGCGCCCTCATAATGATCTCACCCCATCGCACGGGGAGGGACGTCGGCCGGCGACCTGACGGGCGGTGGGAAGTGGTCGAGCGGGAAGGCTTGGCCGCCGTGTCTTCTTCGGGAGACGCCCCAAGGTCGGTTCGGAGCAGGTTCGCCCCCGCGGCGACAAAACTTCGGCGCCCGGGTAGGCGGCCGTTGCCAACAGGTACGGGCTGAAATCGCCTGTACGGTCCGGAGGGTCAGCCAACCCTCCGCCCGCCGAGGGCCCACTTCGGAAGCGGGTTAAGACCCCGCGCGCCGATGGCTCTCGTCTGAAGGCCACGCGAAGCGCTCGTCTTCGTCGAAACGGTATCAAATCTGCAAATCCTCCGGGCGGAGCCCGGGCGCTTCGCACCCTCCCCATCCCATCGCAGCTTTGGCGCGTGAGCGTGAACCCGCGCCTGCTGATGGGGACAGGCGCATGCGCCTGTCCCCAATCGTGGCAAAGTCCTCCCCCTGGAGGAGAGGAGCCCTACAGCCCGATCCGCCGCGCGCCTTCGGCCACGGTCACCACGTCGAAGCCCGCCACCAGCGCCCCATCCACCAACCGCTCCAGCGTTCCGATGGTGCAGCCCCACTGGGATGGTTCTGCCGCGACGTCGTGGGTGTAGAGGATCAGCCAGGCGTTGCGGGCATGGGCCTTGTCCAGCCAATCCAGGGCCACGGCCTCGCCGTCCTCGCCCTCGATGCCGACGGCGGGGGCCTGGTTGAGGTCGGCGCCGTTGGCGATCAGACCGTGGTGCAGGGCCCTCAGGGTCTTGAAGCGGCTGGCCAAGGCGGTCTTGGCTGGGCCGGCGACGTCGCCGTAAGGATAGGCGAAGCTGACCGGCTCGCCGACGCCCCAGGTCGCCAGGGCCGCGCTGTTGCGGTCGACGTCGGCCCGGGTCTCGGCCGCCGAGGACTGGCCGCAGTCGAGGTGCGAGAAGGTGTGGCAGGCGATCTCGTGGCCGGCGGCGTGCAACCTCGCGGCGTCCTCACCGGTGGCGAAACGGCCCATGGGCCCGTCGCGGCCGGCGAGGCCGGCCGCGAAATAATAGGTGCCGCGCAGGTCGCGTTGCTCCAGCACCCGGGCTCCGGCCTCGCAGGCCGTGGCGGGGGCGTCGTCAAAGCTGAACGACACCATCGGCCGCTCCAGTTTCACCTTGGCGGGTCGGCGATGGGCCAGGCGGATCAGTCGTCGCCTCAGCTTGCCCTTCAATGTGACGTCGGGCTCGTAGGCGTCGACTTTTTCGCCAATCTCTTCAGCGGGGAAGGTCTGCATCAGACGGCGTCCGAATAGAGGGCGGCGCGATAGAGCCGCATGGCGAGGGCCCGCAGCGGCGTCGGAGCCGCCTCGCAGAGGGCGATGGACTTGAGCATCGGCCGCCAGAGGGGCCGCAAAGGCAAGGGCTTGAGCGCCTTGGCGACACGGTAGCTGGGATAGTTTCGAACCACCGCAAGGTGGCCTTGCACGACCCGCGCGAAGTTGGCCGCTGACTGTTCGTATTTGGCGGCGAGGGCCTGGGCCGTGTCCAGTCCCAGATGGGTGGCCGAATTGTCGATATGGACGATCGGATAGAGCGCCGACACCCGCATGGCCCACTCGACGTCCTCCCACCCCCAGCCGGCGAAGCCTTCGTCGAAAGCCACGGTGTCGAAGACGTCTCGGCGGACCAAGAGGTTGGAGGTGAAGACGTGCTTTTCGGGTTCCCTGGCCCGTTCAGGCGCTGAGGTGCAGTCACTTTTCAGGGCCATGGCCCGGTGCAGGTCGTGCTCGGGCCGGTGGGGCGTCTGGTCCAGGGTAAACCCACCGAAGGCCACGGCCACGTCGTCCCCGGCCAGCGCTGTCCAGCGAGCCAGGAAACCGATCGGGTCGGGCAGCATGTCGCTGTCGAGAAACAGCAGGTGGCCGCCCCGGGCGTGGCGCGCCAGGCGGTTGCGGCCCTTGGCGCGGCCCTCGTTGGACGACAGCACGACCAACCGGGCCGGCAGCGTCATCGTCTCGATGCGCTTGGCCATCCGCTCGACCAAGGCCGCGTCGCCGCCGCCGTCGTCCAGCAGGATGACCTCGGCCTCGACGCCGCGCTCATCGAGCGCCTTGAGCAGGGCGCTGGGATCGTCGCGGAAGGTCGGGATCAGCACCGACAGGCGCGGCTGGGCGCCCGTCTCGGAGAGGGACGTCCAGGCGATGTTGTCGGTCAGGGTTTCGGAAACGACGGTCATGTGGCTCTCAACCGGCGCTGGAGAATTTCGTTCAGGCGGCCGCGCAGGCCACCGGCGTCGACAGCCAGCACCGCGAGGCCATACACCAGGGCGCCGAGCGCGGCCTTGATCAGCAGCTCGACGACCCCGCCGAAGGCCGGCACGGCCAACACAACGGCGCCCATCAAGGCGCAGGCCACACCGGCCTTCAACAGGTTGGACCAGGGCACGGGCAGGGGGCAGACGCGGCGGCCCAGGACACCCGCCCCAATCGCGCCAATCGCGTAGCTGGCGGCGGTTGACCAGAGCGCTCCGTCCAGGCCAAAGCGCGGGATTAGCAAGAGGTTCAGGGCGACATTGGTGCTGGCTGGAATGGCCATGCAGACAATCAGCATCGGGGTCTTCCTACCCAGGGTGAAGGCCTGCAGCAGGTAATAGGTGGTCACGCCCGACAGCCAACCGGCCAAGGCGATCCAAGGCACGACGCCGCCGGCGCCGGCGCTCAGTTGCGGTCCGATCATCACCTGCGCCAACGGACGACCGACCAGGGCCAGGCCCACGGCGGCGGGCAGGGTCAGCAGCACCATGAAGCTGGCCTGCTCGTGAGCGGCGTCCTTCAGGGCGGGGTGGCCGCCGCGCTCCAGGGCCGCGACCATGGCGGGACCACCGGCCATGCCCAACCAAATGAACACCACGTCGAGCGTGCGGCTGCCAAGCGAATAGCCGGCGTGATAGACGCCGACCGCCTTTTCGCCCAGGAAGGCCGCCAACAGGAAACGGTCGGTGGTCGAAAGCACCAAGGCCAGGATCAGCGACAGGGCCACCGGCAGGCCATAGGCGGCATAGGCCTTGGCCATGGCGGCGTCATACCGACCACCCTGGGCGCGGCGCAGGTCGGTCGGTAGCACGAACACCAGGCACAGCAGCGAGATCGCCCCCATGCCGAGGATCGGCGCGGCGCCGCCCAGGCCGACCAAAGCCAATACGAGGCCCAGGGCGAAGCCGCCGATCGTCTGGACGATGTCGAGCAGGGCCGCGCTGGAGACCTCGCCGGACGCGCGGCGGCGCTCCTGCGACAGTTTGGTCAGGCTCTTGACCACGACAGCGGCTAGGGAGGCGGCAACGGCGATCTTCAGCGGAGCGGCCAAGGGCGCGAACTTCAGCACCAGCACCGCGACCACCGGGACGGCCAGGACGAGGGCGAACCACAGGCGATAGATCGTGGCGAAGTGATCGGGCAGCCGGCCGTCGGCCTCCTGCCGCGCATGGAAGCGGGCCATCGCGGCTTCCGTCCAGGTGAGCAGGATCGTCTGGGTCAGGCTGAGCGCCGAGAAGGCGAGGGCGTAGACGCCATACTGCTCAGGCGTCAGGACACGGGTAAACAGCACGATGGTGAGCAGGCCCACCACGCCTTGAGCGATATTGACCGGCAGGTATCCCAGTACGCCACGCCAGAACATGATCGGGTCCTCAGCGCACCGCCGACCGGTCCCCGAGCAGGCAGGGGATGGTCATGGCGATAATGTAGAGGTCCAGCCAGAACGATTGGCGCTCGATGTAGTCCACGTCCAGGGCGACACGCTCCTGGACCAGCTGCGCCGTATCGACCGGGCCGCGCGAGCCGTTGATCGCCGCCCAGCCGGTGACGCCCGGCTTCATGCGGTGGCGGTGGGCATAGTGGGCGACCAGCTTGGCCGACTCCACGTCGCCGCTCTTCATGCCGATGGCGTGGGGGCGGGGGCCGACCATCGACATCTCGCCCTTCAGCACGTTGAACAGTTGGGGCAGCTCGTCGAGGCTGGTCTTGCGGATGAACTTGCCGACCTTGGTGACGCGGTCGTCATTGGCGCTGACTTGGCGGGCGGCCTTGGCGTCGGCCATCTCGTGTCGCATCGACCGGAACTTCCACACCAGGATGGCCTCGTTGTTGAAGCCGTGGCGACGCTGGCGGAAGAACACCGGGCCAGGGCTGTCCAGCTTGATGGCGAGGGCCACCAGCAGCATGATCGGCGAGGCGACCAGCAGGCCCAGCCCGCCGACCACGATGTCCTGGGCGCGTTTTGCGATGGCGCGGCGAGCGTCAGTGGTCGCGCCCGACAGGTCGACGAAGCGGGCCAGGGAGGCGCTACGCTGGGCCTCGTGACCCACGTCTACGAACAGGCTGACCGGGTTAGGCAGCACTTCCAGCCGCTCAACCAACTGGCGGACGCGGGCCTCGGCCGAGGAGCTCACCGCGATGATCACCCGGTCGACATAGGGCATGATGCGGTGGTCGATCAGGGCCGTGGTGTCGCCCAGAACCGGCACCCCCATGACCTGGGGCGGGGCGCGGTCGGCGCGGTCGTCGAACACGCCCAGCACATTGACGTCGCCAGTGGCCAGGGCGGTGCGGATGAAGCGCTCGGCATTGACCGTGGCGCCCACGACCACGACGTTGGGAGTCAGGCGACCCTCGCGACGGCCGTGATCAACGGCGCGCCACCAGATCGTGTGGAGAAGGCCGGTCACGGCGACCAGGGCCGCGCTCCATCCCGCGACGACGAAAAGGGGCGCGGCGCGAGCCTCGCCAAAGCCTAGGGTGGCGGCCAACACCACCAGGGCCGTCGCGCCATAGGCGGCCAGCAAGCGCAGGCCATGGCGGCGGAAGCTGTCGCGGCGATGGAAGGCGTAGGCCTCGAGCGCGTAGAGGACGGGCACGAGGGCCAGGGCGCCCAGCACCAGCGGCGCGAAGGCGGCGGCCGGCAGGTGGGTGATCATCATGGTCGCGGCGGTCGTCGCCGCCACGGCGAGCGCGTCGACCATCCGAAAGGCGCGGGAAAGACTGCGGACCTGCATGCGAGCCCGGGCCGGCACCAGGCGGCCGGGACGGAACGGGCCGCGCCGACCGACGCCTACGGCGTCTTCGTCCTCGATCATCGGCAAGGTCGGCGTCGTCTCGACGTCGGCCGCCGGGACATCTTCGGTCTCGAATGATTGTGCGATCGCAGACGACATGAGGCCCCAAGCCCGTTGTAAAACAGGGTTCAGGCTAGTCTCGCGGTCTGAGCTTCACGTTAACGCGGATTTTTCCGATAGCTCGATTGTCACGGCCCGGCGAACAGGCTATCGAACCGCTCCCCTCTCAGGAGGAGACGTGGCCGAGAGGCTGAAGGCACCGCTTTGCTAAAGCGGCATACCCCAAAAGGGTATCGAGGGTTCGAATCCCTCCGTCTCCGCCACCACCCCATCCATGGGCGTCCACCAATGTCCAGGCGGGTCCGTTAAGCCCCGTATTTCATTGAGTAAATCTCGAACTCGTGTCTGGACGCGTCCAGGCTGATCCAGCACCGTCGGCTCGGCTTCTTGAGCGCCTTACGGCTCTGCAGGTTCGACGACTCGATGAGCCCGGTTGGTATCCGGACGGGGGAGGCCTGTACCTACAGGTCAGCGGCGAGGCGGGGCGGTCGTGGGTTTTCCGCTATTGGAAAGGGGATCAGGAACGTCGAACGGGCCTGGGACCGCTGCATTCGGTCACCCTCAGCGAAGCGCGGGGACTGGCCCGCGACGCTCAAAGGCTGCGGCTAGCCGGCCTGGATTCGATCGACGAGCGTCGGAAACGTGAGGCGGCGGAGGCGCAAGACAACGCTGTCAATGTCAGCTTCGACAACGCGGTCGATGCCTTCATCGAAGATAACAAGGCGTCCTGGCGCAACGACAAGCACGTTAAACAGTGGAAAAGCACCCTGACGACCTACGCCTCGCCGCATATGGGAGGACTGGATGTCAGCACGGTCGAGACGTCCCATGTGCTCTTGGCGATCAAGCCCATCTGGGCCAGCAAGGCCGAGACGGCGAGCCGGGTTCGAGGCCGCATTGAGAACGTGATCGACTGGGCCACAGCTCACGGTCACCGCGAGGGCGACAATCCCGCCCGATGGAACGGCCACCTCGACAAGATCCTTCCGGCCAAGTCCAAGGTTCGATTGGTCAAGCACCACGCGGCGCTGCCGTTTTCCGAGATCGTGGCGTTCATGACGAACCTGGCGGCCGTGCGCGGCGTGGCGGCGCGGGCGCTGGAGTTTACGATCCTCACGATCGGACGCACCAACGAGATCCTCGGCGGTGTCTGGGAAGAGATCGATCTTGCCAAGGCCCTCTGGACTATTCCCGGCGAGCGGATGAAGGGAGGCAAGGAGCACCGAGTGCATCTGTCAGCACCGACGATCGCCATTCTCGAAGGGCAATTGGTCCGCCGGCGGCGCGCTCAGACGTATCTGACGGGAGAGCAGGCGGCGTTGGCCTCGCCCATAGGTCCCATCTTCCCAGGTCTTCGACCGGGCAGGGGTCTATCCAACATGAGCCTGCTCAAGGTGCTCAAAGATCTTGGCCGAGGCGATCTTACAACCCATGGCTTTGGGAGCACCTTCCGCGACTGGGCGGCGGAAACCAGGGATTATCCTGGCGAACTCGTCGAGATGGCCTTAGCGCACACCATCGGAAACAAGGTCGAGGCCGCCTATCGTCGTGGCGATCTGTTCGAAAAGCGTCGGACGCTTATGGACGATTAGGCGGCGACCTGCTTCGCAAGGGCGGCCTAGACAATCGGGCAGTGTCTTCGAGGCGATCGAGATAGGCCACCAGCTCTGTATGTCGAACCAAGGTTCGCGCGCCGTCTTTCAGAACGCGGATGTCGCCAGCGGCGACGAGCTCATAAAATCGACTTCGGCTTATCGCCAGCGCATCAGCGGCTTCCTTTACCCGGTACGCCAAGCGCCCAAGGCTGCCCAATTGGGGGGAGGAGGTGGGATCCGCTTGCATGTCTGGCCCTTGTCGGTCGCAGCCATGATTTCGTCCCGCAAGAATGTTAGCGCAATGCGCTCCGAGCCGCGATCGTACTGTGGCGTGCAGTGACAGGCGTTCGGCGGTTGCGGACCCTGGCGGTGATCGACAACTGCACCCGCGAGTACCTGGCTCTGGTGCTGACACTTCGCTGTCAAGGCTCAGCCAGCCCATCCCAGCCCAACGCCGCCACGACCTTTTCGACGGCCTCCCGGAAGGGTTCGGCGTCGACAGTCTCCCGAACGGCCCCGGCCCCGGCCTTGCGGGGAAAGGTGGTCAGATTGCGATAGGCCATCATCGCCGCCAGCCTGCCCTTGTCGGCCAGCGCGGCGACGCAGAAATCCTCGCCCGGAACCAGGCTTTGGAGCAGGAGGGTAGGGGTAAAGCCCAGCGCCTCGACCTGCTCGATCGCCTCGTCAGTCGACCCCGCGATGCTCACCCCCGGCCACCGGCTCCGTCGCTGGGCTTGACGATGAGCGGGTATTCCAGCGTCGGCGCCAACCGCGTCAACGCCGCGCGGTCCGGCACGATCCGGGTCCTCGGGGCCGGAAGATCATCGCTTTCGACTAGCTTGGCCAAATGGTCCTTTGGATGGACAACACTGATGCTCTTCCACAACGGCGCGGCGAGCTTGACCGCGGGCTCGAAGCGCGCGCGGTGGCGTGCGATCAACTCGCCCTCTGTGAACACGGGCATCAGGACGTAGGGGCGTTCATCGCGCAGCGCATATTCGCGCACGGCGGCTTCCAGTTCGTCGAGGAAATCGTCGGGCCGAAGCTTCCAGGGCGCGACGGTGAAGGTCTCCTTCACATGCTTTGAGAACGACATCACCGCCAGGTCGACATCGTCGCACCCTATGACCTCGACACCGCGCTGGGCCAGCGAGCGAGCAATGACCAAGGCCATCAGGCTTCGGCCGTAGGTGAGGATGACCCGACCGTTCGAGGCCAGGGGAAGTGTTCGGACAAAAGTGTGCTCCGGCTAAGGCAGAGCTTTAGCGATCCGGTGGGGCGGTTGGTTCCCATGTGTATTGCGAGCAGCCGTTACGATGAATGGCAACGCGAAAACGCCAGGTGTCGACGCCATGGCGCGCACGGTCGGCGCCGCGGCCGCGCAGGAACCGGCCCGTCCGCAGACAGCGATGACTTATCGCGTCCGCTGCACCGGGCGCGTCCGCCGGGTCTGGACATCGGGACCCTCGGCGGGGGCGGCCGACGGGTCTAGAGCGGCGTGGTTGCGGTGCGCCAGCCAGGTTTCGATCTCGCCCAGATCCCAGATCCCAGATCCCAGATCCCAGACCACGCAGCAGCGGGTCAGCGAAAACCGGCGGGGAAATTCTCCGCGACGCTCCATCTCATAGATGGTCGTGTCGGTGAGCGGCTCGATCTTGCGCAATTCTGGCCGGCGGATGGCGCCGGTGGCGGGCAGGGCGCCCACGGGACGGGGCGGCGGCGCGAGGTCTTGCGGCATGGCAGGCTCGCTTTTGGCCCATAGTTCAAGGCCTTGCCCACGCAGCAAGCGACCATAAGGTCAAGGTGGGCTCTGGCGTGGAAAGACAGGCGTTCGGCGGTTTTGGAACGCGCCTCCTCGTGGTCTTGACATCGGCTCCGCAGGCGGCGCGGGTGCTTGGTTTGGGGATGCCAGGGCGACCGGCCGGCAAAGGGGTGTCTCCTGGAGACCCTGAGACCGCGGTGCAAACGCCCCAGCGCCTTTGGGGCGATCTCAGGCCCGTTGGGCCTGCGGACCGTGAGCCCGTCGATCTCGTCGAGCCCGGCGTCCTCACCGGGATGCAGACACTGCGGCGCTAGTCGGGGCGGCAGGGTCCACCTTTTGCAAACGCTTCGCCAGAGGTTCGCGCCGAGCGCTTTCGCGCCCGGCTTCACCCAATATCGAGAACGGCCGGCGGTCACGCTCGGTCCCGCGGCTTTCGCCGCTCCCACGGGCGCGACGCCTGGCGGGCGCCCTTAAGACAAGGAATGGGGGTCGCCGCCGGCCGCTCGACGCCGCCTCCCGACACGCGCATGCGCGGGCTCCTGTGCAGGCTTCATTTTTCGAAGAGCGATCACGAGGTGATCGCGTGGCTTGGGGCTCCGCCCCTGGCGCACTTCGGATCGGCTTCCGCCCAGCTTCGGTCGCTACGGGAGCGGTCGACAGGCTGGGCAGCAACGCCCTGCAGCCGGATCCCCGCGAAGCCGCCCCTCCGTTTGCACCCCCGGTCTCGCCGACGGGCAGGGGTTCAGGCGCGCCTTGCGCCTGCACCCCTGCCCAAGGAAAAAGACCATGACCCAAGTTCAAGACACCGCCCGCGCCCCAGCCGTGAAGGCCGGGCGCGTTCCGGTCCAGCCCGGTGAGGTGCGTGACATCGCCCTCAACAAGTTGAAGGCCTCGCCGCGCAACGCGCGGCGTGTCGGCCATTCGGCCGAGGATATCGAGGCCCGCGCCGCCAGCATCCGCTTCAAGGGCCTGCTCCAGCCCCTGGTGGTCGAGCCGGAGGTGAGGGAAGGCGGCCAGGAAAGCGGCTACTACCTCGTCACCATCGGCGAAGGTCGCCGTCAGGCCCTCAAGCTCCTGGCCAAGCGCAAGCTGCTGAGCAAAACTGAGCCTGTGCGCTGCGTGGTCGATACGACCAACGATCCCGCCGAGATTTCCTTGGATGAAAACATTTCGCGTCGGGACAAGGGCGTCGTTGACCTCCAGGCCGCCATCAACCGCTTCGTCGCCGATCACAACCAGCAGCCCAAGCCCTTCGTCTGGACCGCCGACCCCGACAAGATCATCGCCGCCGCCGCCCGTGGGCACCAAACGTTGGAATCAATCCACTAGCGGCCGAGGTGGACCAAGCCGAAGTCGTCGCGGAGCTTGACGCCGAAGTCGTCGAGACTGTCGCGGCCCAGGCGGTCGCGGTCGCGGCCGAATAGGCGAGGACGGGGCGGTCCAAGACCGCCCCGCCTTTTCCACGATGTTGAAAGCTGGGGTGGCCGATCCTTGGGATCGACCACTTTCTGTGCGTGGATGGACGCGCGCAGGCGCGCCGGCGCGCCGGGCGAGCAAGGCCCGTGCGCCACCCGACCACGCTCAAACCGGTTTGGCGTGTGCCGGTCTTCGCGTGAGGGCGATGGGTTCATCGCCACCAGGCCGCGATCGAATGCGGCGTGATCAAGATTCTCAAATATTCGGAGATGTGATAGATTTTCGCGAACGGTGACGGATTCCCGCAAGCGGGCCGCAGCCCGGTGATCGAATTTCGCGGGGTTTGAAATGGGTGAATGGCCTACGCGCGCGGTGACCGAGTTTCGCGGTCGCGCCCTTCCCGAGCCCGGGGAGCTCGCCGGCTACGCCGCGCTGATCGCCCGCTATGACCTCGTCCTGCCGCTTCCGGTCCAAACGGCCGCCATCGCCGCCCGCCACCATCCCGTCTCGACCCCCGACTGGCTGATGCTGACACCCCGGCACCGGCCGGAGGCGACGCTCGCCGCTCAGCTGACCCTGGCCTTGCGCTATGAAGGCGTCGACCTGCAGGTGCTGTCCAAGCTGTTCGACCAGGTCGCGTCTTCCGACATCGAGGCGATCGTCAGGGCCACGCCGACCGGCGCCTTCGCCCGCCGCCTCTGGTTCCTCTACGAATGGCTGACGGGCGGCCAGCTCGATCTGCTTGATCCCGGCAAGGTCCGGCTGGTTCCGGTGCTGGATCCCGACCAGCAATACGCTCTGGCCGTCGCCGAGCCTTCGCCCCGCCACAAGGTCCTCAACAACCTGCCGGGCACGGCGGCCTTTTGCCCGCTGGTCCGCAAGACCGCCGAACTCATCGCCTATGGCGATAAGGCCTTGGGCGAGCAGGCGCGCGAGGCGATGGGCCGGGTGCGGCCCGACCTGATGGCGCGGGCGGCGGCCTTCATTCTGCTGAGCGACTCCAAGTCCTCTTTCGCCATCGAGGGCGAGCGGCCGACCGGGCAGCGCGCCGCCCGTTGGGGCCAGGCCATCGCCCAAGCCGGGGCGCGGCCGCTGGATCTGGCGGAGCTTGATCGCCTCCAGAAGGTGGTCATTGGCGACGCCCGGTTCGTTCGCCTGGGTCTTCGGGACGAGGGCGGCTTTGTCGGCGTCCACGACCGCGACAGTAACATCCCGCTTCCCGACCATGTCAGCGCCCGCCCTGATGATCTCCGGAGCCTGATCGACGGCGTGGCGGCCTTCGCCGAGCGCGCGGCGCGCGGCGGCATGGATCCGGTGGTGGCGGCGGCCAGCCTGGCCTTCGGTTTCGTCTATATCCACCCCTATGTGGACGGGAACGGCCGGCTGCACCGCTGGCTGATCCATCATGCCTTGGCCCGCGCCGCCTATAGCCCGCCAGGCCTGGTCTTTCCGGTCAGCGCCGCGATCTTGCGTCAGATCGACCGCTACAAGGCAGTCTTGGAGTCCTACTCGGCGCAGCTCCTGCCATTCATCGATTGGCGCGCCACCGACACCGGCAACGTCGAGGTGTTGAACGACACCGCCGCCTTCTATCGCTATTTCGACGCCACCGCCCACGCGGCCTTCCTCTATGCCTGCGTCGAGCAGACCATCGAGCAGGACCTGCCCCAGGAGGTCTGGTTCCTTCAGGCCTTCGACCGGTTCAGCCAAGACGTTCAGCAGATCGTCGATATGCCGACGGGCGAGGTCGAACTGCTGCGCAAGTTCCTGGACCAGGCCGGCGGCCAGCTCTCCGAACGCGCTCGCGGGAGGGAGTTCGAGGCCCTGACGGAGGGCGAGGTCGAACGGATCGAAGCGCTCTACGCCCGAGCCTTCGACAAGGGGCCAGGCTAGGCCGGCGACCGGCGACTGCGGCCAGGGGGCGAACTTTCTCAACGGGGGTCACCGGCGGCGACCCATTCGGCGGCCTCCCGCGAGCGGAACGAGCTCCAAATCCTGGAAGCCTCACCTGCGGGCGGCGATCCCTTGGGATCGATCGCTCGCTTCGTCTGTCTATTTCAAGGCCCCGCGCCGGGCTTGCCTGGCTTCGGCCTCGGCGGCGGCATAGGCGCCCTTGCTGTAGCGCCGGTATTCCGTGGCCAGGCCCGAGTGGATCAGGGCGGCGTTGATGTCGGGCGTGGCGTCCGACCAGCAGTGGGCGACGCTGCGGCCGTAGCGGTCATGGTCGAGAACGCGGCAGCCGACGCGGCCCCGCGGCCCCGTGTCAGCGTGATCAGCAAGTCCCGCGCCTCATAGGCCAGCGGCTCGGCCGTTGTCGTGCTGCGCTTCACCTCGGGCGCATCGACCCCGAACAGCCGGATGCGATCGGATCCGCAGCGCAAGGTGTCGCCGTCATGCACGGTGGGCGCGGTGCATGCGATCAGTCCGGCGGCGAGGGCGGCGAGGGCAGTCATGTCGCCGCTATACCCTGTGTCGCTTCCGTCGCCAGCCCTCGCGCGCCGCGCCCGCCCCGCCGGATCGGCGGAGAGGCTGGCCGCTTAGTCCGCCTTGGGCGCGTTGCTGCGCGACCAGGCCAGGCTGTGGACGCCGTCGATGACGACCAGGCCGTCCTTGATCGCGGTGGGGACGACGGCCGTCCAGCTTGACCGGCAGATAGTCGTTCTTGGACCAGCCGGCCATCTTCCAGGCCGCGCCCAGCTCGGCCCTCCCGGCGAACACCCGACATGGGGTCATGTTCTTACCGGCCAGGTCGGCGACTGGGCGTCACTGGACTGCCCTGAACTCGATGGGAAAGGGGCGGATGTCGCCCAAGACGCGCTGTCAGATTGGACGGTGAAAGCGCCGACGGCCGCCATCCTGGCCTCTCCAGGAGACCTTTGCCGGGCTCGCCGACCGCCGTCCTCTTCTGGCCTGATCTGACCGGGGACCGGTCCGCTCCCACAACCTCACAGCCTGCCTTTCTTCCCCTGGGGCGCACGGCGCGCCTTGGCCCCATTCCTCGCGAGACAAGAAACTTATACCAAAAGCCCCTGACTCCGACAGGATTCCCTGACTGGCCGGACAGTGATTCACGCTCCTGGTTGCAAGGGAGGTCGTGGATGTCCGCCATCAAGCTTCGAGTCGATTATGACGCGGCGCGGACCCGTCGGCTGGCGGCGCGGGCCAAGGATCCAGATCAGGTGCGGCGCCTGCTGGCGCTGGCGGCGGTTTATGAAGGCCGCAGTCGAGCCGAAGCGGCTGAGTTGGCCGGCATGGACCGGCAGACGCTGCGGGACTGGGCGCTGCGGTTCAACGCCCTGGGTCCGGAGGGCCTGATCAACCGTCCGCCGCCGGGCGCCCGGCGATGTCTGTCGCCGCAACAGGAGCAGGCCCTGGGCGCGCTGGTGGAGGCCGGGCCCGAGGCAGATGGGCGCAAGGGCGTGGCGGGCTGGCGGTGTTGCGATCTGCAGACGGCCATCGCCGAACGCTTCGGGGTGAGGGTGCACGAGCGCACGGTTGGCAAGCTGCTCAAGCGGCTGGGCTTTTCGCACATCACCGCCCGGCCCCAGCACTATCGCCAGGACGTCCAGGCCCAGGTGGATTTTAAAAAAGCTTCGCAGGGGCGCTGGCGGGCATTCAGTCTGGCCTGACGCCCGGCACGCCTGTCGAGGTCTGGTTCCAAGACGAGATGCGGGTCGGTCAAAAGACCCACCGCACGCGGGTCTGGGGCAAGGCCGGGACGCGGCCCCGCCAGATCGCCGACCTGCGGACCGGTTGCGCCTATCTGTTCGGGGCCATCTGTCCCGCGCGTGGGGTGGGCGCGGCCTGGGCCTGCGAGAAGGCCAACACCGCCGCCATGCAACTCCAGCTCGACGAGATCGCCCTGCAGGCCGCCCCGGGAGCCCATGGCGTGGTCGTCCTCGACCAGGCCGGATGGGCACACCACCCAAAAACTCAGACCGCCCGACAACCTCACCCTGCTGCCCCTGCCGCCACGCTCGCCCGAGCTCAATCCCGCCGAGAACGTCTGGCAGCACCTGCGACAGCGCTTCCTCTCCAACCGGGTGTTCGACGACCACGACGCCATCGTCCAAGCCATCTGCGAAGCCAGCAACAGCCTCATCGACGAGCCAGACCGCATCAAATCCACCGGTCATCGCCAATGGGCCACAGGTTCACGCTAGGGGCGATTGGTATTAGCACCTGCGACATCCAGTCTCACCGACCACAACGCTGCATTGCATCCGCCGCTCATCCCGTGGGTGGTCTCGACAAGAGTCTACTACAGATTGCGTCCTGCACGATGGCGGGGCGAAATCCGTTGTGAAGGCTGGGCCTCAACAGGGTGTTGGGGACGCGAGAGCGCAATTTGTTCACCGCTAATCGATACGCAGGCACAGCAAAGCTACAGGGGGTGACGAGATGAAAGCCAGGAAGGCTCCGAAGCAACCCGGGCGCGATCTCAGCGGGAGCATTGCCCGTCACGGGGCCGAAATCACCCTGCTGGCGCTGCTGTTGCTTACGGTAGCCGTGATTGGCTTCCAGCGGCAGATTTTCGGCCGCGACATCCTGATCTCCCAAGCGACGGCTGGAGAGTTCCTTTACAGCGGCTATGCGGATCAGGCGAGCGGCGGCGCCTCAACACTAGAAGATGCAGATAAACCTCTGCGCTTTACGTGCGCTTTGAGACCTGGCGCGCCTAGCATGTATTGTGGTTACGAGGTGGCGTTCGACGGATATGGGACACGCCCCGGGCTAGACCTCCGTAACCTAGACAGCATCGAGCTTGAATTTGCCTATAGCGGACCCCCGTCGACGGCCCGCCTGGGCCTGAAGAACCGCGACGACCGGTACTCCAAACCGGGGGACCGCTCGACAAATAAAGTCAACAAAGTAGATTTCAGTCTAAAGCCAGGGGGGCAGAGGCTAGTCTTTCACGCAGAGGACTTCAGCGTCGCTGAATGGTGGCTACAGGGCAAAAATCTTCAGCCCGAGTTGGCGAGACGTCAGCTGGACAACATCGTTGGAATCGAGATCTCGACCGGGGCCTCAGCTGCGCCTGGGCGGTACGCGTTTCGTCTCAATTCCATCAAGCTCCGGCGTTCGGCCGCGACGCCTGCGCAACTCTATCTGGGCATCCTCGTCGTGTGGGGCGTAGCGCTGCTGCTTTACATGCTCGTTCGTTTCCGAAAGGCCAGGCAGGACACAGCCGTGCTGAAGCAAGCCAAGGCTGCGGCCGAACGAGCCAGCCGGGCCAAGTCAGACTTCCTGGCTAGTATGAGCCACGAGCTGAGGACGCCCCTGAATGCAATATTGGGCTATGCCCAGTTGCTCCTGCGCGCTGACCTGTCGGCCGGCCATGTGGAGCCGGTTCGAACGATCCACCGCAGCGGAAAGCATCTACTCTCCCTAATCACTGACCTGCTCGACCTCTCAAAAATCGAAGCGGGCAAGATGCAATTGCATCCCGCGCCGACCGACTTGCAGGCGATGGCTGCTGGCGTTTGCGAGATGATAGGCGTGCGGGCCGAAGAGAAGGGACTTAAATTCAACTGTCTGATCGACGACGACGTGGTCAGCGCCGTTCAGGCCGACGAAAAGCGCCTGCGTCAGATCCTTCTGAACCTGCTGTCTAATGCGGTCAAATTCACCGAGGAGGGGAGGGTGTCGCTGGTGGTGAGCCACTTGCGGCGCACTGAACAGAGCGCGACCATCCGATTTGAAGTCCAGGACAGCGGCCCCGGGATTGCAGAGCACGAGCTGGAGCTAATCTTCCGCCCCTTCGAGCAGGTGGGCGCCGTGGGCACTCAGGAGGGCGGTACGGGGCTTGGGCTGACGATAAGCCGGCAGTTCGCTGATTTGATGGGTTCCAGCATCGAAGTGCGCAGCCGCGTCGGGCAGGGCACAAGTTTCTGGTTCGACGTGACATTCCCTCTGGCAGAACGACCCGCAGCGGCTGGCAGGTTGGCGATCGAGCAGGTCCGGGGATATTCCGGCCCCCGCCGCCACGTACTTGTGGTGGATGACAACAACGACAGCCGTAACGTTGTCCGGGATCTACTGATCCAGCTCGGGTTTGAAGTTTCCATCGCAGCCAATGGCGTCGAGGCGCTGCAGCGGGCGCAAGCCGTATCGCCTGACTTGATCTTGATGGACCTGAGGATGCCCGTCCTGGACGGGCTTCAGACAACGGCCATGCTGCGCATGATGGATTCTTTGAAGGGCATCGCTGTCTTGGCGAACTCAGCCGACAGCCCCGAACATGCCGAGAGCATTGCGCTCGCCGGCGGAGCTAACGCCTTCATAAGCAAGCCCATCGACAACTCAGAGCTGCTGGACGCTCTGGGACGGCTGCTTAAGCTTGAATGGACGTTGGAGGACGGACAGTTGCAAAGCCAGTTGTCGCCTACGTGCGGCGGCGAGCCCATGGTTCGGTTGACCCACCTCAAAACGGTTGAAAACGTGGCGGTAGACGAGCCTCTGCGGATTCTTCTCGCCGAGGACAACGCCGCCAACCAGCAACTCATCACCGCCATGCTGGAAGGTACCAGGTTTGACTTGAAAATAGCGGCCAACGGGGCCGCAGCCCTAGGCGCCTTTCAGGACGGCAAGTTCGATCTCGTGCTGATGGATGTTCGGATGCCTGAGATGAACGGCATCGAAGCGACCCGGGCGATGCGTCTCTGGGAAGAGGCCCACGGCCGATCGCGAACTCCGATCATAGCTCTGTCGGCCGACGCGGCGAGCGAGTTTTTGGTCGAGTACCGCAAAGCCGGCATGGATGGGCACCTCGATAAGCCCATACGGCTTGATGAGCTATTTGGGTTGCTCCAACGGGTTGCAGATCGAGACCTCTAGGACCTTGTAGTCGCGGTCTAACGACAAACCGCGGAGCCCGGCGCATGTTGTTTTCGGGCCGGAGCTCGCGATTGCGGCTTTCGGCTCAACGTCCGGAATCTGGAGCCGACTGAGTTTCCGCATCTGTTTAGGTTTCTTGGACGCCCGCCAGGCGCGGCGACGGGGCTGACCCCGAGGGCGGGTGTCTGAGAAAGCTCGAAGTCTGACCCGCGGGATGGCGGTAGCAGCCTATGGGGATTTGAGCGGCGCGCTGGTCCCGTGGGGTCGCGGGCGATGCGCTGTTGGCCGTTGTCGCTGCTGCAGGCGGCCGGTTTGGTCCGTTACGATGCCGCTGATGATGCTCTAGAGGCAGTTCACCACCCTTCTCAGGGATCTGCATGTGCTTTTGCTCCGGCGGCCAGCATTGCCAGCACCGGGTGCAACCCCATCATTTCAGGGCGTGAATCGAGGATCCGAGTAGACCGAAATCCATGTCGGCCGAGGAAAGCGCACGATCCATCACCCGGTTCCAACGTCCGACGTGTCGCCTGACGAGGACCAACAACATAAGCCATAAGGGTGACGAGCAGCCGCCGTCAGGGGCGACGAAGGGCTTGGGGCTCCGCCCCCGGCGCGCTTTGGATCGTCTTCCGCCCAGCTTCGGCCGGCTTTGCCGGCCTGCCAGCCGGGTCCCCGCGAAGCCGCCCCTCCGCTTGCACCCCCGGTCTCGCCGACGGGCAAGGGTTCATGTTGAACCCCTGCTTTAAGGATGAAGATCATGGGACAAGCCACTGAAAAGCTGAAACCCCGCATCCATGTCGCCTGTCTGGCGGCCTATAACAACGGCTGGCTGCACGGCGTCTGGATCGATGTCGAGGATGACGCCGACGCCGTGCGAGACGCCACCAACGCGATGCTGAAGGCCTCGCCCGTGGCGGGCGCCGAGGAGTACGCCATTCACGATCATGAGGGCTTTGGCGGGGTTGAGATCGCCGAATATGCCGGGGTCGACAAGGTGGTGGCGATCGCCAGTTTCCTGCGCGAGCGTGGGACCCTGGGGGCCTTGGTGCTGGAGCACTTCTGTGGGGACGTGGATGCTGCGGCGAGCGCACTGGACGAGGACTATCGTGGCGTCTTCGAAAGCCTGGCCGACTGCTATCAGGAAATGACCGAGGAAACCCTGACCATCCCGGAGGCCTTGCGCCTCTATATCGATTGGGAGGCCATGGGGCGGGACGCGCGGCTGAACGGGGAGGTCTTCACCGTGGAGACCGCCCACGACGAAGTTCACGTGTTCTGGTCGCGCTAGGCGCCGGGCAGGACGACCACCAGCGCCCAGGCGGCCGCGCCGACGATCAGCGCCACGGCGAGCAGGCTGGCCCAACCGGCGGGGGTCAGCAGGCGGGCGGTGGGGCGAAGGCGAGGGGTCATGGAGAGAACCTAGAGCAGGGCGGAACGGCGCGCTAGCCGATCAGCGCCGGTTGGGGCAGGCGCTCGGCCGGCGCGGCTTGGAAATTGGACACCGTCACCCCGACCAGGCGGACGCCCTTGGGCGAGGGCAGGACCGAGCCGATCAGGTCGCGGCCCAGGCGGCGCAGGTGCTCGCGGTGCGACACCGGGCCGGGCGCCGAGCGGCTGCGGGTCGCCTGCTGGAAATCGGCGAACTTGATCTTCACCGTCACCGTGCGGCCAAACGCCTGGGCGGTCTTGCACCAGCCCCAGACCTTGTCGGCCAAGGCCAGGACCTCCGCCTCGATGGCGGCCGGGTCGGTCAGGTCGGTCTCGAAGGTGGTCTCCGAGCCCGATGACTTGCGCACTCGCTCGCCATTGACCGGGCGATGGTCCTCGCCGCGCGCTATGGCGTGGTACCAAGGCCCCGACTTGCCGAAATGCTGCTGCAGGAAGGTCAGCGACTGGCGGTGCAGGTCCTCGCCGGTGTGGATACCCAGGCGCTTGATCTTGGCCTCGGTCACCGCGCCGACGCCGTAAAAGCGGCCGATCGGCAGGGTCTGGACAAAGGCTTCGCCCTTGCCCGGCGCGACCACGAACTGGCCGTTGGATTTTCGCTGGTCGGAGGCCAGCTTGGCCAGGAATTTGTTGTAAGAAATCCCCACCGAGGCCGTCAGGCCCGTGGCCTCCAGGATGCGAGCGCGGATTTCCTTGGCCGTGTCGGTGGCGGCGGCCAGGCCCGCGCGATTGGCGGTGACGTCCAGATAGACCTCGCCCAGCGACAGCGGCTCGATCAGGTCGGCATGGTCGGCGAAGATCTCGTGGATCTGGCGCGACACGGCCTTGTAGACCTCGAACCTGGGCGGCACGAACACCAGCTGCGGACATTGGCGCAGCGCCGTGGTCGAGGGCATGGCCGAACGCACCCCAAATTGGCGCGCCTCGTAGCTAGCGGCTGCCACCACCCCGCGCCGCGCGCCGTGGCAGACGGCTAGGGGCTTGCCATTCAGGCTGGGATCATCGCGCTGTTCCACCGACGCATAGCAGGCGTCCATGTCGATATGGATGATCTTGCGCGGGGGCGCGGTCATGGCGACTCCAGTCTAGCAAGAGGAGAACGAAACGGGAACTAATCGTCGCTTGAGCCTAGCCTCACCCCCGGCCAGCGGCCGTCGGATTGACCGGGAGGGATGGGCGAGCTCTGCTCCGCTCGGTGAGGTAGGCATAGATAGGGCAGGTCGGTTGATGGAGGTTCCGCTTCGGACGACGCTGACCTCGGGCCCTCGCACTGGCCGCCGGGCGTACGACATCTTGGGCCGATCCGCCGCCGCGCCGTCTGAGCAATCCCCAGGCCTCGAACGAGGCTCGCGCCCTCTACAGCTCTCTCTGGAGCCTCTACGGCCGCAAGACCCTGACCGGCCAGCAGGAAGGCGTGGGCCACGCCACCCCGCTCGAGCTCGACGACATCGCCAAGGTGACCGGTCGCCAGCCCGCGATCCTCGGTCTGGACTACATCGATCCCCGCGACAACACGGCGGTCAATGACCGCGTCACGGCCTGGCGTGGCTCGGGCGGCATCGTCACCCTGTGCTGGCACTGGGACGCTCCCGATATCGGCGCGGGCTACGAGAATTCCAAGAAGGACTTCGACCTCGTCGCGGCGCTCAAGCCCGGCACGCCGCAGAACATCGCCTTGCATCGTGATCTGAAGCAGATCGGCTACCTGCTGGCCGTCCTACGCGATCGGCGCGTGCCGGTGCTCTGGCGACCGCTCCACGAATTTTCGGGCGACTGGTTCTGGTGGGGCAAGCACGGCCCCGACGCGTTCAAGGCGCTCTGGGCGCTGATGTACGACGAGTTCACCTATCGTCGTGGGCTGGGCAACCTGATCGGGGTGTTGGGTTGGTCGGGCCAGAATGTCGATCCGGCCTGGTATCCGGGGCGTGAACGCGTCGATGTCGCCGGAGCCGACATCTATGCCGAGGATCACGGCAACCTCGCCCCGATGTTCGGCAAGGTCAAAGACATCGTCGACGGCAGCGTGCCGATCTGCTTGCACGAGAACGGCCATATTCCGGATCCAGCCCTGATTGGCCCGAAGCCGATTGGTTTTGGTTCATGACCTGGCATACGCGATGGCTGACGGATCCAACCCAGAATGACGCTGCACGCCTGAAGGCTACTACGGCTCGCGGTGATATCTGACCAAGGACGAGTTGCCCAAGCCGTTCGGGGGGCCGGGGGTGAGCTTTTGAAGAATTCCCGCCGCCGCCGCAGAATCCCGCGTAGAAAAAGCGACCGCACATCCCGGAACGCATTCACGCCCCAACAAGCTGGCGACAAAACCGTATATAGAACCGTGTATAGCGAAAACTGCGTCTTTATAACACATTGAAATAGCGTAAGAAAAAATTGGATAGGGCGGACTCCGTCTCCGCCAACCCCCCAGTGACGATCGCGTTTGCTGACGGACCGAGCCTGTTCACGTCTTGGCTACGTCCTCAAAGCTCGTCGGTCTCGACCACGAAGCCTTGGAGCAGCGCCGGCCCAAATGCGGTCGTGATCGCCGCGTCGGTTGCGTCGCGGCCGCGGGCCATCAGGATGCGGCCGATGCGAGGGGTGTTGTGGCGCGCATCAAAGGTGCGCCAGCCGCCATCGAGATAGGCCTCGAACCAGGCGCTGAAATCCATGGGCGCATCGACGGGCGCAATTCCGATGTCGCCAAGGTAGCCGGTGCAGTAGCGGGCGGGAATGTTCATGCAGCGACAGAGCGTGATGGCGAGGTGGGCATAGTCGCGACAGACACCGCGCTGCTCCTCATTGGCCTGCCAGGCGGATTTCGTCGCCCTGGCATGGGCATAGCCAAACGCGATGCGGTCATGGGTGTAATCGACGATCGCCTGGACCAGCGCCCAGCCGGGGGGAATGTTTCCAAACAACGACCAAGCCAGGTCGCTGAGGGTGTCGGTCTCACAATATCGACTGCCCAGCAGGAACACGATCACGTCGTCGGGCAGGTCCTCGATTCGGGAGGCCGGGGCGTTGAGCAGGACCGGGTCGGGCGCCCCGCTGTCGCGGGCGATGAAATCAGCGGCGATCACCGAACGGCCTTGCGGCAGCACGACCCGGCTGCAGAGATTTCCAAATGCGTCGACATAGCTGGAGAGTCGGACGTCCCGGTCGATACGGATGGTGTCGGGCGCTTCCAGTGGCCTTGACGGTCGGGATGGACGTTGAGCATCAACAACATCGGCGTGGGCGCCGGGCAGTCATAGGTGATCTGAAAGCCCGCCTTGATGCGCATCGCGTTGTCCTGAGGGTCTAGCTGGCCAGGGCAACGTCCGTGCTTGACTGGGGTTGCTGAGCGAATGGTGAAGTCGAGGCCATGGCGCAATCATGCTCGCTCAGCACCTCGACCTCGACTTCCATGCCCAGGCAATCACCAGCTTCACCAGACCATCCCCCAGAGAGGGGCAGGGCTTGGCGGGGATCGCGAGCGATCGCCACGCGGATCAGATCGGCGTTGCCGACGATGCCGTTGGTCGGGTCGAACTCCACCCAGCCACAGGCCGGCAGGTAGACCCGCACCCAGGCGTGGGTGTGCCCGCCGCCCAGCTTGGCGGGCAGGCCGGCCGGTCGCGGTGGGCAGTAGAGGTAGCCGCTGACGAACTGGGCGGCCAGGCCGAGGGAACGGACCGCTTCCATCATCAGCACCGCGAAATCGCGGCAGGTTCCAGTGCGCAGCGCCAAGGTCTCGGCGGGGCATTGCGCGTGGCCCTGGAGCCGCGGGGCATAGCGAAACTCGCTGTAGATCGCCTGGGTCATATCGGCCAGAAGGGTCTGCAGAGCGGTGCGGCCGTCGTGGCGCAGGAAACTGCGCGCCCAACGCTCCAATGCGCCTTCGGAATCGGGGTGCTGGCGCTCCATCGATCGCAGCAGGTCGGGCATGTCTTCGGGGCTATAGGCGAAGGGCATCGTGCCGCCATAGGCCTCGATCTCGCCGTCGACCCCGGCGAAGGCGGGCAGGGGTCGGTGATCGAGAGTCACGCGGCTTTCGAACGACAGTTCGCTGGCCCGCTCGGCGAAGCGGGCGATGGTGACGCAGTTGCCGAACACGTCATGGACGTAGCGGACTTGGCTGGGCTCGGGACCGATCACCAGCTCCGTGCTGATCACGCGCTGGTCATAGCTCTCCAGCGGTCGAAACATCATGCGGTGTTCGCCAAACGCCACCGGCTTGCGATAGCGATAACGAGTCAGGTGACGGATCGAGAGGATCGACATTGCAGCAAGGTGAGGGAGACTCGGGCGATGCGTCGATGAGGCTGCTGGTCGCGGGCGACATTGATCCGGTCGCTGTCGATAATCCGGGCGGTTCTTCGGATATTTTGCTGCTGGGCGATCATGCCGGGCGACTCATTCCAGGCCGGCTAGGCGATCTGGGTCTGGACCCCGCCGAACTGGAGCGCCACATCGCCTGGGACATCGGCGTCGCGGGCCTCGGCGCGCGCCTGGCTGGCCGACTAGACGCCGTGTTCCTTCGCCAGACCTATTCCCGGCTGGTGATCGACTGCAACCGCTGGCGCGGCGCGGCGGGGTCGATCCCGGCGGTCAGCGACGGCGCGGCGGTGATGGGCAATTTCGCGCTTGACGCCGCGGCGCGCCGTGCGCGCGAGGCCGAGATCTTCGCGCCCTATCATGCGGCGATCGCCGCCGAGCTTGATCGCCGGGCGGAGCGGCCGACCCTCATCGTCTCCCTCCACAGTTTCACCCCCACCCTCGATGGCAGTGCGCGGCCCTGGCGCTTTGGTGTCCTGCACCAACGTGACTCCGCGTTTTCGGCCGCAGTGCTACAGGCCCTTACCGCCGCATCCGGAGACGATGTGGGTGACAATCAGCCCTACGCCATGGACGACACGGATTTCACGATCCCCCACCACGCCGACGCGCGCGGACTGGACTATCTCGAGCTGGAGGTTCGGCAAGATCTGATCGCGGACGCCGAAGGGCAGGCGCGCGTCGCCGATCTCCTCGCGCCCGTCCTTGCGGCCGGCCAACATGAGGGGCGAGCGCGCTAACCTCGCGCCTTCCTTTCAGCGCCGCCCCGTGGCCTGTGACGCCGAATTCAGCTGGCTGCCGGCGCGGGAGTTTCTCCGCCGCCAGCGGCCTTGGCGTCATCGAGCTTGCGGGCCATGGCCGCCGAGACGTTATCGGCCGCCTTGCGAACGCCCTCATAGAGCCGCTCGTCGAGCTCGTTCATGCGACGGGTAAACGCCGAATCCGGACCGATGCTGTCATTGATCCGGCGGCCCAGGACGCTCAGCTCGTCTTGCAGACGCCGACTAACCGCGTCGAAGTCGCCCTGCGCCTGCGACCCCTCGCCGAGGCTGACGCGCACGGCCTTGGCGATATAGCCCGAACGCGTCATGCCGCCGGCCGAAGCCGCCGCGTCCAGGCGCTGCACCAGCCGTTCACCCAGCGAGATGTTCACGCGGATAGGGGGATCATCGACCGTGACATCGACAGGGATGGGCATCGCGCCGACCTGAGGCGTGATCTGTTCGATCGGCGTCGCGGACGGCCAGGCGTCGCCGTCCGTCTCGAACGCTTCGAGGCGTTCGATGAGCGCCTGCCGGGCGTTGATCAGCAGTTCGGCCAAGCCGCCACCGCTGACGGCGCAGTCGGGAAGGTCGTGGAAGTGCGCCTTGTAGCCGTCCGCCTGACCGCCGGAAACGAGCGCGACATAGATAACCGTGGACATGACCCAATCCCTTCACGAAAGCCTGATTGAGCAAATTGTGTAGTTTTGCGCAATTTCAAGGGGAGGGAGGGAACATTGAGGCGCGCTAGTCTTGCGTCGCCGCCAAAGTGATGGCCTGCGAGCCTCGTCCCCAACTTTGGCGGAGCACGGCCCCCGCGTTCCTTCGCCGGGGCCACCCGTTGCGACGCCGCGCAGGCTAGAGCGCGCGGAACTCACTGATCTCCGCAAGGGCCGCGCGGTCTTGCAGGATCGCCAAGCCACCGTGCACCTCCACCAGGCCGTCGCGCCGCAATTGTTGAAGGGTCCGATTGACGTGAACGAGGCTGAGGCCCAGAGCGTCCGCCAGAATTTCCTGCTTCACGGGCAGGCGAAAGCTGTCGCCATAGGTCTCGCCAACCTCCGCCAGGCGCGCATGAAGCTCCAGAAGGAGGTGCGCGCAGCGCTCGTAGGCGGTTTGCCTGCCCAGGCGCACTACCTGATTGATCAGCCGTGTCTGCTGCTGATCCGACGCGATGGCCAGAGCGCGGCTCAGACCGGGTGATCCCGTGATCTGGCCGATCAATGATGGCCGGACCCGCTGAACGCTCACGGCCGTCACGGCGGTGATTTTCGTGCTTTCGCGGGATTGGGTCAGCAAATCAAACCCCACGGCATCACCAGGAAGCAGGAACGCCACCACCTGACGGCGCCCGTCGTGGAGTTCCCGCGACAGGCACGCCCATCCAGACAGCAAGAAAAATGGCGGGGCGCCCGGCCGTGATGGATGCAAGACCTCGCCCGTCTGATAGCCGACGGGCGCATGCAGCAGCGTGTCCAGAAGCGCGATTTCGCTGTCCTGCACGCCGAACGCCTGTAGTCGGCGCGTGAAGCTGCGCTCGGTTGACGTCAACGTGGAATGAGAGTTAGCGCTCACCACGGTTCAGTCCTCTAGCGAGCTTCACAGCAACGCCGGATGCAGTATTTTTCCGAACCCTGCTTTGCGCATACTCGCTCCAACACTTGGCGAGCCCCGTCCCGAACATACCCTGTGCCGATGCGAGAGCTAGGTCGAGTCGGAATGGGCGGTGGCGTTGCTTTTTTCCTTGGACCGGAATGCTATGATGTTCTGAACACAGCGAGGGACGATGGCGACGCTTGCGGGAGCGATGAACGGCCCAGGCGCGGATCGCTTGTCAGCGTTGCCCTGGGAGCAGACGCCGCTGGGCCCGCGCGCGGACTGGCCGGGTAGCCTCTGCGCGGCCATCGACCTCATGTTGGGCGCCGGCGCGCCGGGCGCCCTGTTCATCGGTCCACAGCTGGTGCAGATGCACAACCTCGCTTTCGACGCCCTCTATCGCGATGGTTCGGCGGCCACCCGCGCCTTGGGCCGATCCCTCAAGCGGGATGATCCGGACAGCAGCCTGGCCAAGGCGGCGGGCGAGGTGTTCGCCGGGCGCAGCATCCTGCTGGCCAGCCAAGGCTGGACGATCGGCGCATCGCCGGGGACGCCAGCGTTCAATCTGTCCTGCGCCCCGATCCGCGACGAGAGCGGGCAGGTGGGCGCGATGCTGGTGCTGGCCTTTCCAGTGACCAGTCCAGCCAGGCTCGACGCGGGCGCGTCCATCAGCGAACTGCAGCATCGCGTGCGCAATCTCTTGGCCGTGGTCAGGTCGCTGGTCGCGCGAAGCGCGGAGAGCAGCGACACGGTGGAGGATCTGGCCGCCCACCTGGACGGCCGCATCGCCGCCGTGGCGCGCGTCCATGGCGTGCTGTTGCGCAATCCCCATGCGGGTGTCGATCTCGAAGGCATGATCCGCGACGAGCTGTTGACCCAGAGCGCCGATCAGGACCGGCTGAACCTTGGCGGACCCGAGATCGTCTTGCCGCCCAAGGCGGCTGACCTGATGACGCTGGCGATCCACGAGCTGGCGACCAACGCCACGAAATTCGGCGCCCTGTCCCAAGCCTCGGGAAAACTCGACATCACCTGGAAGCTGGATCAGGCTGGAGCGCGAGGGCAACAACTCGAACTGGTGTGGATGGAGTCGGGCGTCGCGATCGCCAGCCAGGCTCCGCGTCGGCAGGGTTTCGGAACTAATCTGCTGAAACGTCGACTACCCTACGAACTCGCGGGCGAAGCCGACATAGAGTTTCGCCCTGGCGGCGTGGTTTGTCGGATCGCCTTCCCGCTCGCGCCCGTCGCCGCGATGGGGTCCTCAAGTGTGGGGGGCGTGACGACGACGGCGGGGGACGACGCATGACGACTTCAAAGAGCCTTGCTGGCATGGACGTGCTGCTGGTCGAGGACGACTACTATCTCGCCGATGACACCCGCCGGGTCTTGGCGGCGGCGGGCGCCAATGTCGCCGGCCCCTATGCGCGCGTGGCCGAAAGTCTCTCACGCGTGGCGCAAGGCCGGGTTGATTGCGGCGTCCTGGACATCAATCTGGGTGAGGGGCCTTCGTTTATCATGGCCCGCGCGCTGAAGCAGCGCGACGTGCCCTTCGTGTTCGCCACCGGCTATGGGCGAGAGGTCCTGCCCGACGATTTCAACGAGGTGGAGCTGCTTGAAAAGCCGGTGGATCCCCGGCTGCTGATCGACGCTGTCGCCAGAGCCTGCCGCAAGCATGAGACCTCGGAAGTCTGAGCCTCGGAAGTCTGAGCCTCGGCGCGGCGAGCCTCAGCGGCCAAGGGGCGGGCGTCAGGATCATCCGCGCTCCGCCAAGAGCAGCGACTTCAACTGTCAAACATCCACGGGCTTGATCAAGATCGTGACGTCCTCGTACCTCGTCGGAATGGAATCCTGCTCGTATCCGGTGGCGAAAACATACGGAGCGCCGAAGTTTGTGAGCATGCCAGTGGATAGACCATCTCCCCGCGCAGGTTGATATCCAGCACCGCGCCATCCACCGGCGTGGTCTCGATCAACGCGATGGCCTGCGCCGGTTGACCGATGGGGCCGACCACCTCGGCGCCGAGGTCGGTCAGCGCGTCGGCCAGGATGTCGGCCAGCAGATACTCGTCCTCGACTACGCGCTGGGCTCGCACGTCGCGGCGCTGGGGCTAAGCTTCGCGCGGGACGGCGGCTTTGGCGGGGCCTTCGCCCACGGCGCGTTCGTGGGTGAGCATGGCAGTTGGAACCGGCAGGACCTCTCTGGCTACAAGGTCGTCTGGGTCCCGTTCTCGGGTGGCAAGCCGGCGGGCAAGCCGGTCGACTTCGTCACGGGCTTTCTCGATCAGAACGGCCATGCGCGCGGCCGCCCTGTGGGTGTCGCCTTCGATCCGAAGAAGCGGATCCTGCTGATCGCCGACGATCTCTCCAACACGGTCTGGCGAGTCGCTCCGGGGCAGTGAAGGATGGCAAGCGGCGGAGATGCATCCAGACGGGGGCGGGCGCGTATTCCAGTGAGCGGAATGACGTGAAGGAGGCCGCGCCGCACTTGCTTAGCTTGTCGCGGCGCCTACATGCCCCGTGCCGGTCTCCGGCAGGAGACTGGAATGATCGGCGCTTTGGCGAGAAACTCGAACCTGTTTTCGCTCTCGCGGGTCGCGGGCTTGCTCGTGGCGAGCGGCTTGGCGTTTTCAGCGTCCCCGGTTGGAGCGCAAGCCTTGCCCGAAGGCGCCGCCTCGACGGTCGTCGAAAGCGTGGCGCAAGTCCCCGCCAACGAGCAGCTTGGTTATGATCCGCTCGAGCGCGTCAACCGCGCCAGCTATGGCTTCAGCATGGGGGTGGACCGAGCCTTGATCGGCCCGATCGCCCACGGGTACATGAAGGTGACGCCGACCCCGGTGCAACATCGCGTCAGCGCGGTGGTCTATAATCTGGGCGAGCCCAGCACCGCCTTGAACGACATCCTGCAAGGTCACCCCAAGCGCATGGGCGTCACCAGCTCGCGTTTCCTGATCAATTCGACGATCGGCCTGCTGGGCCTGTTCGATGTGGCCGCCAAGCTGGGCCTGCCGCCGCACGACGCTGATTTTGGCCAGACCTTCGGCCGCTATGGGGTCAAGGCCGGCCCCTATCTCTATGTGCCGATCATGGGGCCGCTGCATTTCCGCGAGGGCGTGGGCCGGGTATTCGACTTCGCGACCGATCCGGTGGCCATGGTCGGCGGCGGCTGGAAGACCACTTTCGGCGCGACCCGCCTGGTCGCCCAAACCGTCGATACGCGCAGCAGCGCCGACAACGCCTTCCGGGCGCTGGACGACTCGCTCGACCCCTACGTAGCCGCGCGATCCGCCTATGGACAGCATCGCGAGGCCCTGGTGCGCGAGGCCACGGGCGAGGTTCAGGTTTTGCCGGACTTCGATGACGCGCCGCCCGCCAATGCGCCCGCCACGCTGAGCCCGACAGGAAAACCATGACCGATCTGGAAGCGACCTCCATGAAATCCCACCCCACGCGCCGCATGGCCGTTGCCGCCCTCGCCGGCCTCGGCGTGCTGTGGCAGGCCACGCCCGGCCTGGCGCAAGCGAGCCGCAGCCCGCAAGCTGAGCAGTTTGTGCAGGTCAAGGCCCAGCGCGTCATTGGCGTGCTAGCCGACAAGGGCCAGAACGTCGCGCAGAAGAAGGCGACCTTCCACGCGGCGATCGACGATCTGGCCGACGTGCCGAAGATCACCAATTTCGTGTTGGGCAAGTATGCCCGGACGATCACGCCGGACCAGCGCCAGCGCTTCTCCGCCGCGTTCCGCGTCTATGCCGAGGGCGTCTATCAGAACCGGATCGACGACTATCACGGCGAGACACTGAAAGTGACGGGCTCGACCGTTCGCAAGCCGGGCGACGTGATCGTCAACACCGTGATTTCCGGCGGCCAGGTGGGTCAGCCCGTGCCGGTGGCCTGGCGGGTGATGGGCGGCGGAGCGTCGTGGAAAGTGGTCGATGTGCAGTTCAAGGGGGTGTGGCTGGCCATCACCCAGCAGCAGGACTTCGTTTCGACGATCGATAACGCCGGCGGCAATGTCGACGTGCTGATTTCACAGCTGCAGCGCGACGCCCGGCGTCCCGCCGCGCGCAAATAGACCAAGACCGGGGCGGGCCGTTCGGGCGGCCGCCCCGCTGGCTTCGAAAGGATATGGGCTTGCGCGAACAATGGGCCGAGACCCTGATGGGTCTCCTCGTCCTCGTCCTCGCGGCGGGGTTTCTGGTCTACTCGCTGAGCGTGGGCGACGTGGGAACCAAGCCGGGCGGCTATGAGGTGACGGCCAGGTTTGGCCAGGTCGGTTCGTTGGCGCCGGGCTCCGCCGTCAGCGTGGCGGGGGTCAAGGTCGGCACTGTTTCGGAAATCAGACTGGATCCGAAGAGTTTCCTGGCCGTCGCCAAGCTGAGCCTGGACAACGACGTCAAGCTGCCGGCCGATTCCACCGCCAAGGTGACCAGCGACAGCCTGCTGGGCGGCGTTCACGTATCGATCGCGCCAGGCGGAGCGATGGGGAACATCAAGCCGGGCGGCGAGATTGAGAACACCCAAGGCGCCGTGGATCTGTTCGGGCTGATCGGCTCGGTGATGCGACCGCAGGGCGCCGCTACCGAGGCTGCGCCGACCGCGACGCCCGCCGTTCCAGCCGCCGCGACCGTGCCGGCGGAAAGCTACTGAGATGACCGCCGGTGTCGCGGCGCTCCCCGCCGTCTTCAAACCCTTCCGCGTCATCGGACACTCGACACTGGCCGCTCTGCGCATGGTGGGCTCGGTCGGGGTGTTCGCGCTGCGCGGCCTGATCTCGGTATTCACCCTGCCGTGGTTTCCCCAGCAGTTCTTGCGCCAGTTGGTCGCCATCGGCTTCTTCTCGCTGCCGGTGGTGGGACTGACGGCGATCTTCACCGGGGCCGCCCTGGGCCTGAACATCTATACCGGCGGCGGGCGGTTCAACGCCGAGCAGGTGATGCCGCAGATCGTCGCCTTGGGGATCACGCGCGAGCTCGGACCCGTGCTGGCGGCCCTGATGCTGGCCGGCCGGGTCTCGGCGGCCATCGCGGCCGAGATCGGGGCCATGCGGGCCACCGAGCAGATTGACGCCATGCGCACGCTCTCGACCGATCCGTTTCGTTACCTGGTCGCGCCGCGCCTGCTGGCCGCGACCCTGGTGCTGCCGCTGCTGACCCTCGTCGCCGACATCATCGGCGTGGCCGGCGGCTGGCTGGTGGCGGTGCGGATACTGGACTTCAACTCGACGGTCTACATCCGCAACACCGCCAATTTCCTGCAGCTGTGGGACGTCGGGTCGGGCCTGATCAAGGCGGCCGTGTTTGGCTTCATCGTGGCGCTGATGGGCTGCTATCACGGCTATAGCGCCAAGGGCGGGGCGCGCGGGGTCGGCCGGGCGACCACCCATGCGGTGGTGTCGTCAGCCATCCTGATCTTCGCCTCCGACTATTTCCTCACAACCCTGTTCACCCGCGCATGACTGATATCGCCAAACTTGAGTGGCGGAGTGTCCGCAAACGGTTCGACGGCGGCGCGCCGGTGCTGGACGGACTGGATCTCAGTGTCGCCGCCGGCCGTTCGCTGGTGATCATCGGCGGCTCGGGCCAGGGCAAGTCCGTGACCATCAAGGTGGCCATGGGCCTGATGCAGGCCGACGCCGGCCAGGTGCTCGTCGATGGCCAGAACATCAACGCCCTGGGTGGCAAGGCGCGGCGCGAATTGTTCTCGCGCATCGGCGTGCTGTTCCAGGGCGCGGCCCTGTTCGACAGCCTCAGCGTCTGGGAGAACGTCGCCTTTCGCCTGATCAACGCCGACGGCGTGTCCCGCAAGGACGCCAAGGAACGGGCCATCGAGGCGCTGGGCCGTGTTCGGCTGGGCGCCGGCGTCGCCGACTCCTATCCCTCGTCGCTGTCTGGCGGCATGCAGAAGCGGGTCGGCCTGGCGCGGGCCGTGGTGACCAATCCCGAGATCCTCTTTTTCGACGAGCCGACGACAGGCTTGGACCCCATCACCTCGGCGGCGATCAACGAGCTCATCGTCGATCAGGTTCGGGGCCTGGGCTGCACGGCGGTGTCGATCACCCACGACCTGGCTTCGGCCCGGACGATCGGCGACCAGATCGCCATGCTGCACGACGGCAAGATTGTCTGGACCGGCTCGCCCGCAGAGCTGGACCTTACCGACAATCCCTATGTGCGCCAGTTCGTGGACGGGCGCTCCCTCGGCCCCATGACGAGCGCGGTCTAGGCGACAGCGCGCCTTTCGTTGGCGGTCGCGCTCGTGGCGGTCGTCGTCGGCTGACACGGTCACGCTGGATATCGGCGAGATGTCGTTCGCCAGCCTCCGCGACCAGACCGACCGCACCTTCGCCCGGTTGGCCCAGGACAAGAGGCTGGACCTCTTCGTCAGTATCGCCCCGGCCCTGCCGCGCTCAATGTACACCGACGACAAGCGCCTGCAGCAGGTGAAGAACCTGCTGTCCAACGCCCCCAAATTCACCCAGGAAGGTTCGGTGCGCCTCCCCATCGCCCGCGCCGCCGACGGCTGGGCGCTGGGCAATGACCACCTGAACAAGGGGGGCCAGGTGCTCGCCTTCTCGGTCGAGGACACCGGCATCTGGCCAGCACGGCGGGGTCGTCCTCGACTACCAGCACCCGCTTGCTGCCGCGAGTCAGCTCGTCCGAGCACTGCTTGTCTTCCGGGATACCTCTAGAGCATTTCCCGACCTGACTGCGTCAGGCCGCGAGCTCTAATCTTCTGTTTTGACGCATTTTTCTTCACGCGAACCGGAACCACTTCGCTCGAAAAATGCTCTAGCCGAAAAACCGGCAAGTTCCTGCCGGCGGATTCGGCCGCGCGCTACGAGACCCTGGGATGGGTATTCTTCCAGACGGCGGCGATCGGTTCGATGTTTGGCCAGCTGGGTTTTTTCCACCGCTTTGCCGGTCGCGAATACGAAGACAAGCGCCCTCGCGATCGCTACGCCGCCGAGCCCAGGCGCTTGCTGGGCGTGTTGGAAACCCGGCCGGCGGGCCGCGACTGGATCATGGGCGACGACTACACCATCGCCGACATCGCCACTTTGGGCTGGGTGCGTAACCTGATCGGCTTCTATGACGCGGGCGACCTGGTCGACTAGGCCATCCTTGAGAACGTACCGGCCTGGCTGGCGCGAAGCCTGGCTCGCCCGGCCGTGCAACGCGGCCTGGAGCTGCCGAAACGCCCCCAGGGTCGCGTCCCATGCGTCCACTACCCTCGGGGGTGGCCCCGCCCCGCCGACGCGCACGAACGTGACAGGTAATCTTAACGCGTTTCGTTGACCATGCGGCGCGAGGTCGGGCGAGCGGGCCGGCGCTGTCGGAGGGGCAGATGGATCACCACGAAGCGCGACGCCTGCGGGACCTCCAGGACTATGGCGTTCTGGACACATCGCCAGACATCGCCTTCGACCGTCTGACCCGCCTGGCGGCCGACCTGTTCGACGTCCCCATCGCCCTGGTTTCCCTGACCGATGCGGATCGGCAGTGGTACAAATCCCGCGTGGGCTTGGATATCTGCTCCTCGCCGCGCGAAGAGGCGTTCTGCGCCCACGCCATCACCTTGGAGCCGAACGCGGTGATGGTGGTCGAGGACGCGAGCCTTGATCCCCGTTTCGCGAGCTACCCTTCGGTCGTGGGCGACATGGGTGTGCGCTTCTATATCGGCGCCGTCCTGACCTCGCCGCAGGGCTTTAATCTCGGCACCCTCTGCATCGTCGACATGAAGCCTCGGCCGCGCCCCACCGAGCGGGAACTTGACCGGCTGCGCGCCTTGGCCGGCATCGCGGTCGACGAGCTGGAACGGGTTCGTGTCACGCGCCTGAGCTGGGAGCAATCCCGCCTGCTGCGCCTGGCCGAGACCATGTCCGCCGTCGCTCACTGGCGTTATGACGTGGTGTCCGGCGACCTGTTCTGGTCTCCGTTGGTCTATGAGACCCTCGGGTTCGATCCGGCGACCCATGCGCCGCCCTTCGCCTCCGGCTTGCAGGCCTTCCATCCCGATGACCGGCCCCTGGTCGAGGGTCAACTGGCCGCCGCAATCGCGTCGAAGGGGCAGGGCAGCTTCCAGGCGCGCGTCATCCGTCCGGACGGCGAGACACGGATCGTGCAGTCCAGGGCCGGCTGCGAATTCGACGAATGGGGCGAAGTGGTCGCACTGATCGGCCTGCTCCAGGACGTTACCGAGCAGGTCATGAGCCTCGATAGCCTGACCGCCAGCGAGGCCCGCTACCGGTTGCTGGCCGAGAACACTTCCGACATCATCGTGCGCACCGACCTCGACGGGGTGCTGCTCTACGTGTCGCCCGCCGTTAGGGCCATGGGCCGCGATCCCGAGGAGATGATCGGCACGACCGGCGACACCCTCGTCCACCCCGATGACTTGCAGCGCTTTCGGGCCAATGCGGCGGTCCTGGGGGCCGGCGTGGTCGACACGGCCGGCAATCGCCAGCACCGCTTCCTGACCGGAGATGGCCGCTGGATCTGGCTGGAAGGCAACCCCCAGGTCATCCGCGACGCCGCGGGGCGGCCCTTGGAGATCGTCAACGTCTTCCGAGACGTGACGGAACGCCGCACGCTGCAGGAGCAGGCCGACCGGATGGCGCGCCTCACGGCCCTGGCCGAGGAGGTTGGCGGCATCGGTCATTGGCGCATCGAGGTCGGCTCGGGCGAGGTGACCGGGTCGCCGCATGTCGCCACCCTCTATGGGCTCGACCCTGACGCCGTGCCCCGCGTCGAGCACTTCGTCGAAGCCGTTCATCCCGACGACCGGGCGGCGCAACGAACCCGAGCCCGGCTGGCGTTCGAGCAGGGCGTCGACTGGAAGTCGGCCGTGACGCGTGTTCTCCTGCCGGATGGCGGCACGCGCTATCTGGAAGGCCATGGCTATTGCGAGCGTGACGCGGCCGGGGCCGTGGTCGCGGTGTTCGGCACGATGATGGACATCACCGATCGCGTCATGGCCGACGCGGTCCGCGCCGAGGGCGAGGCCCGTTATCGCGCGATGTCGGAACGCGTGCTCCTGGCCACCCAGGCGGGGCAGATAGGCATCTGGGAACGGAACCTCCAGACCGACGCCCTGGTCTGGGACGACAAGATGCACGCGCTCTATGGTGTGGAGCCGGGCGAGGATCTGACGTTCGAACGGTTCGCCGCCGCCCTGCATCCTGAGGATCGCCAGGATCAGCTGATCGCCGCCCAGGCGGCCGTCGACAACGACGCGCCCTTCAACACCGAGTTCCGGGTTGTTCGGCCAGACGGCGAGGTGCGGTCGATCCGCGCTCTCGCCACGGTGGTCCGCGACGCCGCGGGCTCGGCGCTACGGATGGTCGGCACCAATTGGGACGTCACCGCGGTGCGCAACCTGGAACTGTCGTTGCGGGCGAGCGAGGACCGGGCGCGCAACATCATCGCCAATGCGCACCAAGCCATCGTCACCGCCGATGAAACCGGTGTGATCACCGGTTGGAACCGGCACGCTGAGTTGACCTTCGGCTGGAGCGGCGACGAGGCGATCGGGGCTGAAATCGCGATGCTGCTGCCAGGCGGTGATGCCGATCTGGACGCTTTCCTTGGGGCGCGGCTGGGCGAGAACATCGACCAGCGCGTCGAGCTGATGGCCCGGCGCAAGGACGGCGCGGACTTCCCTATCGAGCTTGCCGTCAGCGCGGTGCGCGACGCGGCGGGCTGGGAAATGACCGCCCTGATGCACGATATCAGCGAGCGCCGGGCTCAACTGGAGCTGTTCGAGAACGCCTTTGAACACGCGGCGATCGGCAAGGCCTTGGTGGGTCTGGATGGCGGATTCCTCAAGGTCAATCCGACCCTTTGCGCCATGATCGGCTATTCCAAGGAGGAACTGCTGGCTCTGGACTTCCAGGCCATCACCTATCCCGACGACCTGGACGCCGACCTCGACCTCTTTGCGAACCTGCGCGACGGCCTGATCTCCACCTACCGGATGGACAAGCGCTATTTCCGCAAGGACGGATCGATCATCTGGGTGCAGCTGGTCGTCTCGCGCGTCGACAATCCCGACGGCTCGCCCCGCCACTACATCTCGCAGATCGAGGACTTCACGGCCCGGCGTCAGGCCGAGGCGGCCCTGAAGGACAGTGAGGCGCGCTACCGGCTGATGGCCGAGAACACCACGGACATGATCCTGACCGCCGACCTGACCGGCGCGATCACGTTCGTGGCCGCCTCGTGCGAGGTCCTGACCGGCTATGCGCCCCCCGAGTTGATGGGCCGCAGCGCCGCCGACCTGGCCCATGCGGACGAACGGCAGCGGGTTCGGCGGGTCTATCGCAACCTGATTACGGGGGGCCCCACCGAACGGGTGCGCTGGCGCGTGCTGCACAAGGCTACTGGCCAATTCGTGTGGCTGGAGTCCAATCCGTCCGTTCTGCGACACCCGGTCACCGAGGCGCCGACCGGCTTCCTCGACGTGATCCGCGACGTGACACAGCAGGTGGTGCAAGAGGAGGCCCTGGCCGCCGCGCGCGCCGAGGCCGAGGTCGCCGCCGCAGTGAAGGGCGAGTTCCTGGCCAATATGAGCCACGAGATCCGTACGCCGCTAACCGCGGTGATCGGCTTCTCGGGCCTGCTGACCCAGCGCCCCGAACTGGACGCGCTGTCTCGCCGTTTCGTCCAGCGGGTCTCAAGCGCCGGCCAGGCCCTGCTGGCGATCGTCAATGACATCCTCGATTTTTCCAAGCTGGAGGCGGGCCAGGTCGATATATCACCGCAGCCGGTCTCGCCTCTGTCGGTGGCCTGTGACGCCCTGGCCCTGTTCACGCCCCAAGCCGACGAGAAGGGGTTGTGGTTGGAGTGCGAGGCCGAGGGCGAGTTGCCTGACCTTGTGATGATCGACCCCGATCGCGTGCGGCAGGTGCTGCTGAACCTGATCGGCAATGCGGTGAAGTTCACCGAGCGCGGCTCGGTTCGCCTAGTCGTCGCCTACGAGGCGGCAGCCGAGCGCTTGTGCGTGCGGGTCGAGGATACCGGAGCGGGGATGAGCGTCGACCAATTGGAGAAGCTCTTTCAGCGCTTCTCGCAGGTGGACGCCTCATCGACTCGCAAACACGGCGGAACGGGTCTTGGCCTGGCGATCTCCAAGGGCCTGACCGAGGCCATGGGCGGCGGTATCGCCGCCATCAGCGTCCCGGGCGCGGGCTCGGTGTTCTCGTTCCACGTCGCCGCGCCGATCGGTGCGGCCCAGGCCGAGGCGACGCAGGACGACGTCCAGTTCAGAAGCCTGGACGGGGTCCGGGTGCTGGTGGTCGATGACAATCTGGTCAACCGGGAGCTGGCCCGCACCGTGCTGGAGAGCGTGGGCGCCGAGGTTGGTGAAGCGGCAAGCGGCCAGGCGGCGGTCGAGGCTGCGGAGTTGCAGCCGTTCGATTGCATCCTGATGGATCTGCGCATGCCGGGTCTGTCGGGCCCCGACGCCCTGCGGAAAATTCGCGCGGGGCTCGGACCGAACCAAAACGTGCCCATCCTGGCCTTTACGGCCGACGCTGATCGACAAGGCCAGGACTACCCCGATTTCGACGGATTGGTTTCCAAGCCCATCCTGGCGCTGGAACTCATCCGCGCGGTGAGCGCCTGCACGGACTGGAACGACACGCCTTTTGAAGCCGGCGACCACGGTGCGGACGGGACCCACGGCAAGGCGGGCGTCTGATCTTGCGCCGCACACGGATTCTGGTGGTCGAGGACGATCCGATCATCCTTGACCTGATCACCACCCGGCTCGACCTGGCTGGCTATGACACCTATTTTGCCCGCGACGGCATGGAAGGTTTCAGTCGGCTTCGGGAACTACGCCCGGCGGCCATGGTGCTGGACATCAACATGCCCAGGCTGGACGGGTTCGGCCTCTTGAAGAAGATGCGCCAAGAAGAGATGCTCGATCACACCCCGACCATGGTGTTGACCGCCCGCAACCAACCCGACGACGTCAAGCAGGCGATCGCCCTGGGCGCGCGGGACTTCTTGGCCAAGCCGTTTCGCGACGATCAATTGCTCTCCCGGATCGGTCGCCTGCTGCGCAGGGCGCCGACCCGGCCACCCAAGCCACCGGAACCGGCGCTTGAGGACGATCCCGACACGATCCTGCTGTAGCGCTGTCGATCGGTTCGGGACACACAGCGTCCCACGCCATTTCCAGCTAGAGCATTTTTCGAGCGAAGTGGTTGCGGTTCGCGTGAAGAAAAATGCGTCAAAACAAAAGATTAGAGCTCACGGCTTGACGCAGTCAGGTCGGGAAATGCTCTAGGCCCGCGCCCCCGTCGTCAGGGACGGGTGGGAAACGACGGGATTCGGATCCGGCTAAAGCCTCAACAGGGCTGCCCACCGGACGCGGACGGATAGCGATGGCGCGGAGCGATCGGCTTCGTCGAAACGGTACTAAACTCACAAACTCCGGACGATGTCCGGCGCTCCGCGACCCTTTCCATCTCTTCAGCGGCAGCCCGGGTGAAGTCCTCCCCCCGTGGGGGAGGCGTCGGCGAAGCCGACGGAGGGGGGAGTGATCGGATGACGACCCGACTTGCGATCGACCATCCGAAACTCCCCCACCGGTCGCTGCGGGACCACCTCTCCCAAAGGGGGGAGGACTATTCGGCAACCCCCGTTCACTTTTTATTCTGCTCCGCCTTGAACCAGAGTGGGGGAACACTCAAGTTGCTTATTCGTTGAGCTCATCGGGTGGTCGCGGCCCCTGACCAAGGGCCGCCAGGAGAGCGCATGAGTCCCGACGACACATCTGGCAGGGAGGCCTCCCAGGCCCCCTCCATCGCCCTGGTCGATCGCTACCTAGCCGTGCGACGACGCACCGAGGCCCTGGCTCAGCCCTTGTCGCCCGAGGACCAGGGCGCTCAGTCGATGCCGGACGCCAGCCCAGTCAAATGGCACCGCGCCCACACAGGCTGGTTCTTCGAGACCTTCCTGCTGACGCCGTCTTTGCCTGGCTATCAGGTCTTCGATCCGGCTTTCGGCTACCTGTTCAATTCCTACTACGAAGCCGTAGGGCCCCGTCAGCCGCGCCCTCTCCGCGGCCTGATCACCCGGCCATCGGCGGGCGAGGTTGGCGCCTATCGAGCCCATGTCGACGCGGCCATGGTCCGCCTGCTGGCCACTTCACCCACGGCGGAGGTGATGAGCCGACTGGATCTGGGCCTGGCCCACGAGGAGCAGCATCAGGAGCTGATCCTGATGGACCTGCTGCATCTTTTCGCTCAGTCGCCGCTGCAGCCTGCCTATCGCCCTCAACCCCTTCCGCAACGCCCAGCCGCCGGCGAGGCGCGCTACGTCGCCTTCGACGGAGGATTGGTCGAGATCGGCGACGCCGGCCCGGGTTTTGCCTTCGACAACGAGCGGCCCCGCCACCGGGTCTTTCTTGAATCCTACCGCCTGGCCGACCGCCTGGTGACCAATGGCGAATGGCTGGCCTTCATGGCCGATGGCGGCTATCGCCGGGCCGAGTTGTGGCTCTCGGACGGCTGGGCGGCGGTGGCCGACGAGGGCTGGGACGCGCCGCTCTATTGGCGACGGGAGGAGGGCGCGACCTGGTCGGTCATGACCCTGGCCGGTCGCCAGCCCGTCGACCTGGAGGCGCCGGTCGGCCATGTCAGCTACTACGAGGCCGCCGCCTTTGCCCTCTGGACGGGACGCCGCCTGCCAACCGAAGCCGAGTGGGAGGCCGCCGTTGGCTCGAACAAGGGGCAGGCGCTGCGCCAGACCTTCGGCGAGGCTTGGCAATGGACCGCCAGCCCCTATGTCGCCTACCCCGGGTTCAAGCCGGGCGGCGGCGCGCTGGGCGAATACAACGGCAAGTTCATGATCAATCAGATGGCCCTGCGAGGCGGCGGCGCCGGAACCGCGCCTGGCCACACCCGGCTATCGTATCGCAACTTTTTCCACCCAGCCAAGCGCTGGGCGTTCACGGGGGTCCGCTTGGCCGACGACATGAGCCCGCTGGATCGCGAGACCGCGACGCCGGCCTCGACCTTCCTGGAAGACGCCGTGACGGGGCTGACCGACCATCCCAAGACCCTGCCGGCCAAATATTTCTACGACGCCGAAGGCTCGCGCCTGTTCGAGGCGATCTGCGACCTGCCGGAATATTACCCGACCCGCACAGAGACGGCGCTGCTGCGCAGGATCGCGCCGGAGATCGCCGCCCGGGTCATGGAAGGCGCGGTCCTGGTCGAATTTGGCAGCGGGGCCAGCACCAAGACCCGGATTCTACTCGACGCCATGCCGCAAGTGGCTGTCTACGCGCCGATCGACATCAGCGAGACGGCGGTTGAGGAGGCCAGCAAGGCGATCCGACGTGACTATCCCGGCCTGATCGTTGCGCCACTGGTCGATGACTTCACCCGCGCCTTCCGCCTTCCCGCTGCCGCGCGCGGACGGCCGGTGACGGGGTTTTTCCCGGGATCTACGATCGGCAATTTCGCGCCGGCCGACGCCGAGATTTTTCTGCGTGGGGCGCACACTCTACTGGGCGAAGGCGCGATGTTCGTTGTCGGGGTCGATATCGCCAAGAGCGCGGACGTCCTGGTGCCGGCCTACGACGACGCTCAGGGAGTCACCGCGGCGTTCAACAAGAACGTCCTGGCTCGGATCAACAGCGAACTAGGCGGTGATTTCGACCTAACCGCCTTCGATCACCGCGCGGTCTGGAACCCCGACGAAAGCCGTATGGAGATGCATCTGGTCAGCCAAGTAGACCAGGTCGCTCATTTGGCTGGACGGGAGATCGCTTTCACGCCCGGGGAGACGATCCACACCGAGAACTCTTACAAATATACGGCCAATGCCTTCATGGAATTGGCCCACCGCGCGGGCTGGAAGGTCGCGGCGCGCTGGATCAGCGATAGCCCGAGTTTCGGGGTCTTCGCTCTAGTTGGCTAAGGCGAGCGGTATGCGAGGCGGAGGCGGGGGCGGCCGCGACCCGGAGGCCGCGGCGCGCTTGGTCTCAGGCGTCGCGGCCGGAAAGACGCCCGCCGCCGCGCGACGAGGAGCCGCCCTTGCGGCCGGCATTGGCCGCCAGGTCGCGATCCTTCGCGAAGCTCCGCTTTTCGCTGGGAACACTGGCCCCGCCTTTGCGCGCGATCTCGCGTCGACGCTCGGGGTCCATGGCGGCGAAGCCTCTACGGCCGCGTGGCCGTTCGCTGTCGAGGTCCATAGGTTGCTCCTAATCGGGACTGGTCACGGGGGGAAACGGGGCAGGTTGGGCGTCATAGGGCCGGTCGTCGCCCGGCTGAACGGGGGGATCGCTCATCGGCACTTCGTCGGGCATTGAGCCCGGGTCGTACTCGGGTTGCGACGGCTCGAGCGGCGGTGGTGCGTCGGGGTCGGTCACTGGCGTCCTTCCACATGTTCCAGTGAAGTAACCGGTGAAGTCGCGATCGGTTCACCCGACGGGTGACACAAAATTGCAGAGTTTCGCGTTAACTATTGGACGGGCAAAGTGAACCCATGACGAAGTCACGGAAGACCACGCCGGAAAGCGCAGCAATATCGCGCCATTGGCGACTGATGGCGGCCTTCGGGGCCGGCGTTTTGGGCTGGCTCGCGGCCCGTCATCTGAACGCACCCGTCAGCAGCCACATGCTGATCGGGTGGGATGTCTGCGCACTGACTTTTGTCGTGACGACGTGGCATCTGTTTCTGACCGCCGACGAAGCCGAGGTCCGCCGCCGCGCCGCCGTCGAGGACGAGAAGCCGACGCTGATCCTGTTGATCGTACTGGCCGCCATCCTGTCCAGCTTGGTGGCGGTGGTGGCCGCGATGCTGAACGCCCGCACGGCCAGCGCGAGCACCCAAGGCGTCACCGCGGCCTGCGCCGGAATCACCCTGGTGCTGTCATGGGTGATCCTGCACTCGGTGTTCACGCTGCACTACGCCCATCGCCATTTCGGCGACGGGACGGACAAGCCGGGGTTCCTGTTTCCAGGCGAGCCGGCCAGCACCTATCTCGACTTCGTCTATCTAGCCTTCAGCATCGGCGCGACCTTCCAGGTCTCGGACAACAACGTCCTGACCCGGAAACTGCGAAACCTCGTCACCGCCCAGGCGGTCTGCGCCTATTTCTACAACACCGCTGTCCTGACCCTGGGGATCAACATCATCGCCGGGTTGGTGGCGTCCTAGGCGGGTCCTCGCCGCGACCCTGAGCCGGAGTGCGGGGCAGTCCAGCCAGTCGCAGCCGGCCATCACCGTCGCTGTCGAGCAGGATAAAGCGAGACCGGGCGGCGCGGATCGCCTCGTCGCGGCTGATACGGCGATCGAAGTCGCTATCGGCGCCCATCACCGGCTGCGGCTCGTTGAGCAGACCGTATGGCGCTGCGCCCTGCAGCATCCCGCCGATGGGGCCTCCGCGACGGCCGCCGAGACCACCGCCGCCGGGCCCCTCCTGCCCGCCACCTCGGCCACCGCGAGGCGGTCCGTCGGCGTCTTGCCGGCCAGGACCTCGAAGGCCGGCCCCCTGGAACGCCCTGACGATCTCGGGCGCGATCTCGGCTTCGTAGTGAGAGACCTCGAACCCGTCGATGACGCCGCTGTGGTCAGTGTCGACCAGACCGAAGAAGCGCGCGGCGTCAGCCACGAACTCGGCGCGGGTCACCATGCCGTCATGATCGGTGTCCGCGCCGGCGAACCAGGCCGCCACGGGGTAGGGCGCGCCGGCCTCGGCCCGGAAGGGCTCGCCGGCCGGGCTGACGAACACCTGCCGACGCGCGAGCCGGGGGCCGTCATTGTCGTCCGACGGTCGAGCGCGCGGCGCCTTTCCCCAGTCACCGCGCGGGCCGTCCTGCGGCGGGCCCGAAGCGCAGGCCGCCAGGCATAGGGCGGCGAACATCAGAATGCAGGTAGCGCGAAGGCGGGTCATGGTTTCCATTCTTCCGATGAACCGCGCCCGCATGTCTGGCGTATGGCGCAGCTTTTGCGTCACCGTAACAAAACTGACTTTAGAACGGTAGTTCGACCCGGGCGCGCAAACCGCCGGTGGGGCGGTTATGCAAGGTGACGTCGCCGCCATGGGCTCGGGCCACCGAACGAACGACGGCTAAACCCAGCCCGATGCCGCCGGTTTCGCGGTTGCGTGAAGGCTCGCTGCGGAAGAACGGCTCGAACACCCTATCCAGCTCCGTCGGCGCGATGCCGGGACCGTCGTCGTCGATCTCGATCACCGCCAGAAGATCCTTGACGTGCACACGGCCTTGCACCGAGCCTCCGTACTTGAGGCCATTGTCGACAAGGTTGGTCAGCAGCCGACGCAGGGCCACGGGGTCGCCGTCGATGATGATCTTCTCGCCACGCTCGACCACCGCCTGGCCGCCGGTCTCGGCGGCCTCGTCTATGACGCTCTCGAGCAGCGAGGCCAGTTCCAGCTTGGTGCGCTCGGCCGGGCGGGTCGTGTCGCGGACGAAGGCCATGGTGGCGGCGATCATCGCCTCCATCTGGTCGATGTCCGAGGCGAGCTTTGCGCGGATGTCGTCGGGCGTCGCCTCGATCCGAAACCGAAGGCGGGTCAGCGGCGTCCGCAGGTCATGGGCCACCGCGCCGATCATCGCCGTGCGATCCTCGACATAGCGGCGCAAACGCTCCTGCATCATGTTGAAGGCGTTGGAAGCGGCGATCACCTCGGCCGAACCCGACAGCGTCAGCGGCGCGGCGCGGGGATCCCGCCCCAGGCGCTCGGCGGCTCCGGCGAAGGCGCTGATCGGACCCGACAGGCGCCGGGCGAACAGCCAGGCCAACGGCGATACGCAAAGCACCGAAAGGGCCAGGATCAGCAGGATTCGCTGCTGCCAGCTGTCGAAGCGGAACGCCGGCTTGGGCTCGACGATCGTCCATCGGCCGTCGTCCTGCTGAATGGCCAGCTTGAAGTCGCCGAAGATGAAAGGCTCTTCGCGGGCCAAGTCCAGGCGCGGCGGCCGGTGCGCGGGACCGTCTGGGCCATCTCCCGAACGGCCGCCTGGACCGCCGAAATTGCCAGCCGGGCCACCCGGGCCACCCGGGCCACCGGGCCCACCCGGTCCCCTTGGGCCCTCCCGACCGCGAGCCTCGCCGTCTTGTGGCGGCAGGCGTTGGAGCTGGTTGCGTTTCTGATTGCGGACGAAGAACCGAGGTCCGGTGTCGACGTCAATCTCGATCCTCGCCGGATCGGTCCCGATCTCGCGGGCGAGCGCGGTCTTGAATTCGGAGCGGCGACGGTTATCGACCAAGCCACGGATGGGCTTGGAGCGCGGGCGAACGACCAGGGCGCGGCCGTCCCGCGACTGCACGGTCTGGCCGGTCTTCAAGGCCCGAGTGATCTCGCTCAGCCGATAGAATTCGGGCGGCGGCGGTGGCAGGGTGAAGACCACCGCGATGGCGATCAATTGCGCCGCGACCAGGGTGACAATCACCAGACCCAAGGCCTGGACGAACAGCGGCGCGCTGCTGGGTCCCCTTGGCCTAGGCCCCGGAGCCCGGACGCTCTCGATCATGGCGTGCGGGTGACCTTGGACGTGAACATGTAGCCTTCGCTACGGATGGTGCGGATCAGCTCGCCGCCGCCGCCATCGTCCAGCTTGCGGCGCAGGCGGCTGATCTGGACGTCGATGGCCCGGTCATAGGCGTCGCTTTCGCGGCCACGGGCCAGGTCAAGCAGCTGATCGCGGGTCAGCACCCGTTGCGGACGTTCGACGAAGGCGCGCAGCAGCGAGAACTCGCCGCTCGACAGATTGACGACCACCGATTGGGGCGAACGCAGCTCGCGGCGCACCAGGTCCAGCCGCCAGCCGGCGAACTCGCAGGCCGCGCCCATGCCGTCGTCGACGGCGCGCGGCTCCTGGCGTCGGCGCAGCACAGCGCGGACCCGGGCCAGCAGCTCGCGAGGATTGCAGGGCTTGGGCAGATAATCGTCGGCGCCGAGCTCCAGGCCGACGATGCGGTCAGTCTCCTCGCCCATGGCCGAGAGCATGATGATGGCCGGCCCGTCGGCGGCCGACAGTCGGCGGCAGATGGCCAGGCCGTCCTCGCCAGGCAGCATGATGTCGAGCACGATCAGATCGACGGGACCGCGGGCCAGGGCCTGCTCCATCGTTCGGGAGTCCGAGGCGGTGTCGATGGCGTAGCCGTGGCGACCCAGGAACTCGGCCACGACGTCGCGGATGCCGGGATCGTCATCGACGATGAGGATGCGGGCGCCTCGAGCCGCGTCGGGCCCGGTCTGGGACACGACGTGGGCGGAGGTTGGCGGGGCCGACGACGTCGCGGGATCTTGCGAACTTTCCATGACTTGCTTTTTCCACGCCCCCGTCTCCAGCAGATTTCACGGCTGAAACAGGGGCGCAACCCGTCCGTGCGAGCGGGGTCGCAATGTTGCCCGCGAACCAGTTGCTAACCCGGCGAGTTGTTGACCGGGGCGGCGTAGTCCCGGCCCTCGATATTCATCGACTCGATCGCCAAGTCGCTGACGAAGGGGTTGCTGCGCTGCTCGGCCCCGAAGGTCGACATCGGGCCGTGGCCCGGCACGAACTGCACGTCGGCGCCCAGCGGCCACAGCTTGCCAGTGATGGCGTCCAGCAGGTCTTGGTGGTTGCCGCGCGGGAAGTCGGTGCGGCCGATCGAGCCCTTGAACAGCACGTCCCCCACCTGGGCGAAGCGCGCCTCGCGATGGAAGAAGATCACGTGGCCCGGCGTGTGACCGGGGCAGTGCAAGACCTCGAACTCGGTCTCGCCCAGGGTGACCACGTCACCGTCATCCAGCCAGCGGTCGGTGACGAAATTGCGGGCTTCCGGCACGCCGTAGCGCTCGCCGGTCTCCTGGATCTGGTCGATCCAGAATTGATCGTCCCTGTGCGGCCCCTCGATCGGAACGCCGGTCAGACGCTTGAGCTCGGCCGCGCCGCCGGCATGGTCCATGTGGCCGTGGGTGATCCAGATCTTTTCCAGGGTCAGGCCGTTGTCGGCCAGGGCCTTCATCAGGCGCGGCACCTCGCCGCCCGGATCGATCACCGCCGCCTTCATCGTCTTGGCGCACCAGACGATCGTGCAGTTCTGCTGCAGCGGCGTGACCGGCGCGATAACGGCGCGGATCGGCATTTCGGCCATGGGGCGACTCCAAACGAAACGGGCGGAGATCCGAGGATCTCCGCCCGTCCGAATTAAGGCTTGTCAGCCCAAGATCAAGACCGTTCCTCGGGCGAGCCGGGGGCCGGCGCACCTGGCATCGGAGCCACGCCCGTGGCCGGCGCATCCTCGTCCAGTTCATGGACCTCGCCGCGCAGGCCGCGACCGACATGGCTCTTGCGATAGCCGTAGGCAAAATAGAACAGCAGGCCCACGCCGCCCCAGATCGGCAGCACGAGGATCGATTCCAGCGGTAGGTTGAAATAAAGGAAGGTGCAGCCGGCCAAGGCGATCGGGGCCACGAGCCAGATCGCCGGCGTCTTGAACGGACGCGGACGGTTGGGGTCCTTCACTCGCAGCACCATCACCGCGACCGCCACCATGAAGAAGGCGAACAGCGTGCCGGAGTTGGAGATATCGGCCAACCGGCCGACCGGCAAGAACGCCGCGAGGACCGCCACGAAGATGCCAGTGGCAATCGTGACGATGTGCGGCGTCTTCCACTTGGGGTGGATCGCGGCCAGCTTCTCGGGCAGCAGGCCGTCGCGGGCCATGACGAAGAAGATCCGGGTCTGGCCATAGATCATCATCAGGATGACCGAGGGCAGGGCCAGGTTGGCGGCCAGGCCCAGCAGGTAGCCGGCGAGCGGGAAGTTGACCTGACGCAGGACGTGGGCGAGGGCCTCGTTCGAGCAGACCAGGCGATCGGCGTTCGACGCCAGGTTACAGGCCGTCTGGAAGGCGGCCGAACCGGGCTGGACGGCTTCGCCGGCCGCGCCGATGACCGGTTGGGCGCCGATGGCGCCGACCGCGCCGGCGGCGACCAGCAGGTAGAAGATGGTGCAGATGCCCAGGCTGCCGATCAGGCCGATCGGCACGTTGCGCTGCGGGTTCTTGGTCTCTTCGGCGGCCGTGGAGACCGCGTCGAAGCCGACATAGGCGAAGAAGATCGAGGCGGCGGCGCCGAACACGCCCATGCCCGACGTCCCATGCGGGCCGAACCAGCCATTGGGCGCGAAGGGCTGGAAGTTGCCGTTCTTGATCAGGGGGAGGGTCAAGACGACGAAGACGGTGAGCGCCGCGACCTTGATCGCGACCAGGACGGCGTTGACGGTGGCGCTTTCCGTGGTGCCGCGCACCAGCAGGGCCGTCACGGCCAGGGCCACGACGATCGCGGGCATGTTGACGATCCCGTGGCTGAAGTCGGCCACCGGCATGAAGCCGTTGAGCGACCAGGCGGGACCGGCTCGCAAGGCGTCGGGCCAGTGGAAGTGCAGGGCGTGCTCGATCATGCCGAGGAAGTAGCCTGACCAGCCCACCGACACGGCGCTGGCCGCCACGGCATATTCGAGGATCAGGGCCCAGCCGACCATCCAGGCCAGCAGTTCGCCCATGACGGCGTAGGTATAGGTGTAGGCCGAGCCCGAAACCGGCAGCATCGAGGCCAGTTCCGAGTAGCAGAGGGCTGCGAAGGCGCAGACCGCCCCGGCGATCACGAAGCTCAGCATCATGCCCGGGCCGGCCTTCTGCGAGGCGGCGGCGGTCAGGACGAAGATACCCGTGCCGATGATGGCGCCGACCCCCAGCAGGGTGAGCTGTATGGGGCCGAGTGAGCGATGCAGCGACTTCTTCTGAGCCGTGGCCAAAATCGCATCCAGTGACTTAACGCGCCACATATTCCCTCCAGAGACCCGCGGCTCCCCCAGGGGCCGCGTAGACAAATTTTGCGGACCGTGGCCCGGTTAACAGGACGCGGTCAAGGCAAAGCGGAGGGGGTGCGTAATTGTTCGCCCCTCTGTGCGCAATATGAGCCAGGACCTGCCGGGCGGATGTTGCGCCGCAGCACGCTCGTGAACCGTTGCTGCTTCTGGCTTGTGCAGGCGACCGGCTTGGTGATTTTCGCGCTCGCGGCTAAACCGCCTCCGTGACCCTTCCGATCCACGAGGCCTTGCCGGCCCTGAAGTCCGCCTTGGCGAGACGCGAGGCCGCCGTACTGGTCGCGCCGCCGGGCGCCGGCAAGACCACGGTCGTGCCCCTGGCCTTGGCGGACGAGCCCTGGGTGGCGGGCCGCAAGATCGTCATGCTCGAACCCCGGCGCCTGGCGGCCCGAGCGGCGGCGGCGCGGATGGCCCAGAGCCTGGGCGAGGCCGTGGGCGAAACCGTCGGCTTCCGGGTGAGGTTGCAGTCCAAGGTCTCCGCAAGGACCCGCATCGAGGTGGTGACCGAAGGGGTGTTCACCCGGATGATTCTTGATGATCCGGGCCTGGACGGCGTGGCGGCGGTGATTTTCGACGAGTTTCATGAGCGCAGCCTCGACGCCGACCTGGGCCTGGCCCTGGCCCGCGACGCCCAAGGCCTGGTGCGCGAGGACCTGAAGATCCTGGTGATGTCGGCCACGCTGGATGGGGCGCGGATCTCGGCCCTGCTCGGCGAGGCGCCGGTCGTCGAGAGCCAGGGGCGGATGTTCCCGGTCGAGACGCGGTATCTGGGCCGGGACGAACGCCCCCAAGCCTCAGGCATGCGATTTGAGGAACGGGTCACCCGCGCCGTGGAGCGGGCCTTGGCCGAGGAGGCGGGCAGCGTGTTGGTCTTCCTGCCGGGTCAGGGCGAAATCCGCCGCGTCGAGACCTTGCTCCGCGAGCGGCTGCGGCGGCCTGAGGTCGATATCGCGCCGCTTTATGGGGCGCTGGACCCCGCCGAACAGGATCGCGCCGTGTCGCCCGCAGCGCCGGGCCGTCGCAAGGTGGTGCTGGCGACCTCGATCGCCGAGACCAGCCTGACCATTGAGGGCGTCCGGGTGGTGATCGACAGCGGCCTTTCACGCGTGCCGCGCTTTGATCCCTCCAGCGGCCTGACGCGGCTGGAGACCGTGCGGGTCAGCCGCGCCGCCGCCGACCAGCGCCGGGGCCGGGCGGGTCGCACCGAGCCAGGCGTCTGTTATCGCCTGTGGGACGAGCCGGAGACCCGCGCCCTGCCGGCCTTCGCGCGGCCCGAGATCCTGGAGGCCGACCTGTCGAGCCTGGCCTTGAACCTGGCCCGGTGGGGAGCCCGCGATGCCTCGGCCCTGGCCTTTCTTGACGCCCCGCCGGCCGCCGCCTTCAATGAGGCCCGGATCCTGCTGGGTCGGCTGCAGGCCCTGGACGGGCAGGGCGGCCTGACCGCCCACGGCAGGGCCCTGGCCGACATGCCGCTGGCGCCGCGCCTGGCCCACATGGTGGTGCGGGCCGCCGCCTCGGGCCAGGCCCAGCGGGGCGCGGAGATTGCCGCCGTGCTCAGCGAGCACGGGCTGGGCGGCCGCGATGTCGATCTGCGCCATCGGCTGGAAAACTTTGGCCGCGACCGCTCGCCTCGGGCGAAGGACGCCCGAACCCTGTCCGAACGCTGGGCGCGCTCGGCGGGCCGGCCTTCGGGCGCCGTCAAGCTGGATGACGCCCTGCTGCTGGCCGAGGCGTATCCGGAAAGGGTGGCGAGGGCCCGGGGCAAGATCGGGGAGTTTCAACTGGCCGGCGGGCGAGGGGTCTATCTGGAGCCGACCGACGCCCTGGCCCGCGAGACCTGGCTGGCGGTGGGCGAGCTCGGCGGCGGCGAGGCCCGCGACCGCATCCTGCTGGCAGCCCCTCTGGAGGAGGCCGCTCTGCGCGAGGCCTTCGCCGACCGGCTGACCGCTGAGGATCGGTTGGAGAGCAGCCTTGGCGGCAAGCTGCGCGCCAAGCGCCTGTTGCGCCTCGGCAAGCTGGTGGTCGAGGAGCGCTGGCTCGACAAGGTGAATCCAGCCTTGGTGGCCAAGGCCTTGCTGGACCGAGTGGGGCGCGAGGGTCTGGCCGCAGTGCCGCTTGGAGAGGCGGCAGAGGGTTTGCGTCGTCGGACGGCCTTCCTGCGCGCCTTCGATCCCGAGACCTGGCCCGACCTTTCGGACGCCGCCTTGCTGGCCCGCCTGGCCGAGTGGCTTGAGCCTCTGCTGGCGGGTCGCTCGTCGCTGGCCGCGTTGAGCGACGGGATACTGGCGGACGCCTTGCGAGGCCTGATCCCCTGGGAAGCCCAGCGAAAGCTCGACGTCTTGGCGCCAACCCGGTTCACGGCGCCGACCGGCTCCAGCTTCGCCATCGACTATGGCGCCGACGGCGGGCCGCGTGTCGATGTGCGGGTGCAGGAACTGTTCGGCCTGACCGCTCATCCCACCGTGGCCGGCGTGCCGCTGGTGCTGGCCCTGCTGTCGCCGGGGCACAAGCCGATCCAGATCACGCGAGACCTGCCGGGGTTCTGGAAGGGGTCCTGGCGCGAGGTGCGCAGCGAGATGAGAGGGCGGTATCCGAGGCACGTCTGGCCGGAGGACCCGGCCGCCGCCGCGCCGACGACCCGGGCCAAGCCTCGGGGGACTTGAATGTCCTCCCCCACGGGAGGAGGACTTCACGCGGATCGCCGCTGAAGAGCTTGGGGAGGGTGCGAAGCGCCCGGGCTCCGCCCGGAGGTTTTGCGGTAGATGTACCGTTTCGACGAAGACGAGCGCTTCGCGCGGCCTTCAGACGGGAGCCATCAGAGCGCGGGGTCTTAACCCGCTTCCGAAGTGGGCCCCCGGCGGGCGGAAGGCTTGCGAACCCTCCGGACCGTGCGGGCGATTTCAGCCCGCACCTGTCGGCTTGTCCGCCTGCCCTGAGCGCCGGAGCTTCGTCGCGACCAAGGCGAGCCTGCTCCGAACCGACCTGGGGCGTCTTCCGAAGAAGACACGGCGGCCAAGCCTTCCCGCTCGACCACGCCTCACCGCCCGTCAGGTCGCCGGCCGACGTCCCTCCCCGTGCGATGGGGTGAGATCATTATCGGGGTGGTCAGAGAGGGTGAGGATAAGAAAAATCGAGAAAGTTTAGAGCTCTGATTTTGCTGGACTTTGTTGGGCATCCACTCGCGTCGACCTTCACTGGGCGCCCTGACGCGTTGAAGGGCTCGACCTTGGCTAAGTCGCGCCAAGGCTTAGCAGATCAGGTCGATTCCACGTCGCTCTCGGCTTCTGCGGCGGCTTCGATGGGCGGACAGTCGGGAAGGGCGAGCAGGTCGTGAGGCTCGTTGCGGTCATTGGCGGTCTTCAGATAGCGGCAGCCCGTGCGGCTGTTCAAGGCCTCGACCTTCACGGCCTCGCCGTCGCGCATGACGAAGAACCGCCACTTGCCGCTGTCGACGAGCTTGATCGCCTCCTTGATCGTCAGCGTCCAGGGCTTGGCCATGCCGCCGCCGATATGGGTGATCCGTTCATAGGTGCTGTGGCGCCCGTTTGTGGCGACGCAGGTGATTTCGGCGCGTTTGATCATGGTCTTTTCTGTAGAGAGGCAGCTGACGCAGCAGCACCGACAGGCTTGGCGACGACGCGCGAAGCGGGTGGCGCAGACGAGAGCGGTCTGCCGATGGGACGGCGCTGAAATTTAACGCGCCCACACCTATAGCACGCTTCTAGCTCGGCTGCTTGGATCTCTGACAAAACGGCGCTCGCGAACCGTCCGACTACCCCGTGACCGTGTAGATCATGATCCCCGTGGCCACCGAGAGGTTCAGACTGTCGGCCCGGCCCCGCATGGGGATTTTGACATTGACGTCGCAGGCGGCGGCCAGTTCGGGCGGCAGGCCCTGTTGTTCGTTGCCCATCAGGATCAGCGACGGCTTTACGTAGTCGGCGCTCTTGTGCTCAACGGTGGCGCTCAGCAAGGTGCCGATCACCGACCCCGGCCAGTCTTCGCGCCAGGCCAGGAACTCCTGGATCGAGGCCTTGGCGATCTTGACCGCGAAGATCGAGCCCATGGTCGCGCGCACGCCCTCGACAGAATAGGGATCGACGCAGTCGCCGACCAGGATCACCCCGCCGCAGCCGGCCGCGTCAGCGGTGCGGATGACGGTGCCCAGATTGCCGGGATCACGCACGGCCTGCATGGCCACCCAGCACGGCGCGCTTTGGGGAACGATGGCGCTGAGCGGGGTGTAGACCTGCTGGAACACCCCGGCGACGGCCTGGGGGTTGTCGCGGCGTGACACCTTCTCGAGGATCTCGCGATTGACCTCGATGACCTCGCCCCCGGCCTTGAAGCAGGCCTGGGCGGCCTTGCGCAGCATCGGGTGATCGGCCGCGTCGGGCCCGTACATCAGGATCTTGGGCGGGTGGCCGCAGTCGATTGCCTCGATGACGATCTTCAGGCCCTCGGCCAGGAATAGGCCGCTCTCCTCGCGCTCCTTGCGCATGTGCAGGGCGCGGACGGCCTTCACCGTGGCGTTTGAGAGGGAGGTGACGGTCTTGGTCATGATCTGGCTCCCACCGCGCTGTCCGAAGACCAGCGGGCAAAGAACGACAGGCCGATCTGGCGGTCGCCCTTCTCCTCGACCAAGGAGAGCTCGCCCCAATCGATGACCCCGCCGCGACCCTTCAGCTCCTGGGCCAGCAGGCCCGACATCGCCGCGCCCGAGACCCGGGCCGCATAGGCGTTCATCAGCAGGAACGAGGCGTCGGGGGCCAGGAGCCGCGCGCAGTTCGCGGTGAGTTCGGCCAGGTCCTCGAACAGCCGCCAGACCTCGCCGTCGGCCCCGCGGCCAAACTTCGGCGGGTCCAGGATAATGCCGTCATATTGCGAGCCGCGCCGCACCTCGCGGGCCACGAAGCGGCGGGCGTCCTCGACGATCCAGCGGATCGGCTTCTCGGCCAGGCCGGCGAAGGCGGCGTTGTCGCGGGCGAAGCCAACCGACTTCTTCGAGGCGTCCACATGGGTGACGGCCGCGCCTGCCGCCGCGCAGACCAGGCTGGCCACGCCCGTATAGCCAAACAGGTTCAGCACCTTGGGCTGGCGCATCTTGAACGCCCTAACGCGGGCGTCCTGCCAGGCCCAGTTGGCAGCTTGCTCTGGGAAGAAGGCCAGGTGGCGGAACGGTGTGAACTGTCCGTGGAACTTCGCCTCGCCCCAGGCCAGGTCGAATTTCTCAAGGGCGCGACCCTTGAAGCGCCAGCGGCCGGCCTCATCCTCGTCGGAAGGGTCGAAGATGGCGTCGGCGTCATCCCAGGCCTTGGCGTCGAGCCGGGGCGTCCAGAAACACTGCGGTTCCGGACGCACCACGGTGTAACGGCCATAGCGCTCCAGCTTCCTGCCGTGGCCGCTGTCGAGCAGGGCGTAATCGGCCCAGCCGGTGGTGCGCATGACAACGGGGGAGGCGGCGATCGTCGGGTCCATGGCCCGCCAATACGCGCTCAGGGCAAGGTGCGTCCAGTCTTGGAGGCCGTTCTGGGCGTATGGGGTGTCTTGTCCCAGTGGAACGGCGCGACCACGAACTGCACGGCGGCCCTGGCGGCGGCCACGCTCTGCAGAGGCCAATAACCCACCGCACCGAACAGCGTGAGATAACGAGGCTTGCCGCCGGCTCGCTCCAAGCCGCGCACCCCGGCGATTGAGGCGCAGCACCAGCCGAACACCAGCACCACCACGTCCTCGCCGGCGATCACCTGATGGAAGCCCAGCGACGCGGCGACGATCTTGGCGAGGATCCAGAGCAGCAGCGGACCGTGCAGGTGCGACGACGCCACCGACAGGGCCAGGGTCAGGATCAACGAGGCCAGGCCGCGCGGGGTCCTGGCCGCCGGCCCGCGCAGGTGCACCGCCAGGGTCTGGATGTGGCCCTTCACCCAACGCGCCCGCTGCGGGAACCAAGGCTTCAAGGTGGGCGGGGTCTCATAGGTGGGCGAGGCGATGACGCCCAGCCGGTAACCCTGGGCGGTCAGTCGAAAGCCGATATCGGCGTCCTCGGTGACGTTGTAGGGGTCCCACCCGCCGATGGCGCGCAGAGCGTCGCCGCGAAAGTGGTTGCTGGTGCCGCCGAGCGGGAAGGGCAGGCCCCAGCGGGCCAGGGCCGGCTGCAGCACCTCGAACTGGACGGCGTATTCCAGGGCGAACTGGTCGCCGATGAATCGTCGGTCGGCCTCGATGCGCAGGGGCGCCTGCAGGCACGCCAGGTCCTCACGCTCGGCCGCGAAGCGGGCGGCGGCCTCGCGCAGTTGGCCCGGATGCGGCGCGTCCTCGGCGTCGTAGATCACCACCAGCCCTCCGCGCGCCCACTCAAGGGCGTGGTTGCAGGCCCGCGGCTTGGTCTGGGGTGAACCGGGCGGCACGATCAGTACCTGGATAAAGGTCGGCAGAGGCAGGGCCTGGAACGCGGCCTGGGTCGCATGGTCGCTGGCCTCCAGGGCGATCAGCACCTGCAGCCGGTCGCGGGGATAGTGCAGGCGCGACAGGTTCTCGACCAGCTCGGCGGCGACCGAAGCCTCATGGAACAAGGGACAGATCACGGTGTAGACGGGCAGGGCGTCGTCCTCGGGGTCCGGCGGGGTGACGATGACGCGCGGCGTACAAGCCGCCGCCAGCTTGATTACGGCGCTGAGCAGAAAGCCGACCATAAACGTCCAACGGCACAACTCGGCCAGCAGGGACGGCTGGGTGAGGGCAAGGGTCAGAACCGCAATGGCCAGACCACCAAGCGTGACCATCTGGGCCGTCGAAAGCCGGCGATGCGCGCCGTCCGCCAAGGGCTGGGCCGGGGATCCGGCCTCCGGCGGCGGCGGCGTGCGTCCGACCAGCGTCGGCGGCTGTCGCTCCTCTCGCGCCATCGCTCCCCCGTTGCGCTCGCAGAAATTCCAGCGTGCAGATAGCGAATATTCAACCCTTGGCTGTCAAATGCAAAAACACACGTTTTTCGGAAATCTGTCGGGGAGTTGCGGCGACTGTGTGATTCCCGTTTAGTGTCGGGTTCGGGGATAGCCGAGGGGAACGCTAAATCGTGACGGTCGCGTTGAAGAAGCCGCACAAGTCGGCGCGCAAGCCCAAGGGCGACGGGCACCTGCGTCGCGGTGAGATCTTGGCCGCGGCCGAGAGGATCTTCATCGCCGAGGGCTATGCCGGCGCGACGATCCGCAAGATCGCCGACGCGGTGGGCGTGTCATCAACGGCCCTCTACATGCACTTTCGCGACAAGGACCAGATCCTGCTGGAGATCAGCGACGACGCGATTGGCCAACTGCTGGCCGTCAATGTCGACATCGCCCACCGTCCGATCGACGCGGTGTCGCGGGTCAAGCTGATGCTGAAAGCCTATATGCGCTTCGCGCTCGACAACCCTAACACCTACCAACTGGTGTTCTGTGGGTCGCGCGACGTGATCTCCAAGGAAAAGCAGGCCGCCACCGCCGACCTGGGCGACCGCTGCTTCGAAGAGTTCAGCGGCCCGATCCACGAGATCGCCGCCTCCGGACGCCTGCGCACCGGATCGGGCGAGAGCGCCGCCCAGGTGCTGTGGGCGGCGTGCCACGGCCTCGTGGCCCTGATGATCACCATGCCCGACCGGGACTGGGCGCCGCGCGAGGAACTCATGCAGGTCACGCTCGACGGCCTGCTGCACGGCTTGGTCACGGACTAGGTTGATGCGTGCTGGCCTGGCCGCCCTGTGCGTCGGCGGTCTGTTGGCCATGGCGGGGCCCGCCGCAGCCCAGCGCGTGATGTCGCTGGATTCCTGCGCCGATCAATATGTGCTGGCCCTGGCGCCGCGCGAGACGGTCGTCGGCCTGTCGCCGCGCAGCGATGCGCCCGACTCCTTCCTGCGCGTCCAGGCCAAGGGGCTTCCTCAGCGGCGCACGACGATCGAGTCGGTGCTGGGGGCGCGGCCCGACGTGGTGGTGCGGCAGTGGGGCGGCGACGCGCGGCTGACGGCGGCGCTGGCCCGGCGCGGCATCCGCACCATCAGCCTCGACGACGCCAGCGACTTCGACGGCGTGCGCGCCAATGTCCGCAAGGTGGCCGGGGCGCTAAGCCGCCAGGGGGCGGGGGAGGCTCTTCTGACTCGCATGGATGGCAAGCTGGCGCGGGCGGCCGGGGCGGGGCGGGGACGCAGCGCCTTCTATCTGACGCCCGGTGGCTATACGGCCGGACCGAACACCATGATCGACGCCATGCTGAAGGCGGCCGGTTTCACCAACGCCTCGACCCAGCCCTATTTCTCGCCCGCGCCCTTGGAACGACTGGTGGTGGCGCCGCCCAAGGCGGTGGTCCTGGGCTTCTTCGACCTGACGCGGGCGGGCGCGGACCGCTGGGGTCCCGGGCGTCACGCCGCGCTGCGCAAGGCCACCGGCGGACGGGTGATCGCTTCGCTGCCGGGCGCCCTGCTCGGCTGCTCGGCCTGGTTCGCCGCCGACGGCGCTGAGGCCCTGGCCAAGGCGACGCGGCGATGAGTACCCGCCGTCTTGAACTTCTGCTCCTGCTGATCCTGGTCCTGACAGCCGTGGTGGCGATCTCCCTTGGGGAAAGTCCGCTGTCGGCCGCGCAATACCATCAAGCCCTGACACAGCCGGGCTCTCCGCCCGGCGAGGTGTTGTGGGCCATCCGCTTGCCGCGCGTGGTCATGGCCGCCCTGACCGGAGCCGGCCTGGGGCTGGCGGGAGCGGCGATGCAGGGCCTGCTGCGCAACCCGCTGGCCGAGCCGGGCGTGCTGGGCGTTTCGGCCATGGCGGGGTTGGGCGCGTCTCTGGCCATCGCCGGCGGCCTGGCGGCCTTGCCTGGCGCGGTCGAGCTCAGCGCCCTGGCCGGGGCCCTGCTGGCCGGCGCGGCGGTGGTCGGGCTTGCGGCGCGGTTTCGCGAGCCGGAAGTGCTGATCCTGTTCGGCGTGGCGCTTTCGGCCTTCGCCGGCGCCCTGACCGCCTTGGTCTTCAACCTTTCGCCGTCGCCGGTGGCCATGGCCGAGGTGCTGGCCTGGCTGATGGGATCGGTCGAGAACCGGGACATCACCGACATACTGCGCGCCCTCGCACCGATGGCGGTGGGGGCGGGGCTCTGTTTCTACGCGGCCCAGGGCCTGCGCATGCTGACCTTGGGCGAGGAGGCCGCGCAGATGTCGGGATTGCCAATGGCCCGGCTGCGGATGGCGACGGTTGCCGGCTCGGCTCTGCTGGCCGGGGCGGCGGTGGCCGCGGCGGGCGTCATCGGCTTCGTGGGCCTGGCCGCGCCGCACTTGGTAAGGGCCTCCGTGCGCGATGATCCAGGCAAGATCCTGCGGCCCTCGGCCCTGGCCGGGGCGCTACTGCTGGTCATCGCGGATCTGGCGGCCCGGTTGATCCCGTCCGAGCAGGAGCTGAAGCTGGGCGTGGTCACCGCCCTGTTTGGCGCGCCGGTCTTCGCCTTGCTGGCCTGGCGCGCGGCGCGGAGCTGGCGGTCGTGATGGCGGCCTGGACCATCGAAGGCGCCCAAGCCCGACACAATGGGGCCCGGCGCGGCAAGGCCTTGGTGCTGGACGACGTGTCGCTGAGCGTGGCGCCCGGTGAGGTGCTGGGTGTCGTCGGTCCTAACGGCGCGGGCAAGACCAGCCTGCTGCGTGCGGGTCTGGGCCTGATGCCGCTGGAAGCCGGGCAGGCGCTGCTCGGCGGGCGGCAGGTGGCCGGCCTCAACCCGGTCGAACGCGCCCGCCTGGTCGGCTATTTGCCGCAGGAACGCCGCCTGGCCTGGAACCTGCGGGCCGTGGACGTCGCCGCCCTCGGCGCGCCGGACCTGCCGCCCGGCGAAGCCTTGGCCGTCGCCCGCGAGCGGCTGGCAAGAGTAGGGATCTCTGAGCTGGTCGACCGCGGCGTGCTCGACATGTCCGGCGGCGAGCGGGCGAGGGTGCTGCTGGCGCGGCTATTGGCCACCCGTGCGCCTTTGCTGGTCGCCGACGAGCCGGTGGCGGGCCTGGACCCAGACGCTCAACTGCTAACTCTGGACCTTCTGCGCGCCGAGGCGGCTGGTGGGGCGGCGGTGGTGGTGACGCTGCACGACCTGGGCTTGGCGGCGCGATGCTGCGACCGGGTCGTGGTGCTGAACCACGGGCGCGTCGCGGCCGATGGCGCGCCGATGGAGGCCTTGTCACCGGCGGTGCTCGAAGCGGTGTTCAAGCTGGATGGGGCGCTGATCGACACGCCGGCGGGCGTCGTGGTGGCCGCCAGACGAACCCTCTCCCTCTCTGCTAGCCCTCTGGGAGAGGGTCTCTCACATCCAGCCTATCGCGTGCCCGGCACGTAGCCGCCGATCGGGATCGCCGTCGTCGCGGAAGCCGCCGCCGCGCCGGGGCCCGGCGTCGCATAGCTATACCCACCCCGCTTCAGGTCGGACGACAAGGTCAGCGGCGCGACATTGCCGTTCAGCCGCGCCCGGTAGACCATGGTCGTCTCGAGCGTGCGCATCACATAGTTCCGGGTCTCGGAAAACGGGATGCACTCGATGAAGTCGAGCGGGTCGGTGGCGGCGCCGCGCGGGTCGCCGCACAGGGCGGTCCACTGGGCGGGGCGGCCTGGACCGGCGTTGTAGGCGGCGGCGGCCATGACGTAGGAGCCGCTGAACGTGCTGACCATGCTGCCCAGATAGGTTGAGCCCAGGCGCATGTTGTAAACGGGATCGGACAGGCGATCGACGCTATGGCTCTCGCCGAGTTGACGGGCCACCAAGGCCGCAGTGGCCGGCATCAATTGCATCATGCCGCGCGCCCCGGGCGCGGAGCGGGCGTTGGGGTCGAAATTGCTTTCCTGGCGCGAGATCGAATAGACGAAGGCCGTCTCGGCCGCGCCCGGTCCCGGCGTGAAATGCTGGTTCAGCAGCGGATAGCCGCGCTCGGCCAGGATGAAGCCGCGTTGGGCGGCGGTGCGCACGGCGCGCATGGCCACATCCTGGTCGCCATAGCCCCGCGCCAGGTCCACCAGCAAAGCCTCCTCCTCGGCCGAGGGCAGTTGATCGTCGATATAGAGCACGAACGCCCGGAACTGATCGCGAGCGCCGACGGCCATCAGGGCGCGGGCGGCGCGCACCAGCTCGCGGCCCTCGAAGCGGGCGCGGTCGGCTTGGGTGATGGTCGGGTCGCGTTCGAGCCGAATCTCCTTCAGTCCCGCCTTTTCGGCGGCCAATTGGCCGTAGAAGGTGGTGATGTAGCGCGAGCCTTCCGAATAGAAGCCCTTGGCGGCGATCTGGTCGCCCTGCGCCTCGGCCGCGCGGCCTTGCCAGTAGAGGGCCCGGCCGCGGGTGATCGGCGAAGCGCCGATCGCGGCGATTCGGGCGAAGTGGTCTGCCGCGTCGTCGGGGCGCCTCAGGCGGGTCAGGGCGATCCAGCCGGCGTAGAACTCGCTCTCGGCCGCGTCCGACCCGCTTTTCAGGTGAGCGTCGGCGGCAGCGTAGGCCCCGGCGCTGTCGCCCGCCTTCAGCGCGCCGACCACCAGTTGCTTACGCTCGCGCCAGATGGCCGAGGCCGCCTCGTCGGTCGGCGGCGGATTGGCGAACTGGCGCACCAGTGGCAGGGCCAGGGTGTCCATCCCCGCGCGGCGCAGATAGGCGGCGCGCTCGAAGGCCACGCCCGGCGACGCCTGTTGGCCAGGCGTGAGGGCGGCGTAGAGGGCGTTTGCGTTGCCGACGTTGGACCGCAGGGCGATCCGCGCCTGGGCGACGGCTTGTTGGTCATAGGGCAGCAGGGCAACCATGTCGCGCGCCGCCGGTCCTTGCGCGCCGTATAACAGGATGTCGGCCCGCCGCACGTGATCGTCGGGGGTCAGCACTGAGCCGAACCGAGCCAACATCCCGCGCTGGGCGTCCAGTTCGAACACCTCGTCGCGCCAGAAACGGCGAATCACCCGTGCGGCGTCAGAACCGCGTGCAGCCGCCTGGTAGGCGGCGGCCATCGCCATGGCGCCCTCGGCGGTCTTCGGATCGCTGCCGCCGAACCAGGCGATCACCCGCTCGGCGTCGAGGCCCGAGGTGGCCAGGGCCTTCTCCGTCGCGTTCTCGCGGCGAATGGCTTTCGGCCAGCCGGACAGGTCGCGGCGGGCCTGGTCCAGTTCGAAGAAGCTCATGCTCTCGGCGCCGGCGTCGACCAGAGCCCACAGGGCGATCTTGCGCGACAACGGGTCCTGGATGCCGCTCATCGCCATGCGGATGGTCGACGGGTCGCGGCTGGTCACCGCCGTGCGCAGATTGGCTGCGTCCGCCTCGGCGGGGGTGGCGTAGCTGGCGGTTGGCGGGGTGGTGATCAGGCCGCGCGGCATGGCCGAGCCGGTATAGGGCTGGGGCGCGCCCGGCAGATCGGCCGCGTCCTGGTCTTGGGCCAAGGCGACGCCGAAGAGCGCCACGACACCAATCCCGCCCAGCACAACTTTAGCCAACCCTGACGCCAAAACGCGGTCTCCTTCGATTTCCTTGCCCTTTTCAGGGGCATGCGGGGCCGATTTGCGGCGACCTCGCCAGTCTTTCACAGCTATAGACCGCTTCGCCGGGGATTGACCCCCTCGGAAACGAACCCAAATCCCTATACGAGCTTCAAGGACCGGTTGCGGGACCCGGGGGCCCAGACATATTGTCCGCCCCCATCCTCAGGCCGCAACCGTCGCGGCGCGTTTCTCACGGCAAATTGCAACTCATGGCTCATTCTCCGTTCAAGGGCGTCATTCCGGCGCTGGTCACGCCCTTCCGCGACGGCGCGCTGGACGAGACAGCGTTCGTGGCGCTGGTCGAACGCCAGATCGCCGCCGGCGTGCACGGCCTGGTGCCGGTCGGCACCACCGGCGAGACCGCCACCCTCAGCCATCAGGAACACAAGCGCGTCGTCGAACTGTGCGTGCGGACCACGCGAGGCCGCGTGCCGGTGATCGCCGGCGCGGGCTCGAACTCGACCGCCGAGGCGATCGAGCTGGTCGCCCACGCCAAGGCGGTCGGCGCCGACGCGGCCCTGGTGGTCTCGCCCTACTATGTACGGCCAAGCCAGGAGGGTATCTATCTGCACTACAAGGCGATCAATGACGCCGTGCAGCTTCCGGTGCTGGTCTACAACGTGCCGAGTCGTACGGGCTCGGACATCACCAACGAAACCCTGGCCCGGCTGTCCAAGCTGCCCAACATCGTCGGCATCAAGGACGCCACCAGCGACATGACCCGGCCCAGCCTGCAGCGCGTGTTGTGCGGCCCCGACTGGGTAATGCTGTCGGGCGACGATCCGACGGCGCTTGGCTATGTGGCCCATGGCGGCCACGGGGTGATCTCGGTGACCTCCAACGTCGCGCCCGAGGCCTGCGTCACCTTCATCAACGCTGCCTTGGGCGGTGAGTGGGAGACCGCTCTGTATTGGCAGGACCGGCTGGTGCGGCTTCACAAGGCGCTCTTCCTCGACGCCTCGCCGTCGCCGACCAAGTTCGCCATGGCCCACCTCGGCCTGTGCGAGGCGACCGTGCGGCTGCCGATCTCAGCGTGCGATGAGGCGGTGAAGCCGCTGATCCTCGAGGCCATGCGCGAGGCGGGTCTGGTCTGATGACCAAGCCGATCGCCGAGAACCGCCGCGCGCGGTACGACTATTTCATCGAAGAGACGTTCGAGGCCGGCATCATGCTGACCGGCACCGAGGTCAAGTCGCTGCGCGTGGGCCGCGCCAACATCGCCGAGTCCTACGCCTCGGTGGAAGGGCGCGAGATCAAGTTGATCAACGCCGACATCCCGCCCTACGGCCAGGCCAACCGCTTCAATCACGAGCCACGCCGGCACCGGAAACTGCTGCTGCACCGCAAGCAGATCGACAAGCTGATCGGCGCCGTGCAGCGCGACGGGCGGACCCTGATCCCGCTGAAAATCTACTTCAACGACAAGGGTCTGGTGAAGCTCGAGATCGGTCTGGCCAAGGGCAAGAAGAACCATGACAAGCGCGAAACCGAAGCCGCCCGCGACTGGCAGCGCGACAAGGCGCGGCTCATGAAGGGCGATCGGTCGGATTAATCGCCTGCTCATCGCCCAGGCGATCAGCGAGGGCGCCGCTCTTGAATTAACTGCCAAGCCGAGACCAACCCGCTGCGGTCAGCTGTAACGCTGAGCGCTCTCAGCCTCTCTGCGGGTTCGACGCGCCACGCGGGTCTGACAGCCCTGGCAAGCAGCGCTGGACAAGATCGTGTAAGTGTATATTCACTCTTATAAGTGTGTGCTCACTTATCTCAAGGACCTTTGGAAGGAGACGGCCATGCGTTCACTTGTCACTCTCGCTTGCCTCGCGAGTTTCGCCGCGCCCGTGGCGGCCTTCGCACAGGATAGCGTCCAGAACGGCTCCAACGCCGCCAAGGCCTCCACTGAGGTGGTCGCCGGCCTCGGCGCCTCCGGCGTCCAGACCCTCTCGGCCGTGGCCGTGCTGCCTCTGTCGGTTGCCGCAACGGGATCGGTGGTGACGGGGGAAAGCCTGGTCGCATCGGGCGTCGGCGCCGGCCAAATGGCGGGCGGCGCGACCGCCTTCGCCTCGACGCCCTTACCCGTGACTAACAAAGTCATCGTGGCCCAACCCGCGCCACGGCTGCCTCACGACGCCCAGCCACCCGCCGCCAAACCGTAGGAGTCCGCGATGACCCCGCATCGTTTTCACGGAAGGGCGCTCGCCTTGGCCGTGGTCGCCCTGACGTTGATCGTACCGATCCTGCCCGCGCCAGTGCAAGCGCAGGACAGCGTCTCGACCTCGGGCGCCTTGACCCATTTCACCCCCGCCGAGGTCGCCCGCTTCTCCAAGCAGATCGAGGGCGACCTGGCCGGCCGCGGCGCACGAGTGGCGATCGTCTTCCGGGCGGGACGGGCGCGCGAGGCGCTTCCCAAGGGCATCGCCTATTCTCACGGCGCGTTCTGGGTGTATCGCGACGTCAAGACCGCCGAGGGCAAGGTCGAACACGGCTATGCGGTCTATAATCTCTATGCGGGGGACGGAAAGGCGTGGCCCACCACCGTATCGCGGCTGGTCCAGGATTTCCCCTACGACTTCACCAGCGGCTCGACCGTGGACGACGTCGCCGTCATCGTGCCCTCGCCGGAAGTGCAGCGCCGTCTGCTGGCGGTCATCGATTCCCCGACCTACGCGGCCCTGCATAATCCGGCCTATTCGACGATTGCCAATCCGCTGTCGCCGAAATACCAGAACTGCAACGGATTCATGCTCGACGTGATCGCTTCGGCCGTCTGGGACACCACCGACCGTGACCAGATTCGCGCCGACCTGCGGGCTCACTACACGCCCACCAAGATCCAGACCGGTCCGGTCTTGCGATTGCTGGCGCCGCTGGCCGACGCCCGGCTGAGGACCGACGATCATTCGGGGCCGCTGCGCACCGCGACCTATGAAAGCATCGCCGCCTTTATGCGCGACAACGGCCTGCTCAGCGACGCCTACAGCCTGACCTTCGCGCGGTAGCGGATCTAGGCCGGCTTGGTCGCCAGCCAGATCACATGCCGCGCGCCACGGCCCTTGTGGGCTCGCACGCCAACTTCCTCAACGGCATAGCCCGCACGCTTCAATCGGTTGGTGAAGGCCGTGTCGCGGGTCGAGGACCAGACCTCCAGAAGGCCGCCAGGACGCAGGGCGCGTTTGGCGTCAGCCAGGCCGGCGGGGCTGTACAGGCCGTCGTTTTCCTTGCGGCTGAGGCCGCCCGGCCCGTTGTCGACGTCGAGCAGGATGGCGTCCCAGGCGGCCTCGCCCGCGCCGATCAGCGCGCCGACGTCGCCTTCGTGGATCGTCGCGCGAGGATCCGACAGGCTGTTGCCGTAAAGCGCGCCCAGCGGGCCGCGCGCCCAGGCGATGACGCCGGGCACGAGTTCGGCGACGACGATCCGGGCGTCATCCCCGAACGCGCCCAGCGCCGCGCGCAGGGTGAAACCCATGCCCAGGCCGCCTATCAGCACACGCGCCTTTGACCGTGCGCCGACCCGCTCGAAGGCCAGGGTGGCCATGGCCTCTTCCGAACCGCTGAGCCGGCTGTTCATCAGCTCGATGCCACCGGTGATGATGGAATATTCGGTCCCCCGCCGCATCAGCCGCAGCGCGTCGCCGTCGCCGTCGCCGGGGACCTGGGCGGTATCAAGATGCTGCCAGGGGATCATGGGGACTCGCGATTGGGGACAGACACTCATTGCCCGGGTGGTGGTCGATGATCAACGGTTGTGGGGTGAGTGTGTGCCCCCGCCGTCCTAGCCGCTTGACGCAAGGCTCCAGCGGCGCGACCCTCAAGCTAACAATGATAACCTAGGGAGGATCCGCCATGGCCGACGGTACATCGCCGATCGTTACGTCACTCAAGGACCAGGTCAGCGAGGCGGAGTGGAAGGCCCGCGTCGATCTGGCCGCGCTCTATCGGCTGGTCGCGTTGCACGGCTGGGACGACATGATCTTCACCCACGTCTCGGCCCGCATTCCCGGGCCCGAGCACCATTTCCTGATCAACCCCTACGGCATGTTCTTCGGCGAAATGACCGCTTCGATGCTGGTCAAGGTCGATCTGGACGGCAATGTCATTGACAAGACGCCGTACTTCATCAATCCGGCGGGCTTCACCATCCATTCGGCGATCCACGCCGCGCGGGAAGACGCCCACTTCGTCATGCATCTGCACACAGACCAGGGCGTGGGCGTTTCGGCCAACCGCGACGGCCTGTTGCCGCTGTCGCAGCAATCACTAATTGTCTTGCCTCAGCTCGCTTATCACGACTATGAAGGCATTGCGCTCAACCTAAACGAACGGGAACGCCTGGTGGCCGACCTCGGCGACAAAAAGCTGATGATGTTACGCAACCACGGCACACTGTCGGTGGGCATGACGGCGGCCGAGTGTTGGCTGGGGATGTTCTTCCTCGAACGCGCCTGCGCCCAGCAGGTGATGGCGCTCAGCGCCGGTCCAGGCAACGTGCTCCACGCGCCCGAGAATGCTCAAGCCGAGGTCCGCAGCCAAACCGGCATGGGCATGGGCATGATCGCCGGCCTGGCCTGGCCCGGCTGTATCCGCAAGCTCGACCGGGAGTCTCCCGGCTACGCAGATTGACGCCGAGACGGCGAAAACGATGGGCCGCTGCGATCCTGGCGATCGCGGCGGCTTTCTTTTGCGCGCTGCCCCACGCCGCCCAGGCGGGCGCCTGGCCCATGTCGGACGGCCACGGGCTGGCGATCCTGAAATACGAGGACCAGCAGGCTGACGAGGGGTTTGATCCCGCCGGCCAGTTGCTCGCCATCGATCATCGCCGTGACGAGAGCCTGTCGCTCTACACTGAGTATGGACTGACGAAGCGTCTCACCCTGCAGGCCAAGGCCGGGGTGACCCGCGGCCACGACCGTTTCGTGGCCTATGATGGACGGGGGCCGATCGAACTGGGGCTGCGATACGCCGTGGTGCGTACGGATCGATCAGTCGTCAGTTTTTATCTGGGCGCCGCCAAGGACGGAGTGGGGCGCAACGCTGGCTACGCCGCGCCGGGCAGGGGCGACGCCGTCCTGGAAGCCCGGCTGCTGGCGGGGACGTCGCGCGACTGGCGCGGACGCCACGTGTTCGGAGACCTCCAGGTCGCGCGGCTCAAGCGGAGCGGCCTGGCCGACGAGACGCGCCTCGACGCCACCCTGGGCCTTCGTCCCGCAAAGTCCTGGCTATTGCTGGCCCAGACCTATGCCGGCAAGGCGGACTCTCGACCCATCGGGTCGCGCTGGATCAAGAGCGAGTTATCGGTGGTTCGTGACCTGGGCGATTGGAGCGTGCAGGCTGGGTGGCGGCAGACGCTAGCCGGTCGGGAGACTCCGGCCGATCGGGGTGTCGTCCTGGCGGTCTGGCGCAGGTTCTGACTGTTTCAAAACTGAGACATCCGGTCATCTGTGTGTCACTGGACGCGGGTTAGAGCAGGCGGCATATGAGCCACAGTGCACAAGCTAGGCCGACTCTCCTCGGCGCCCGGAGCTTTTCGTGATCCGCAGACACTTCTTTCTCGTCGCGGCGGTCGTCGCTGTTCTGCTGATGCTGCTGGTCGGGGGGCTCAAGCTGGCCTTCGGCGGCAAGGCCCCCAACCAAGGCGGGCCCGGCGGCGGTGGGGGTGGCGGTCGCGCCATCGCCGTGTCGCAGATCACCGTCAAGCCGCGCGATTTCACCGACCGGGTGGAAGTGCTGGGCGTGGCCAAGGGCCGCCAGTCGGTAACCATCACCTCCAACACCGCCGAACTGATCACCAACGTGCACTTCAGTGACGGCCAAGCTGTCTCCAAGGGCCAGGTGCTGGTCGAACTGAAGGCCGACCAGGAGAACGCCGGCATCGCCGAGGCCCAGGCCCGCTACGCTCAAGCCGACCGCGAATACACGCGATGGAAGACCCTGGCCGACAAGGGGATCGCCCCACGCGCCACCGCCGAGCAATATCTGGCCGCCCGCGACACCGCCCGCGCGGCCGTCAGCTCGGCCAGCGCCCAAAAGCTGGACCGGGTAATCCGCGCGCCGTTCTCGGGCGTGGTGGGCATTTCCGACATCGCGCCGGGCGCCTTGATCAGCCCCGGAACGCCGATCGTCAGTCTGGACGACGTTTCGATGATCCGCGTCGATTTCTCGGTGCCCGACCGCTATCTGCCGATCCTGCGCAACGGCCTGATGATCACCGCCGCGCCGGACGCCTTGCCGGGCGAGACCTTCACCGGCCGGATCGCCCAGATCGACACCCGCATCGACCCCGCGACCCGCGCCCTCAAGGCTCGGGCCGAATTTCCCAATGCTGGCGGGCGCTTGAAGCCTGGCATGCTGATCAAGGTCGGCATCGACCAAGGCCAGCACCAGGCCCTGGCCGTACCGGAAGCCGCCATCCAGTTCGAGGGGACCCAGGCCTCGGTGTTTCTGATCGCCAAGGGCCCCAAGGGCCAGGTCGCTCGTCGCACCACGGTGCAGACCGGCCTGTCGTCCGATGGGTTTGTCGAGATCGTCTCGGGCCTGAAGGCTGGTGACAAGATCGTCGGCGACGGCCTGAACCGCGTGCAGGATGGCGCGCCGATCGGCGGCGGACAGCCGGGCGCGGGCAAGGATGACAAGGCCCAGGGCGGCCAGCCCGGCAAGAAGGCCGGCTGATGCTTTCCGACCTTTCCGTACGCCGCCCAGTCTTCGCGGCCGTCGTCGCGATCATCCTGTGCGTGATCGGCCTGGCCGCGTTCAGTAGCCTGGCCATCCGTGAGCTGCCCAATGTCGACCCGCCGGTGGTGTCGATCTCGACCACCTATACCGGCGCCTCGGCCGAGGTTATCGAGGAGCGCATCACCCAGGTGATCGAGCGCCAGGTGGCCGGCATCCAGGGCATCGACCGCGTCAACAGCTCCTCGCGCGACGGCCGCTCGCAGATCACCATCACCTTCACCCTGGATCGCGACCTCGACGCGGCCGCCAACGATGTGCGCGACGCCGTCAGTCGGGTGACCTCGAACCTGCCCGACCAGGCCGATCCGCCACAGATCGCCAAGGCCCAGGCCGACAGCTCGCCCATCGTCATCCTGAACCTGACCTCAAAGACCCTCTCGCCGCTGGAATTGGCCGACTATGCCGACCGCTATCTGGTCGAGCGCCTGTCGACCGTGCCGGGCGTGGCCCAGGCCGGCTTGAACGGCCAGCTCTACGCCATGCGCATCTGGCTCGATCCCGACGCCATGGCGGCGCGCGGCGTGACGGTCGATGACGTCGAGGCCGCGCTGAACAGTCAGAACGTCGAATTGCCGGCAGGGGCGCTGGAGGGTGACTCCAAGGACTTCACCATCCGCGTCGCCCGCAGCTACTCCAAGCCCGAGGACTTCGTGAAGCTGCCCCTGCGTCCGGCCGACGCTGGCGGCTTCGTGATCCGCCTGGGCGACGTGGCGCGGGTGGAGGAGGGCTCCAACGAGCGCCGCAAGATCTTCCGCGGCAACGGCGTCAACCAGGTCGGCATCTTCCTGACCCGCCAGTCCCAGGCCAATGACGTGGCCATCTCCAAGGTGGTCGACAAAGAACTGGTCGAGATCAACAAGACGCTGCCGATCGGCACCCAGCTGATCAAGGCGGTCGACAATTCGATCTTCACCGCCGAGGCGATCCACGAGGTGTGGGTCACCATGGGCATTTCGATCGGCCTGGTGGCCCTGGTCAACCTGGTGTTCCTGGGCAGTTGGCGCTCGGCCCTGATCCCCTCGATCATCGCGCCGATCTGCATCCTCTCGACCTTCATCATCCTGGCGCCGCTGGGTTTCTCGCTGAATCTGCTGACCCTGCTGGCCCTGGTGCTGGCCGTCGGCCTGGTGGTCGATGACGCCATCGTCGTGGTCGAGAACATCCAGCGGCGCGTGGACGAGGGCGAGCCGGCCAATGTCGCGGCCCTGCGCGGCACCCGGCAGGTTTTCTTCGCCGTGGTGGCCACCACCATCGTGCTGATCTCGGTGTTCGCGCCGCTGATGTTCCTGCCCGGCTATATCGGTCGGCTGTTCGTCGAGCTGGCCGTGGCCATCGCCGCCGCCGTGGCCTTCTCGGCCCTGCTGGCGCTGAGCCTGTCGCCGATGCTGGCCTCTAAGCTGCTGAAGCCCGCCTCGGGCGGCAGTTGGTTCAACCGCAAGGTCGACCACGCGATGGACCGGTTGAAGGACAGCTATCGCCATTCGCTGGAACGCCTGCTCGCCGCCCGCGCGGGCGCCATCGGGACGGGTGCCGTGGTGTTGGTCCTGGCCCTGGTGGCCGGCGGCCTGTTCGTCGCCCTGCCGCAGGAGCTGGTCCCCGCCGAGGATCGCGGCCGCGTCGATATCTCGATCAACGGGCCCGAGGGCGCGGGGTTCGACTACACGGTCAAGGCCGCCAACGCCGTCGAGAAGCAGCTTGAAAAGTACCGCGCCGACGGCGTCGCCGCACGGACCATCATCGCGGTGCCGCGTTTTGGCCAGAACCAGTTCAACACCGGCAATGGCGTGCTGGTGCTGAAGGGCTGGGGGGAGCGGAACAAGACCGCCGACCAGGTGGCCGCCGAGCTCAACAAGACCCTGGGCAAGATCACCGGCGTGCGCGCCGTGGCCAGTGTGCGCGGTGCCTTCCAGCGTGGCGGAGGCGGTGGCGGCGGCACCAATGTCGACCTGATCGCCACCGGCAACGACTATGTCGAGCTGGCCAACTGGCTGAAGCCGATCCTGGCTCAGGCCCAGGACAATCCGGGCCTGTCCCGTCCCCGCATCGACTATGAGCCCACCTCGCCGCGCCTGTCGGTGCAGATCGACCGCGACAAGGCCGCCAGCCTGGGCATCTCGGCCCAGTCGATCGGTCGGGCCCTGGAGACGATGTTCGGTTCGCGCCGGGCAACGACCTACATCAAGAACGGCCAGGAATACGACGTCATCCTGCAGTCCAGCCTCGAGCAGCGCCGCAGCCTGGCTGACCTGGACCGGCTGCAGGTGCGCACCCAGTCGGGCGCGCTGGTGCCGCTGTCGACCGTGGTCACCACCCAGCTGCGGGGCGACGCTCCGGACCGTCCACGCGTCGATCGCCTTCGCTCGGTGACCCTGACAGCGCAGCTGTCGCCCGGCTACACCGTCGGCGACGCGGTGAAATTCTTGCAGGACCAGGCCGCCGCCAATCCGAGCCCCGGCGTCAGCGTCAAGTGGGGCGGCCAGGCCAAGGACTTCCTGGAAGCCTCCGGCGCCGTCGGCATCGCCTTTGGCCTGGCCCTGCTGCTGGTCTTCCTGGTGCTGGCCGCGCAGTTCGAAAGCTGGATCCACCCGGCCGTCATCATGCTGACCGTGCCCCTGGCCGTTCTGGGCGGGCTGTTTGGCCTGCTGATGACCGGTTCGACCATCAACACCTACAGCCAGATCGGCCTGATCATCCTGGTCGGCATCGCCGCCAAGAACGGCATCCTGATCGTCGAGTTCGCCAACCAGCTGCGCGACGAAGGCCTGAAGGTGAAGGAGGCCGTGATCGAGGCCGCCGCTCTGCGCCTGCGGCCGATCATCATGACCTCGATCGCCACCGCCATGGGCGCCCTGCCGCTGATGCTATGGACCGGGGCGGGGGCGGGCAGCCGCAAGACCATCGGGGCGGTGATCTTTACCGGCGCGATCTTCTCCACCCTGCTGACACTGTTCATCGTCCCGGTGTTCTACAACCTGCTGGCCCGCTTCACGAAGTCTCCGGAGTGGACGTCGCGGCAGATCGAGGACTATGAAGCTCGCGAGAAGAGTGGTGAGGGGCAAGCCTCACCCGTCTGACCCGGGTGAGGAAGCATGGCTGAAGCCGTATTGGCGGCGAAGCGGCAGGAGCTTGCGCTTCTGCGTCGCATCGAGGAACGCATTCTCTGGCTGGCCTCTTGGACCATCCACAACGCCAACCACCTGCGCGAGAGCCGCGACGGCCTGAAGGTGGGCGGCCACCAGGCCTCCTGCGCCTCGATGACCACCCTGATGACCGCGCTCTACATGAAGGCGCTGCGGCCGCAGGATCGCGTGGCGGTCAAGCCGCATGCCAGCCCGGTGTTTCACGCCATCCAGCACCTGTTCGGCCGCCAGAGCCTGGACAAGCTGAAGGCGTTCCGCGCCCTGGGCGGGGCGCAGTCCTATCCGTCACGGACCAAGGACGTCGATGACGTGGATTTCTCCACCGGCTCGGTCGGCCTCGGCGTGGCCATGACCGCCTTCGCCTCGCTGACCCAGGACTACCTGGCGGCGCGCGGGTCGGTGAAGCCCGAACGGATGGGCCGGATGATCTCGCTGCTGGGCGACGCCGAGCTGGACGAGGGCAATATCTACGAGGCCCTGATCGAGGCTTGCAAGCACGACATCCGCAACACCTGGTGGATCGTCGACTACAACCGCCAGAGCCTGGACGCCACCACCAAGGACCGGATGTTCACCCGCTACGGCGACATCTTCGAGGCGGCCGGCTGGACGGTCGAGACGCTGAAATGGTCCAAGCGCCAGCGCGAGGCCTTCGCCAAGCCCGGCGGCGCGGCGCTGAAGACCTGGATCGAGACCGCCCCCAACGACCTCTATGCCGCCCTCAGCTACCAGGGCGGCGCGGCCTGGCGCGAGCGGTTGACCGCCGATCTGGCGGGCGAGGCCGAGACCCTGGCCTTGATCGCAGCCTACAAGGACCTCGACCTGGCCGAACTGATGACCGAGCTGGGCGGTCACTGCATGGAGACCATACTGGAGGCCTTTGAGCGGGCCAGTCAGGACGACGCCCCGCGCTTCTTCATCGCCTACACCGTCAAGGGCCTGCGCCTGCCGTTCCAGGGGCATAAGGACAATCACTCAGGTCTGATGACCGAGACCCAGATCTCGCAGCTGCGCGGCCGGCTAGGCGTGGTCGAGGGCGAGGAGTGGGACGCGCTGTCGGGGCTATCGGCCGCCGAGCACACCGCCCTGAAGGGCCTGGTCGCCCGCGCGCCGTTCGCCGCCAATGTCGAGCGCAACCACGTCGCCCCGATCATCGCCACGCCGACAGCGGACGAGCTTCTTGTCCCTGTTCTGGGCGGCGGCGAGCAGTCGACCCAGGCGGCGTTCGGCAAGGTGATGTTCGAGATCTCGCGGCGCGACGACGAGTTCGCCGGGCGGGTGGTGACCACCTCTCCCGACGTCACGGTCTCGACCAATCTCGGCGGGTTCGTGAACCGCCGGGGCGTATTCCAGCGCCGAGCGCATGAGGACGTCTTCAAGCGCTGGCGCATCCCCTCGGCCCAGGTGTGGTCCAAGGCCGAGACCGGCCAGCATGTCGAGTTGGGCATCGCCGAGAACAACCTGTTCATCGCCCTGGCCGCCTTGGGCCTGACCGCGCCGCTGTTCGGCGAGCGGCTGTTCCCGGTCGGCACGCTATACGACCCGTTCATCGCTCGGGGCTTGGACGCCTTGAACTACGCCTGTTACCAGGACGCCCGCTTCCTGCTGGTGGCCACGCCCTCGGGCCTGACCCTGGCCCCCGAAGGCGGCGCGCACCAGTCGATCACCTCGCCGCTGATCGGCATGGGCCAGCCGGGGCTCGACAGCTATGAGCCGGCCTTCGCCGACGAGACGGCGGTGCTGATGGCCCACGCCTTCGATCAGATCCAGGCCAAGGACGGGACCTCGACCTATCTGCGGCTCTCCACCCGGGTGATCAGCCAGCCCGAGCGGGCGGACGACGCCTGGCGCCAGGGCGTGATCGACGGCGCCTACTGGCTGCGGCCCCCGGCCCCCGGCGCGCGCCTGGCCATCGCCTATGCCGGGGCCCTGGCCCCCGAGGCCCTGGCGGCCTTCGAGGCGGTGCTGGAGGACGAGCCCGGCGCGGGCCTGCTGGCCATCACCTCGGCCGACGTGCTGCACCGCGACTGGACCGCCGCCGGCCGCTCGCGCTGGACCGACGGCGCGGCCCGCACCTGCACCATCGAGACCCTGCTGGGGCCGCTGGCGCGCGGCGCGGGCCTGGTGACGGTGATCGATGGCGCGCCGTCCACGCTATCGTGGCTGGGTTCGGTGCGCGGCATGCGGCTGCGGGCCCTGGGTCTGGAAACTTTTGGCCAGTCGGGCGACCTGCAAGACCTCTACGCCAAGTACCGCCTCGACGCCGACGCCATCCTGGACGCCTGCGCGGACGTGATGATCTAGCGCCGCTCGTCCCCTAGCTCGACCGCCTGGATCAGGTCTTCCAACACCGTGTAGGTCGCGGTGACCCGGGTGTCGGACCACAGGTGGCCCGAGTGGTCGTGGATGGACACCTGCAGCTCGGTGCTCAGGCGGCCGTCGGGCAGGTCCGTCACCGTCAGCAGATCGACGGCGGGGGCCATGGTCTCGAACAGGCGCTGGTAGAAGGCCCGCACGGCGGCCGGCCCCACCAGCTCGCCTCCGTCCAGATAGTCGAGGAAACGAACGTCGGGATGAAACAGCCTCATCAACCCGTCGAGATCGCGGCGATCCAGGGCGTCGTGCAGGCGGACGATCAGGGTGTTCGCTTCGCTCATGGTCGTCAGGTCCTGACCAGGGGTTCGGTGTCCATGCGCGCGATCAGACCGTCCCGGAGCGTGTAGTAATGTCGCACGCAGGTATCGGACCACAGCTTGCCGGTCGAGGCGTTGTGGACGGTCTGGTGGATATCGACGGCGATCCGGCCATCCGGTTGGACGGCGAAGGCCGAGGCGGCCAGCTCAACCCGGATCGACCGGTTCGTCTCCATCCAATAGGCCTCCATCGCGTCCTGCCCGATCACGCGCCCGGCGCCGGTCTGGTTGGGCCAGTCGATGTCGGCCGTGACTAGGGTCGAGAAAGCCACCCAATCGTTGCGGTTATAGGCGTCGAAGAATCGGGTGAGCAGCGCCTGGGCGTCTTCCATGGCTAGGTCGGGGGCGGCTTGTAACCGCTCTCCACCTTCAGATAGGCGATCAGGTCGATGCGGTCCTTGGGGTCGTGCAGGCCGGCGAAGGTCATCTTGGTGCCCGGCAGGTAGGTGCGCGGGTTGTCGAGCCACTTGTCCAGATGCTCGGCGTCCCAGGTGAAGCCGGCGGCGGCCACGGCGGACGAGTAGCTGTAGTCGGCCTTCGACCCCGCCTTGCGGCCGAACACGCCATGCAGGTTGGGGCCGGTCATGTTTGGCCCGCCCTCGGTGATGGTGTGGCACGAGCGGCAGAGGGCGAACTTGCTCTGGCCGTTCAGCAGGTCGCCGGTGTTGTAGGGGGCGGGGAGGGCGCCCAGCAGGGCCTGTCTTTCGGCGTCGGTGGGGGCCGCGGCGGCCGAACTGGCGCCACCCGCGCCCGAAGCCCCGCTTGGCGCCTTCGAGCAGCCCGTCAAAATTACGCAAAGAGCCGCGGTCGCGGCGAAATGGAACAGACGCATCAAGGGTCCCCAACTGTCATTATGTCGCAAGCTCTGCGGCGGCGCGCCGCATTCATTTTCTCACCCAACTGTGGGCCCGACGGCCAATATATAACGTTGTTATCCTGACAATGTCTCGCCACAGTTAGGCGCGCGCCCTGCGACAACGATCGCTATCTTACAGAATGCAAACGCAAAATGCCCGATTGCAAACCGTGGGTATGCACATAAAAAATTGACCGGAATTAACCATAAACGTACCCCTGATGAGGCCAGGGGGGCTGCCCTGGCGACCGGGATGGAAGCAAAATCATGGACTGGAACGAAGATCGCACCGCCACCCTCCGCAAGCTGTGGTTGGAGGGCATGAGCGCCAGCCAGGTGGCGAGACAATTGGGCGGCGTCAGCCGCAGCGCGGTGATCGGCAAGGTTCACCGCCTGGGCATCACCGTCCGCGACGTCCCCGCGCGCCAACGCAATGTGGTCCGCACCGCCAGCCGGGCTCAACCCCGCGCCCGCGACGTCCGCGAACTGACCAGCGCCGCGCGCCCGGTCATCCGCTACACCGCGCCGGTTGTCGAGATGACCGCCACCTCGAGCATATTGGGCCTCGAGACCCATTCCTGCCGCTGGCCGATCGGCGACGTCGACTCCCACGACTTCGGCTTCTGTGGCCGGGACAAGACCGCCCGCGCCTCCTACTGCGAAGACCATGCCCGCGGGGCGTTCCGCAAGCTGTCCTCCCCGGCCCAGGTCAAGGCCTGGGGCGCGCAACCCGCCCGCCTGGCCCAGTACAACGCTTGATCCGCCCTGACGCTGCAACCCGCTTCTGGAACGACCCCCATGAACATGGTCTTCATCGAAAACACCGCCGGCAGCAGCCAGGTCATCACCATCATCGAGGAGTTCGCCGGCCACTCGGTGTCGCGCGACCTCAACCCCGGTGAGAACACCCACATCCCGGTGGGCCAGTTCAAGTCGATCGTGGTGCGCGACACCTATCCCGACGACTGGTTGACCCGGGCCCGCGCCCGCAACGCGACGATCCCCAACTGACCACGAACCGAGCGGAGCGCGCGCGTCAGACGGGCGCCGCCCCCCTTCTCGAAGGCGAAAAACACAACGGCCCCGCGAAACCGCTCGCGGGGCTTTTTCGTGGGCGGAACCCCCATGGTTACTGTTACGTTAGGGTCGGAGAACGGTGGTAGATGATCGTTCACGCCACGGGGACCGGCGTCGGGCGTTTCCAAAATGTGCATTCGGGCGTGACGCGCGGGTGATCCGCGCGCCATGATTGTGCGACGGCTTAGCTTGTGGGATGAAAGCGCCCGGACGGCATGGGGGAACCATGTCAGATCACGATCAGGGGGAGGCCTGCGGTTTGCCGTTACCGACCTATGTCGGCTATCTGATGTATCAGACCGAGCAGCATCGGCGCGCCCTGGCGGCCGACTGCATCGCGCAACACGGCCTCAACTTCAGTAAATGGGTGGCCCTGGCCTCGCTGTCGCGGTTCGGCGAGTGCTCGATGACCCGCCTGGCCAAGCTGTCGGCCGCCGACCGCACCACCCTGACCCGCTCCATCGACGGCCTGATCCGCGAAGGCCTGGTCGAGCGCGGAGCGCAAGCCTCCGACCGCCGCAAGGTGGTGGTGCGCCTGACGACCGCCGGCGAAGAGTTGCTGGACCGCGTCCGCGAGGACATCCACCCGATCCACCAGGAAGTCTGCGCCGAACTCACCGAAGAGGAACAGGCCAACCTGGCGACCTACCTGCAGAAGATCCTCAGTGGACTGATCACAGAGCCGGAGTGGAAGCACGAGGTGCTGTCTTACGGCCCCGCGCCGTATGGGGGGGCTTGGGGGAGGGGGTAGGGAGCTACTCACGCCCCTCCCACACCGCTCATCCTCGACGAAAGTCGGGACCCAAGCCGAGTCTGCCGGCTTCGCTCTGAGAAGACAGCCCATCTCATCTTGGGTCCCGACTTTCGTCGGGATGAGCGGAATTTGGGGTAGACGGATGACCCCTAATCCTCGCCCTTCGGCCGCCCCCGCAACGCCTTCACCCCCGCCCGTTTCCCCTTCGTCTCCAGCCGCTTGAGCTTGCTGGAATAGGTCGGCTTGGTCGGTCGCCTCGGCTTCGGCTTCTCCGTCGCCTTGCGGATCAGCTCGACCAGCCGTTCGCGGGCCTCCTGGCGGTTCATCTCCTGGGATCGGCTGCCCTGGGCGAACAGCACCAGCACGCCGTCGAGGGTTATGCGGCTGCCGCCGAGCGCTTCAAGGCGTGTCTTGACGTCCTCGGGTAAGTTCGGGGAGCCCCGGACGTCGAACCGTAGCTCGATCGCCGTCGAGGTCTTGTTGACGTGCTGGCCGCCGGGCCCCGAGGCGCGGGCGGCCTTTTCGACGATCTCGTCGTCCTCGATCCGCAGCCAGGACGTGATCTCGATCATTTGACCACGCGCCGCGCCTTGACCACGGCGGTGTCGAGCGCCTGCAGGAACTTGGAGCGGTCGTTGGGGCCAAAGGCCTTGGGGCCGCTGGTGATCTCGCCCATCGAGCGCAGGTGCTCGCCGATCATCCGCGAGGCCAGGGCCGAGCCGATGGTGTCCATGGTGAACAGCCGCCCCGTCGTGTCCAGGGCCTGGCCGCCGGCCTTCAGCACCCGGTCGGCCAGGGGGATGTCGTTGGTGATCACCACGTCGCCGGGGCCGGCCCGCTCGGCGATCCAGTCGTCGGCGATGTCGGGACCCGCGTCGACCACGACCTGCTCGATGGCCGGGGTCAGGGGCGTGCGGATCCAGCTGTTGGAGACCACGAAGGTCTTCAGGCCATAGCGGGCGGCGACCTTGTAGACCTCGTCCTTCACGGGGCAGGCGTCGGCGTCGATATAGAGGATTGTTTTGTCAGGGACGGGGGTCATGACCCGTCTCGTAGCGCCTTCCCCAGCTTGGCGCCAAGCGTGGTGACGGCCTCGACCGCCACGGGCGAGACATGGGTGAAGTTGGCGAAGCCGTGGGCCTGTTTGGCGTAGGTGGTCAGGTCGACCGCGATCCCGGCCGCCTCCAGCTCTTCGGCATAGAGCATGGCGTCGGGCAGGACCGGGTCCAGTCCCGTGCCACAGACCAGGAAGGTGGCCGGGGTGGTTGGGCCGACGGCGTCCAGCAGCGATGGGGCGGCCGCGCCGGCCAGCTGGGCGTTGATATAGGCCACGGCCAGGCGACCGATCAGCCGGGCGTCGCGCAGCAGGGTCTGGCTCCACATAGCATCGTCCAGATGCAGCAGCGGATAGAAGAAGCCCTGGGCGCGCACGGCGCCGGGGCGCTCAGCATTGGCCTCGGCCGCCACGGTCGCCGCCAGATAGGCTCCGGCGCTGTCGCCCGCCACGGCCAGGCGGTCTGGATCGACGCCCAGGTCGGCGGCCTCGCGCAGCAGCCAGGCGAAGGCCGCGCGGGCGTCGTCGATCTGCGACGGGAAGGGGTGTTCGGGCGCCAGGCCATAGCCAGCCGAGATCACCCGCGCGCCCGAGGCGTCGGCCAGGCGATGGCACAGGGCGTCGTGGGTCTCGATGTCGGAGATCACGAAGCCGCCGCCGTGGAAGAACAGGATGGCCGGGCCGGGCGTCGCCGCGCCCATCGGCACGTAAAGCCGCGCGGGGCGCCAGCCGGTGGCGGCGGGATAGTCGAGATTGCGGATCTGAGCCAGGCGCGGCAGCTTGTGGTCGCGTCGTGCTGTCGCCAACCGAACGGCCTGCCGGACGCGGTCGAGTCCGAACCGATGGACGCCAGAGACCCGCTCGGCGAAGAGGCTGTGCAGAGGCGCGATCATGGAATTCACTTGCTGGGTGTGCGAGTGAATACTTACATATCCTGAGTTGGGCGTCTAGTGGTCCCGCTTGGCGGGCGCTCGCGGCTGGGTGGGTCGAACACGGCTAAGGCCTTGGCGGGGGTTGAGCCTTCAAATTCGCCTACAGCGCGAACAGTCGGTACGGAAAATTCGCTCAGATTTTAAGCACAACATGGTTGCCTGTGTGCTTTGGCGGCGGCCTGGCGATAGCGGTCACGTCGCCGGCAAAAGGCCCGGTCGCCGCCTTGAACCTCGGCGCGGGACCATTAGGTATCCATCCGTGGAGCCGCCTCTGGCCGCTCCTGCCCTTCCTGGGCGTTTCCTCCCTAATGACTGCCCGGCCTTCGCGCCGGGCTTTTTTTTGCCCTTTGGTCAGGCGTTGATCGACGGACGGGAGCGGCGGTCGTAAGCTTGGTCCTCAAGCGTGGAGACCCAGTATGGACAAGGCCGAACTCAAGAGTGTCGTCGAGCGACACAAGCAGGAACAGGACGCCTTGGAGGCGCGGCTGACGGCGATGCGCAACGGCGAACTGCACGTCGGCTCCAGGACCGGCGATGGCGAGACGATCGATGAGACCCACGTCCACATCAGCGAGCTGGAACGCCTGCGCGGCTGGCTGGCCGAAAACGTCGCCCGGTATGAGGCGCTGCTGGGGGCCTAGGAACGGAAGTGGTGCCGGTTACAGGAATCGAACCCGTGACCTTCGGTTTACAAAACCGCTGCTCTACCAGCTGAGCTAAACCGGCCAATCCGCCTTGGCGACGGGGCGTTCTCCATAGCCGCAAGGACGGGTGCCGGGCAATGGCCTTCGGAGAGCGCACAGCCGTCATTGCCGCATCGTTAAACCAAGCTAAGGTGCTCTCAAACAACTGTTCGGGGAGTGGCGGATGCGAGTTCGGTTGATGATGGCGGCGGCCCTGGCCGTCCTGAGCCTGACGGGCGCCCCGACGTGGAGCGTGGCGAACGCGGCTCCTGCGGCGACCCTGGCCACGGCCAGTCCCGAGGCGGAAGGCTTTTCGTCCGAGCGCCTCAAGCACCTGAACGTCCACATGCAGGCGCTGGTCGATGGCGGCCACGTGCCGGGCGCGGTCACGATGGTGGCGCGTCACGGCAAGATCGTCAGCTACGAGGCCTTCGGCAAGAAGGCCTTCGACGGCGCGCCGATGACCAAGGACACGGTCTTCCGGATCTATTCACAGACCAAGCCTGTCACCGGCGTGGCGATGATGATCCTGTTCGAGGAGGGCAAGTGGCGTCTCGATGATCCGGTCACCCAATATGTGCCGGAATTCGCCAACCTGCGGGTCTACAAGAGCCAGAACGCCGACGGGACCTTCGTCACCGAGCCCCTCTCGCGCCCGCCGACCCTGCGCGAGATCATGAGCCACACCGGCGGCTTCGCCTATGGTCTGCGCACGGATCAACCGGTCGAAAAGGCCTACCGCGACAGCGGTCTGCTGAGCTCCAAGACCAGCCAGGCCTTCCTCGACACCCTGGTCAAGCTGCCCCTGGCCAGCCAGCCGGGCACGGAATGGCGCTACAGCGTCTCGGTCGACATCCAGGGCCTGATCATCGAGCGTCTGTCTGGCATGAGCCTGGCCGATTTCATGAAGACCCGGATCTTCGACCCGCTGAAAATGACCGACACCGCCTTCTGGATGCCGCCCGAAAAGGCCGATCGCCTGGCCGCGCTCTATGTGCCCAATCCCAAGACCGGCAAGCTGATCGCGGCCGACAACTTCATGGTGCTGGATGTCACCAAGCCTCCGGCCGTGGCCTCGGGCGGCGGCGGCCTGGTCTCGACCACGGCGGACTATGCGCGCTTCGCCCAGATGCTCCTGAATGGCGGCGAACTAGACGGCAAGAGGATCCTGGCCCCGGGCACGATCAAGCTGATGGCCAGCAATCACCTGTCCGACATCGTGATGGGCGCGCCGGACGCCTCGTTCTCGCTGGCCAAGGGCGTGGGTTTTGGCCTGGACTTCGCGGTGGTCGCCAATCCGGCGCGGGCCGGCACGCTTCAGGGCGAGGGGAGCTACAGCTGGGGCGGCGCGGCGGGGACCTGGTTCTGGATCGACCCGAAGAACGACCTCTTCATGTTGGGCATGATCCACATCCTGGCCAAGGAGTTCGACCCGTCCCTGAAGCATATCGACGATGACGCCGCCACCCTGGTCTACCAGGCCCTGGTCGATCCGGCGAAATAAGCCGCTGGCGCAAGCTGGCTAACAAAAACAAGACTTAGGGAGCGCCCCATGAAGGCCGCCGTCTATTACGAAACCGGTTCGCCGGACGTCTTTCGCTACGAGGACGTCGTCGATCCACCCTGCTATCCCAGCGGCGTGGTGATCCGCGTCGAGGCCGTCAGCATCGAGGGCGGCGACACCCTCAATCGCGGCGGCGGAGCGATGGCTGGTAGCCCGCACATCGTTGGCTACCAAGCGGCCGGCGAGATCATCGAGGTCGGGGCCGAGGTCACGCACCTGAAGGTCGGCCAGAAGGTCGTGACCGTGAACGCCTTCGGCTCGCACGCCGAGCTGCGCAGCGTGCCGGCCCGCAACGCCTGGCCCATCCCCGACGGTTTCGACATCCGGCAGGCTTCGGCCATCCCCGTGCCGTTCGGCACGGCGCACGAGTGCCTGTTCGGGGCCGGACATCTGAAGGCCGGCGAGACCGTGCTGGTCCAGGCCGGGGCCGGAGCGGTCGGTATCGCCGCGATCCAGCTGGCCAAGCGGGCCGGGGCCACGGTGCTGGCCACCGCCTCCAGCGACGGGCGGCTGGAGAAGCTCAAGGCCTTGGGCCTCGACCACGGCATCAATTACAGCCGCGACGACGTGGTCGAGCAGGTGATGAAGCTGACCGGCGGCAAGGGCGTCGATCTGGTGGTCGATCCGGTCGGCGGCTCGACCCTGCAGGGCAGTATCGGGGCGCTGGGCTATCGCGGCCGCATCTCGCTGGTCGGCATGGCCGGGCGCGAGCCGACCAAGGTGGATGTTTCCTCGCTAATGGGCGGCAACCGCTCGCTGACCGGCGTGTTCCTCGGCGCCGAGATCATGACCGACCGCGTCCACGACATGATCCAGCAACTGATCGACGAGGCCGCGCGCGGCGAGCTGCAGGTGGTGATCGACCGCACCTTCCCGCTGTCGGAAGCCGCCGCCGCCCACGCCTATATCGAGAGCCGTCAGGCTGTCGGTCGGGTGCTGCTGATCCCGGAAGCACGCGACAAATGACCAATAGAGTGCTCGCCCACACGGGCGCCAAATATCCGATCGTCCAGGCTCCGATGGGCTGGATCGCACGCTATCCGTTGGCCAGCGCGGTTTCGCGGGCCGGAGGTCTGGGGATCATCGAGACCTCGTCCGGCGAGACCGAAAACTGCAAGGCCGAGATCCGCAAGATGGCTGACAGCGGCCTGCCGTTCGGGGTCAACCTGCCGATCCTGTTTCTCAAGGACGACGCCATGCTGCGCTTCGTCTGCGAGAGCGGGGTGAAGTTCGTCACCACCTCGGCGGGCAGCCCGGCCAAGTTCATCGGACCACTGAAGGAGGCCGGCATCATCGTCTATCACGCCGTGCCGACGGTCGATGCGGCGGTCAAGTGCGCCGAAGCGGGGATCGATGGTTTGGTGGTCGAGGGCGCCGAGGGTGGGGGCTTCAAGAACCCCGAGGAGGTCTCGACCCTGGTGTTGCTGCAGGCCATCCGCGCCCGGGTCGACGTGCCGCTGATCGCCGCCGGCGGCATCTGCGACGGACGCGGCATGGCCGCCGCCTTCGCCCTGGGGGCCGAGGCCGTGCAGATGGGCACCCGCTTCGTCAGCGCCGCCGAGAGCCCGGTGCATGACAATTACAAGGCTGCGATCACCGGGGCAAAGGAGACCGGCACCTGGATCCTCAACAAGAAGGCCAGCCCGTGCATCCGCGCCCTGAAGTCTGAGCGCACCCGTGAGATCCACGACGCCGGCCTGATGCCGCCCGACGCCCTCAAGGGCATTCTGGGCGTCTATTTCGGCGGCGACATGGAGGCGGCGCCCGCCTTGGCCGGCCAGACGGTGGGTCTGATCGACGAAGTGAAGCCCGCCGCCCAGATCATCGACGAGACCGTCGCCGAGTTCTTCGAAATCACCCAGCGACTGGGCGCGCTCGCCGCCAGCCGCAGCTTCTGAGAGACACCACCATGATGCAGAACCTGTTTTCCCTGAAGGGCCGCGTCGCCCTGGTCACCGGCGGCTCGCGCGGCATCGGCAAGATGATCGCCGAGGGCTTCCTCACCTACGGCGCCCGCCGCGTCTATGTCTCGGCCCGCAAGGCCGCCGCCTGCGACGCCGCCGCCGAGGAGCTGTCGGCGATCGGCGAATGTATCTCACTGCCGGCCGACGTCTCGACGCTGGAAGGCATCAACGGCCTGGTGGCGCGGATCGCCGAGCGCGAGGACAAGCTCGATATCCTGGTCAATAACGCCGGCGCCGCCTGGGGCGCACCCTTCGACGAGTTTCCCGAGAGCGGCTGGGACAAGGTCGTCGACCTCAACATGAAGACCCCGTTCTTCCTCACCCAGGCGCTGATTGGCCACCTGCGGGCGGCGGGCAAGGATCATGTGGCCAAGGTGATCAACATCGCCTCGATCGACGGCCAGTCGGTGGCGCATGAGGAGACCTATCCCTACGGCGCGTCCAAGGCTGGCTTGCTGCACATGACCAAGCGCATGGCCTTGCGCCTGGCCCCCGACAACATCGCCGTCAGCTGCATCGCGCCCGGCGCCTTTGCGTCCGACATGAACAAGGTGGCTCGTGACCATTCCGACGCGGTGTCCAAGAGCATCCCGGCCGGCCGCATCGGCACGACTGAGGACATGGCGGGGGCGGCAATCTACCTGGCCTCGCGGGCCGGTGACTATGTGACGGGCTCGGCGGTGACCGTGGACGGCGGGGTCAGCTTCGCGCGGTGATCCGCGGCTGGGGCAGGCGCATGCGCCTGTCCCCAATCGTCGCTAAGGCTTACCCGGCGCGGGAAAACCCGCCAGCTCGGCGGGTTCGGCGTCGCTGAGCTCAACCCCGGCGTTGCGAGTCCCGCCGCCGCTGAGCGGCTTGGGCGGACGGGCGCCGCGTTCGCGGGCCGACATCAGAGCCCAGCCACCTGGCTTGAGGATCTCCAGCGGCGAGTAGCGGGCCTTGTAGGCCATCTTCTCGCTGCCTGGCACCCAATAGCCGAGATAGACGTAGGGCAAGCTGTTCACGCCCGCCTGGACGATATGGTCCAGGATGATGAACGAGCCCAGGCTGCGCTTGACCTGGGTGGGGTCGTAGAAGCTGTAGACCAGCGACAGGCCGTCGGCGAGCACATCGACCAGCACGCAGGCGATCAGGTCGCCAGGGCCCCGATCCTGAGAGCGCAAACGGTATTCGATAAGGTGGGTGCGAACCGCCGTGTCCTCGACCATGGCCACATAGTCGGGCCAGGTCATCTCGGCCATGCCGCCGTCGGCGTGGCGGGTCAGCAGGTACCGGCGCAGCAGTTCGAACTGTTCGAGCGTCGCCTCTGCCTCGACCAGGTGGCGTTGAAGGTCGCCATTGCGGCCCAGGACCTTGCGCTCCGAGCGCGAAAGGACGTATTCGCCGGCCGGTGCGCGGGCCGACTGGCAGGCACGGCAGGTCTCGCAAGCGGGGCGGTAAGCGATGTTCTGCGAGCGGCGGAAGCCAACCTGGGTCAGGCTGTCATTGACGGTCGGGCCATCGGACAGCGGCAGGTGGGCGAAGACTTTCCGTTCCTCGCGGCCCGGCAGATACGGGCACGGCGTGGGCGCCGTCAGGAAGAAGCGCAGCTGTCGCGTGGGGAAATGCTGCGTCACGGAAAGCGCCTGTTCCTCTAGGGAGCCCGGTTGGGGGCTGATAAGCGATTAGGCGGTATCTGTGAGGCTTGCGCAAGCTGCGCCGCAGCCAAGAGCGGCTTAGCGCCACAGGTCTGGTCAGAGGCCATCGGGAAGCACTGGCTTTTCGCGCAGAAGCACGATGGACATACGTCGGTTGCCCGCCAGAGTGGGGTCGTCCGCATATAGCGGCTCGGAATTGGCCTTGCCCGACACTTGGTAGATGCGGTCTTCGTCGACGCCCACGCTGCGCAGCACCTGGCGCGAGGCGTCGGCGCGTTCTGCCGACAGGGACCAGTCGCTGTCGGCGCGCTTGCCGTCCGGGCTGGCGCTGGTGTGCCCCGAGATGGTGATGCGGTTGGGCAGTTGGTTGATCACCTTGGCCACGGCGCGCAGCAGGATCCGGGCCCGGTCGTTAGGTTCGCGCGAGTTCTCCTTGAACATCGAGCGGCCGTCCTGGTCGATCAGCTGGATGCGCAGGCCCTCGGGGGTCTGGTCGATCATGATCTGCTTCGACAGCTCGGCCAGCTCCGGCATGTCCTGCAGCGACTGGCGCAGCGATTGGGCGGCCGAGGCGAAACTGTCCTGCTCCTTCTTGGCCAGGGCGTCACGCAGGGCTTGCTCGCTGGCCGAGTCGAGGCTGGCGGCAGTCGAGCTCTGGCCGTCCTTGGTGGTTTCGGTCGGGGCCTCGGCGGCCATCTGCTGGATCACCGACATCTTGCCGTCGGCCTTGGCGCCGTCGTCGCCCAGCGAGGTGCCGCCCAGAATGCCGCCCGAGCCGCTGGTGCTGGACGAGATCGAGGCCGGCGCGAAATAGTCGGCGATGCCTGCCTTCTGTTCGGGGCTGGTGGTGTTGAGCAGCCACATCAGCAGGAAGAAGGCCATCATCGCGGTCACGAAGTCGGCATAGGCGACCTTCCAGGCGCCGCCGTGGTGACCCCCACCGACGACCTTCTTGACCTTCTTGATGATGATCGGCTGTTCGCCGCTGACCGCCATGGTGCTTAAGCCTGCTTAACCCAGTTCGATGGAACCTGAGGCCTGGACGTTAAAATGGCGTTGCGATCAGGGCCGGGAAGGGCGATGTCGGACCCGCTTTCACAGGGAGTTGGCGGCATGAAAACGGCGTTTATCGGTCTGGGCGTGATGGGCTACCCGATGGCGGGCCACCTGAAGACCGCCGGCCACGAGGTTTCCGTCTTCAATCGCAGCCCCGACAAGGCCCGTCGCTGGGCCGCCGAGCACTGCGGCGCGGCCTTTGAGACCGTCGAGGAAGCTGTCGGAGGCTGCGAGCTGGTCGTGCTGTGCGTGGGCAATGACGACGACGTCCGCAGCGTTGCGGCGAGGGTGCTTCCGGCGATGGGCGAGGCGGGCGTGATCGTCGACCACACCACCACCTCGGCCGTCGTTGCGCGCGAGATGGCCGAACTGGCGGGCCAGAGCGGCCGGTTCTTCATCGACGCGCCGGTCTCGGGCGGACAGGTCGGCGCGGTGAACGGTCAGCTGACGATCATGGCGGGCGGCGACGCCGCCGCCTTCGCGCGGATCGAGCCGGTCATCGACGCCTATGCCAAGGCCATCCGGCGGATGGGCGAGGTCGGCACGGGCCAGCTGACCAAGATGTGCAACCAGATCGCCATCGCCAGCCTGGTTCAGGGCGTCGCCGAGGCCCTGCACTTCGCCAAGCGCGCCGGCCTGCCGACCGATGACGTGCTGGCCGCGATCTCCAAGGGCGCGGCCCAATCCTGGCAGATGGAAAACCGTTGGGCGACGATGGCGGAGGGCAAGTTCGACTTCGGCTTCGCCGTCGACTGGATGCGCAAGGATCTCGGCATCGCCTTGGACGAGGCGGCCCGCAACGGCGCGCGCTTGGAGTCCACGGCGATGGTCGATACCTTCTACAGTGAGGTTCAGGCCTCGGGCGGAAATCGCTGGGATACGTCCAGCCTCGTGGCCCGGTTGGAGAAGTAGATCATGCGCAAGCTTGCGACTGCTCTGGCGGCCTGCGCCGCGTTCCTGGCCTCCGCCGCCATTGTAGCGCCTGCTTGGGCCGCGCCCGCCATCGCGCCCAAGGAAGGCAACTTCGTGGTGCGGGACTTCAAGTTCCGTTCTGGCGAGACCCTGCCGGAGTTGAGGCTGCACTACACCACGTTCGGCGAGCCCAAGCGCGACGCTGCCGGCCATGTGACCAATGCGGTCATGGTGCTGCATGGCACCGGCGGCACGGGCAAACAGTTCCTCAATCCGGCGTTCGCCGACACGCTTATGGCGCCTGGCGGCCTGCTGGATCCGGCCGAGTACTATGTGATCCTGCCGGATGGCATCGGCCACGGCCAGTCGTCCAAGCCCAGCGACGGCCTGCGCGCCAAGTTTCCCAAGTACGACTATGACGACATGGTCCTGGCGCAGTATCTGTTGCTGACCCAGGGGCTAAAGGTCGATCACCTGCGGCTCCTGCTTGGGACCTCCATGGGCTGCATGCATGGCTTCGTCTGGGGCGAGGCCTACCCTGACTTCGCCGACGCCCTGGCTTCGTTCGCCTGTCTGCCCAATGAAATCGCCGGCCGCAACCGGATCTGGCGCAAGCTGTTGATCGACGCCGTCACCCAGGACCCGGCCTGGAAGGGCGGCGACTATGTGCAAGAGCCCAGGGAAGGCCTGCGCACCGCCCTGGGCCTGCTGATGGTGGCCGGCCTCGCGCCATTGCCGACCCAGATCGCTCAGCCGACCCGTGACGCCGCCGACAAGTTCGTCGACGACTATTTCGCCGCTCGCCTGTCGGCGCTGGACGCCAACGACCTGATCTACCAGGTGGCCGCGTCGCGGAACTACAACCCGTCGCCAAGGCTGGACTCGATTACCCAACCGGTGCTGTGGATCAATTCGGCCGACGACTTCATCAACCCGCCGGAACTGGGCATCGCCGAGGTCCAGGCCAAGCGGCTGAAGCATGGGACGTTCGTGCTGCTGCCAGCGTCCGAGAAGACGCGCGGCCATGGCAGCCACACCATCGCGGCCCTGTGGAAGGACCGGTTGGCCGCGTTGATGAAGGCGACTGAGCGGTAGCCATAAATCCTCCCTGAGGGAAGGATTTGCTCCTCCGCCGCCCCCTTCAGCACGGGCGACTGTCGCCAAGGTCGGCGTGGATCGAAGCGTTCGCGCGGCCGGGCGCCTCGGAACGATCCAGGACGCCCGCCGCGGTGGGCGACTACCGCCCCTCGACCCAGAGGCTCAAGGGCTGCTTCTCCTCGTGGCGCACCAGGATGGCGTAGCCGACCGCGAACACCGCGATCCCTACGGCGACCGCCCCCAGGAAGCCGCCCGGCGTGGCGAAACACACGGTCAGGGCCGAGATGACCGTGGCCAATCCCAGCATGCACCATCGCAGCAGGATGCTGAATCCGTGATAGGTCTGCTCGTGGGCCAGCAGATCGGGTTTTCCGGCGTCGTTGAAGTCGGCGTCCATCGCGTTACCTCCATGGGCACGGTCTCGGGCCGTCGTACGCGGCCTCGGGCCGAACACTGGACCCGAGACTACGCCTGTTTTGGCTCGCGCGCGAGGGCGCCCAGCGGCGGCCCGAACTCAGCCCAGCTTCTCGGCCGCCCATGGCGCGAAATAGCTGATGATGCCCGCGGCGCCGGCCCGCTTGAAAGCGGTCAGGCTCTCGAGGATGGCCCGTTCCTCGTCGATCCAGCCGTTCATGCCGGCGGCCTTGATCATCGCGTATTCGCCCGACACCTGGAAGGCGTAGGTGGGTATGCGGAATTCCTCGACCAGGCGGCGCAGGATATCCAGATACGGCATGCCCGGCTTGACCATGACCATGTCGGCCCCTTCGGCGATGTCGAGGGCCACCTCGCGGATCGCCTCCTCGGTATTGGCGGGGTCCATCTGGTAGGTCTTCTTATCGCCCAATCCTTGACCATTGGGGCCGGCCGACAGCTTGGCCGAGCCGATGGCGTCGCGGTAGGGGCCGTAGAAGGCCGAGGCGTATTTGGCGGCGTAGGACATGATCATGGTGTCCTGGAAACCCGCGCCCTCCAGGGCCGCGCGCAGGGCGCCGACCCGGCCGTCCATCATGTCGGAGGGGGCCAGGATGTCGGCCCCCGCTTCAGCCTGCATCAGCCCCTGTTCGATCAGCCGCTCGATGGTGGGATCGTTGAGGATGCGGCCGCCCTCGACCACGCCGTCGTGGCCATGGTCGGTGAAGGGGTCGAGCGCCACGTCGCACATGATGCCGACCTCGGGGGCGGCGTCCTTCATGGCCTTGACGGCGCGGGGGATGACGCCGTCGGGATCGGCGGCGATCGAACCCGTTGCGTCCTTCCGCGAGCCGTCGATGTGCGGAAAGATGGCGATGGCGGGAATGCCGAGGTCACGGGCTCGCACGGCGGCCTTGGCGGCGTCCTTGACCGACAGGCGTTCGACTCCCGGCATCGAGGCCACGGGGATGGTCCCTTCGCCCTCATGCACAACCATCGACCAGATCAAGTCGGACGGGCGAACCTCGGTCTCGCGCACGAGGCGGCGGGTCCAGTCGGCCTGGCGCAGGCGGCGCAGGCGGGTGGCGGGGTAGGGGGCAAGCGGCGGTGTGGTCATGGTCTAGGGTTTCGCGCGAGAGCGGGCGCGAGGCAAGACCGGTCGCGTGCTTAAGGCGCGTAGGTCGTAGCGTTGCTGGCCTGCTGGACGCCGTCGATGCGGGTCCAGATCTGCGACTTGCACAGCACATTGCCCAGGACGCAGCCCTTGGCCTTCATGGTGTGGGCGTCGAGGAACTCGGCGGTGCCGTTCAAGGTGACCTTCAGGGTCGGCACGAAGACCTTGCCGCGCATGTTGCCATGGCCGGCCGGCTCGAAGTCGCGCAGCAACTGCTGGCCGATCAGGGTGTTGTAGCCACTCTTGCGGGCGTCGGCCTGGGCCTTGGGGCTGGCATAGACCACATAGCCGCAGGTGCTGGCGCCGCAACTGCGGATATCGACGCGCACGCTGTCGTGCGGGTTGCGCCATACGCCCATGTCGGCCGCCTGCGCGGGGGCCGTGGCGATACCGAACATGGCCGCGAGCACGGCGAAGAAAGCAATGAACTTGCGCATGACGAAAATACGGCGCCTCCGATGCCGGGTGATCTGAGGCGGTGAGGGTTAAGGATCAAGAGCCCGCAGCCTTTGGTTCGCGATTTTCTTCGCGCTGCGGCCTTCAAAGTCAGCGAGTGGGATATGATTGACACACTCGCCGCCGCGCGGCAGGTCAGCGGATAAGAAGGTGGTGGGGTTCACTCTGCCCGCACAGGAGGATTTCGCGCATGGATTTCGCACTCAACGAGGATCAGCGCGCGATCCAGGACATGGCGTCGGGCTTCGCGGCGGAACGGCTTGCCCCGCACTCGGCCGCGTGGGACGAGCACAAGCACTTCCCGGTCGACGTGCTGCGCGAGGCGGCCGGCCTGGGTTTCGCCGGCATCTATGTTCAGGACGACGTTGGCGGCAGCGGGCTTTCGCGCCTCGACGCCTCGATCATCTTCGAGGCCCTCAGCTATGGCGACGTGCCGACGGCGGCCTATCTGACCATCCACAACATGGCCTCGTGGATGATCGACCGGTTCGGCTCGGACGCCCTGCGCCAGCGCTACCTGCCACGCCTGACCACCATGGACCTGATCGCCAGCTATTGTCTGACCGAGCCGGGCGCGGGCTCCGACGCCGCGAGCATGCGCACCACGGCGCGGTTGGACGGCGACCACTATGTGCTGAACGGCGGCAAGGCCTTCATCTCGGGCGGCGGCGTCTCGGACCTCTATGTGGTCATGGCCCGTACCGGCGCGGACGGCGCCAAGGGCGTCTCGGCCTTCGTGGTCGAGAAGGGGACGCCCGGCCTTAGTTTCGGGGCCAACGAACGCAAGATGGGTTGGAACGCCCAGCCAACGGCGGCGGTGAACTTCGACGACTGCCGTGTGCCGATCGCCAACCGCATTGGCCAGGAAGGCGAGGGCTTCCGCTTCGCCATGATGGGCCTGGACGGCGGACGGCTGAACATCGCCTCGTGCTCGCTGGGCGGCGCGGCCTTCGCGCTCGACACCGCCAAGGCCTATCTCGAGACCCGCAATCAGTTCGGCAAACCGCTGAAGGAGTTCCAGGCCCTGCAGTTCAAGCTGGCCGACATGGCCACCGAGCTGGAGGCCGCCCGCCTGATGGTCCGCCGCGCCGCCCACGCGCTGGACAACAACGACCCGCAAGCCACCAAGCTCTGCGCTATGGCCAAGCGCTTCGCCACCGACGCCGGCTTCCAGGTGGCCAATGACGCCCTGCAACTGCACGGCGGCTACGGCTATCTGCAGGACTATCCGCTGGAGCGCATCGTCAGGGATCTCCGGGTTCACCAGATCCTGGAAGGCACCAATGAGATCATGCGGGTGATCATCGCTCGCGAGATGTTCCGGCAGTAGTCCGCGAGAGTCAGGCCTTGGCCCGGCGGCGGCGCGGGACCCGGACGATCGCCTCGCCGCCCATGATCAGGTCGTCGCCGACGAAGCCTTCGCAGTTCAGGGTGACCCGTGCGCTGACCTCGTCGATGGCGGCGACCGTGACGCGGGAGATCACGACATCGCCGATCCGCACCGGCTTGTGGAACGCCAGGGTCTGGGACAGATAGATCGCCCCCGCGCCCGGCAGGATGGTGCCGACCAGGGCCGAGCCGAACGAGGCCGACAGCAGGCCGTGGGCGATCCTGCCGCGATAGGCGGTCTTGGCCGCGAAGGCCTCGTCCATGTGGACGGGATTGAAGTCGTCCGAGGCCTCGGCGAATTTCTGAATACGCTCTTCGGTGATGGCCACGCGCTTTTCGGCGATCATCCCGACGCGGAGTTCTTCCAGTATGTAGCCGCCGGAGGAATGAGGTTCGATCATACCGTCGCCGTTAGCGGCCATGGCGCGCGGGCGCCAGCGAAAATGCACGCGCATTCGTGCCCATTCCACCAGGGCGTCCGATGGGACGCGTCGAGACGAGGCGACATCCGCCGCGTTCCGGACTATGCCGAGCGCCTTCGCAGCCTGGAACGCGCCCCGTGATCTATCTCTGTCGCCACGGCCAGACCGCCTTCAATCGCGAGCAGCGCCTGCAGGGGCAGATGGAATCGGACCTGACGCCCCTGGGCCGCGCCCAGGCCAGCGCGATGGGCGATCTGCTTGGGGACCTGATCGCCCGAGACCCGCCCGCGCCATGGCGGATCGTCGCCAGCCCCTTGCGCCGGGCGCGGGACACGGCGGGGATCATCGGCGAGCGCCTCGGTCTGCCCGTGGAATTCGACGATCGATTGATGGAGTTGACCGTCGGCGATTGGGAGGGCCGGCTGCGGGACGAGCTGGCCCGCGAGCATCCCGAGGCCTTCGCCGACCGGCAGTGGTTCTTCGGCGCGCCCGGCGGCGAGACCTATGACCAGGTCATGGCCCGCGTGTCGGACTGGCTCGCCGAGCAGGCCGCCGAGCCCGAGCGGCGGCTGATCGTCATCAGCCACGGCATCGCCGGCCGCCTGCTGCGCGGGGCCTATGCGAGCCTATTGCGGGGCGAAGTCCTGGAGCTGGACGTGCCGCAGGACGCTCTTTACCGACTGTACGCCGGCCAGATCGACCGTTTCGACTGCGCGCCCGTCGAAGACCCCGAACTATCCAGGGACACCGTATGAACGCCCAACCCGAAGTCCTCGTCCGCGTTCAGAAAAACGTCGGCCGGTTGACCCTGAACCGGCCCAAGGCGCTGCACGCCCTGACGCAAAACATGTGCGAGATCATGATCGGCGCCCTGCTAGCCTGGCAGGAAGATCCCGAGATCGAGATGGTCATCATCGACCACAGCGGCGAGCGCGGCTTCTGCGCCGGCGGCGACATCCGCATGCTGGCCCACAGCGGAGCGGGCGACGGCGCCGAGGCGCGGGCCTTCTTCCACACCGAGTACCAGCTGAACCACCTGCTGTTCACCTATGAGACCCCGGTGGTGGCCATGCTGGACGGGGTGGTGATGGGCGGCGGGGTCGGGATCTCGATGCCGGCCTATTACCGGATCGCCACCGAGCGCACGACCTTCGCCATGCCCGAGACCGGCATCGGCCTGTTCCCCGACGTCGGTGGCGGTTGGTACCTGCCGCGGCTGCCGGGCAAGGCTGGTCTGTGGCTGGCCCTGACCGGGGCGCGAATCAAGGGGGCCGACTGCCTGCGCCTGGGCGTCGCCACCCACTTCGTTGAGTTCGGCGCGGTCGAGGGGTTGAAGAAGGCCATCGTCGCCGACCCGCGTCGCATCGACGACATTCTGAAGAAGTACCGCGCCGATGCCGGCAAGGCCCCGCTGGTCAGCATCGAGCAGGACCTAAATCGCCTGTTCGTCGGCGACAGCGTCGAGCAGATCTTCGAATTCCTGGAAGCCGACAGCAGCGACTGGGGCAAGGCCCAACTGGCCGTGATGAAATCGAAGTCGCCCCAGACCCTGAAGGTCGCCTTCCGCCAACTGGAGACCGGCGCCGCCCTGACCGACTTCGCCGACAACATGGCCATGGAATATCGCATCGGCGCCCGCGTGGTCCAGAAGCACGATTTCATCGAGGGCGTGCGGGCGGTGATCATCGACAAGGACAACGCCCCGCTCTGGGATCCGGCACAGCTTGAAAGCGTTACCGACGCGATGCTCGATGAGATTTTTGCGCCCCTTCCGGCCGATCAGGAATGGTCGCCGCTGACGTAGCGTGGTTGGTGCGCTAGCTTGCCCACAACAAGAAGATGTCCGCCGGAAGGAATACCTATGCGTAAGCCGCTACTCAGCCTCGTCGCCGTGCTCGCCCTGGCGGGCTGCGCCACCACGCCGATGGGTCCGATGGAGGCCCCGCCGCCCCCGCCGGCCGATGCGCCCTCCGCCGTTCCCGCCAATATCGCCATGGCGCTGTCGGACCCATCGCGCCCCGCCGCCGACATGGTCCGCGATGAGCTGCGCCTGCCGGGCCAGACCCTGGCCTTCGCCGGCGTCAGGCCAGGCGCCAAGGTCGCCGACCTGATCCCGGGCAGCGGTTACTTCACCCGCATCTTCTCGAAGGCCGTCGGGCCGCGCGGCCATGTCTACGCCTATGTGCCCGACGAGCTGACCAAGCTGGCCAAGCGCGAGCCGGCCGTGAAGGCCATCGCCGCCGACCCCAACTACCGCAACGTGTCGGTGATCCTCGACACCCTGCCCAGTTTCGGCGCTCCCGAGCGACTGGACCTGGTGTTCACCGCCCAGAACTATCACGACATGCACGACAAGTTCATGGGCCCGGCCGACCTGATGGTCGTCAACCGCCAGGTCTTCAAGGCGCTGAAGCCGGGCGGCGTCTATCTGGTGCTGGACCATTCGGCCGAGCCCGGCTCGGGCCTGCGCGACACCGAAACCCTTCATCGCATCGACCCCGAGGCCGTGAAGCGCGAGGTCACCGCCGCCGGCTTCATCTTCGAGGGCGAGAGCCGCGTGCTGCGCGACGGCTACGACACCCGCAAGCTCAGCGTCTTCGACCCGTCGATCCGCGGCAAGACCGACCAGTTCATCTACAAGTTCCGCAAGCCGGCCGGGGCGCGATAGGGCGCCTTGCGTCCTTCGAGGCTTCGCCTTCGGCTCGCACCTCAGGATGAGGAACATCGTTGCCAGGAATTCCTCATCTTGAGGCGCCTTCGAAGCAGGCCTCGAAGGACGCACCGCGCTAGACGCAATGGTAAGAACCGCGCCCCATGAGGCGCGGTTCGCATTTGGGAGTTCGAACATGACCCGCATCGCCTTCATAGGGCTGGGCAACATGGGCGGCGGCATGGCCGCCAATCAGGCCAAGGCCCAGCATCACGTCTCGGCATTCGACCTGTCGGCGGTGGCGCTGGAAAGAGCCGTGGCGGCGGGGTGTCATGCGGCGGGCTCGGTAGCTGAGGCGGTGGCAGACGCCGAGGTGGTGATCACCATGCTGCCGGCCGGTGCTCACGTGCGCGGCGTCTATGGCGACCAGATTCTGGTCCATGCGCCGAAAACGGCCCTGTTGATCGACTGCTCGACGATCGACGTCGAAAGCGCTCGCGCCGTGGCAGGCCAGGCGAGGGCGGCGGGGTTTCGGTTCGCCGACGCGCCGGTATCGGGCGGGATCATGGCGGCCGAGGCCGGGACTCTGGCCTTCATGGTCGGTTGTGAGGCGGACGACTTCGCAGCCGTGGAAGCCGCGCTGGCCCCGATGTCGCGGGTGACGATCCACGCCGGCGACCCGGGGGCGGGGCAGGCGGCAAAGATCTGCAACAACATGCTGCTGGGGATCTCGATGCTGGGAACCTGCGAGGCCTTCGCCCTGGCCGAGAAGCTGGGCCTGGCCGCAGACCGGTTCTTCGAAATCGCCACCAAGTCGTCAGGCCAGTGCTGGTCCGTTTCGACCTATTGCCCCGTGCCCGGTGTCGGCCCCTCCACCCCCGCCGATCGCCAGTACGAGGGCGGCTTCGCCACCGCCATGATGTTGAAAGACCTGAAGCTGGCCCAGGACGCCGCCGCCAGGGCCGGCGCCTCGATCCCGATGGGGGCCCAGGCCGAGGCGCTGTACGCCCTGTTCGACGGCAACGGATTTGGCGGAAAGGACTTCTCGGCGGTGCTGCAGATGTTGCGCGGAAGGCTGTCGGAGCTGAACTGATCCATCCGAGACGCGACTGGCTCGCAAGTGGCCGTGTTCGCTGACGAAAGCGTGCGTCCATTCGCGCGATATTTGCCGTTAGGTAGACGTCCTTATGTGGACAGGGGGCGTCGCCGGTGCGAAAAGCCAAGCCTTGTGAAGGGACCGATCGGACTTGTCGAAGTCCGTCGTGTGAAGACGCCATGGACTACAAAGCCGCGTTCCGCAGCGCCGTCGATCAGATCCGCGATGAAGGCCGCTATCGGGTATTCGCCGATGTGAAGCGCCATCGCGGCGCCTTTCCGCGCGCCACCTGGACCCGTCCGGACGGCTCGGAAAGCGACATCGTGGTCTGGTGCTCGAACGACTATCTCGGTCAGGGGCAGAACCCCGTCGTGCTGGACGCCATGCACGTGGCGATCGACCAGCATGGCTCGGGCTCGGGCGGCACGCGCAACATCTCCGGCACCAACCATCACCATGTTGAGCTGGAGGCCGAGCTGGCCGATCTGCACGGCAAGGAAGCGGCCCTGCTGTTCACCTCGGGCTACGTCTCCAACGAGGCCAGCCTGTCGGCGCTGCAGAAGATTCTGCCGGATCTGATCATTTTCTCCGACGCCCAGAACCACGCCTCGATGATTGCCGGCATCCGCAACGGTGGCTGCGAGCGCCACATCTTCCGTCATAACGACTTGGCCCACCTCGAGGCGCTGCTGATCGCCGCGCCGGCCGACCGGCCCAAGCTGATCGCCTTCGAGAGCGTCTATTCCATGGACGGCGACATTGCCGACCTGGCCGGCACCGTGGCTCTGGCGAAGATGTACGGCGCCATGACCTATCTCGACGAGGTCCATGCCGTGGGCATGTATGGCGAGCGCGGCGGCGGCGTCGCCGAGCGCGACGGCCTGATGGACCAGATCGACATCATCGAAGGTACGCTGGGCAAGGCCTTTGGCGTGATGGGCGGCTACATCACCGGCGACACCGTGGTGGTCGACGCCATTCGCCTGGTGGCCTCGGGCTTCATCTTCACCACCTCGCTGCCGCCCGCGCTTACTGCGGGGGCCTTGGCCAGCGTCAGGTGGCTCAAGCAGCACCCGGAGGTCCGCGAGGCCCACCAGGAGCGCGCTCAGACCTTGAAGGCGATGTTCAAAGCCGCGGGCCTGCCGGTGATGGAAAACGACAGCCACATCGTGCCGGTGTTGGTTGGAGATCCTCATCACACCAAGCTGATCAGCGACATGCTGCTGGCCGACCACGGCGTCTATGTCCAGCCGATCAACTATCCGACCGTGCCGCGCGGCACCGAACGCCTGCGCTTCACCCCAACGCCGTTCCACACCGACGACATGATGCGCAAGCTGGTCGGCGCGATGGAGAAGCTTTGGGCGCATTGCAACGTCGCCCGCATGGGCGGCCACGCGGCTTGACTTCACAATTCCTCCCCCTGTGGGGGAGGTGTCGGCAAAGCCGACGGTGGGGGGCGTGGTCGACCAATGGCCGGCCCTACGATCTTCGACGCCAATCTCCCCCACCGATCGCTATGCGGACGCCTTGCCCACAGGGAAGGACTTTCGTGGCCGCTAACGCCCCCGCATCTTGCCCTTGCCGAGCCCGATCTGCTTGGCGAAGTCGGACCGCCGTTCGGCATAGGCCGGGGCCACCATCGGATAATCCCCGGGCAGCGACCATTTGCGGCGGTAGTCCTCGGGGCTCATGTCATAATGAGTGCGAAGGTAGCGCTTGAGCATCTTCAGTTTTTGGCCGTCTTCCAGGCAGACGATGTGGTCGCGCTGCACCGAGCGCGAGACCGGCACGGCCGGCTTGCCGCGGCCGACGACCAGCGCAGCCTCGGCGGTCCCGAGCGCCGAAAGCGTCTCGTGAACCGAGCGGATCAGGTCGGGAACCGCCGTCCGGGCCACGGTGTTCTGCGCGACATAGGCCGCCACGATGCTGGCGCTCAGGCCGAGGATGTCGATGTCGCCGTCGTTGGTCTCAGCCTCGCCGTAAGCCATCGTATTCCATCCCACCTTGGTGTTCTAAGATCGCCCGGCACCCGGCATGCCAGCCCTGCTGACCCGGTTACCTTCGCAACGCGTCCCCGCCACGCGTGGTTCCCGGATTGATCGCGGCGCGAAGGGGGTTAAAGAGAGCGCGACCGAACTCCCGCCAAGTCCGCTAAATCGATATCCTTCAGTCTCCCAGCCCCAGGAGAGCGTCAATGACCGCACCGGCCCATAACATCACCGCCGACAAGAACGCCTTCTTCGGCGCTGATCTGGCCGCGATCGATCGCGACATCTTCGATCGCATCGGCCTGGAGCTGGCTCGGCAGCAAAACCAGATCGAGCTGATCGCCTCGGAGAACATCGTCTCGCGCGCCGTGCTGGAGGCTCAGGGCTCGATCCTGACCAACAAGTACGCCGAGGGCTATCCGGGCAAGCGCTACTACGGCGGCTGCGAATATGTCGACGAGATCGAGACCATCGCCATCGAGCGGGCCAAGCAGCTCTTCGGCGCGGGCTTCGCCAACGTTCAGCCGCACTCGGGCTCACAGGCCAACCAGGCGGTGTTCATGGCGCTGCTGCAGCCCGGCGACACCTTCCTGGGCATGGATCTGGCGGCCGGCGGCCACCTGACCCACGGCTCGCCCGCCAACCAGTCGGGCAAGTGGTTCAAGCCGGTGTCCTATACCGTGCGCCAGCAGGACCAACTGATCGACTATGACGCCGTCGAAGAGGTCGCGGTGCGTGAGCAGCCCAAGCTGATCATCGCCGGCGGCAGCGCCTATAGCCGCCAGATCGATTTTGCCCGGTTCCGCCAGATCGCCGACAAGATCGGGGCCTATCTGATGGTCGACATGGCCCATTTCGCGGGTCTGGTGGCTGGCGGCGCCTTCCCCAGCCCCATCCCCCATGCCCACGTGGTCACCACCACCACCCACAAGACGCTGCGCGGTCCGCGCGGCGGCTTGGTGCTGACCAATGACGAGGCGATCATCAAGAAGGTCAATTCGGCGGTGTTCCCCGGCCTGCAAGGCGGTCCGCTGGAGCATGTGATCGCCGCCAAGGCCGTAGCCTTCGGCGAGGCGCTGCGCCCCGAGTTCAAGGCCTATGCCCAGCAGGTGATCGACAACGCCCGCGCGCTGTCGGAGGCCCTGCAGACGCAGGGCGTCAATATCGTCTCGGGCGGCACCGACAGCCACCTGATGCTGGTCGACCTGCGGCCCAAGGGCGTGACCGGCCGCGACGCCGAGCATAGCCTCGAACGGGCCAACATGACCTGCAACAAGAACGGCGTGCCGTTCGACACCGCGCCGTTCACCGTCACCTCGGGCATCCGCCTGGGGACGCCGGCCGGCACCACCCGTGGCTTCGGCACGGCCGAGTTCACCCGCGTCGGCCAGCTGATCGGCGAGGTCGTGAATGGCCTGGCCGCCAATGGTCCGACCGGCAATGGCGAGATCGAGGCTCTGGTCCGCGAGGAAGTGCTGGCCTTGACGGCGCGGTTCCCGATCTACAACTAATAGACCTAAGTCGGGCGGGAGGGCCTAGATCATGCGCTGCCCGTTCTGCGGTCATATGGAAAGTCAGGTGAAGGACAGCCGCCCGTCGGAAGATGGGGCGGCCATCCGGCGACGGCGGCTATGCCCTGAATGCGGCGGCCGCTTCACCACCTTCGAGCGGGTGCAGCTGCGCGAATTGACCATCGTCAAGCGCTCGGGCCGGCGCTCGCCCTTCGACCGCGAGAAGCTGGTGCGTTCGATCTCGATCGCCACGCGCAAGCGGCCGGTCGATCCCGAGCGCGTCGAACGCATGGTCAATGGCATCGTCCGCCAGCTGGAAAGCCTGGGCGAGACGGAGCTTCCGTCGTCGGCCGTGGGCGAAATGGTCATGAAGGCGCTGAAGTCGCTCGATGACGTGGCCTATGTCCGCTACGCGTCAGTTTATCGCGATTTCCGAGAAACCAGCGACTTCGCGAAGTTTCTCGGCGCGGAAGGCCTAAGCGACGTCACCGAGGAGGAGCTATAGGCGCATTCTACGATTCGGTTTTGACATCGACGCCGGCACTCTGCGATTTGATTTCGGCGGCGAGGCCGCCGGGGTCTACGATTCGATTTTGCGACGGCGCCTTTTGATGCGAAGTGACCGGTCCCGTCGAGGAGAGTTCAGAGGACTATGGTGGAAGACAAGATTCGCCTGCTGATCGTGGAGGCCCGTCGTTATTCGGGGCTTTCCGACGCGTTGCTGCAGGGTGCGGCGCAGGCGATCGACGCCCAGGGCGCTGAGTACGACGTGATCACCGTGTCCGAGTCGATGCAGATCCCGACCGCCATCGCCCTGGCCGAGGAGGCGGGTCATCGTCCCGTTGGCGTGCGCTATGACGGGTTCGTGGCGCTGGGTGCGATCATTCGCGGCGAGACCTACCATGCCGAGGTCATGGCCAACGAGACGGCGCGGGGCCTGAACGACCTGTCGTTCGGCAAGCGTCTGGCGATCGGCTATGGCATCGTCACCGTCGACGAAGAGCAGCAGGCCTGGAGCCGGGCTCGCGTCTCGGAAGGCGATCGCGGCGGCAAGGCCGCCAAGGAGTGTCTGGAAATCATCGGCTTGAAGCGTCAACTGCTGGGACTGGCGCGATGAGCAAGGGCGATCGCATCCAGCCTCGCTCCGTGGCTCGCCTGGCCGCCGTGCAGGCGCTGTATCAGATGGAAGTCTCGGGCGTCGGCGTCGACGCCGTGGTTCGCGAATTTACCGAGCACCGCTTTGACCGCGACGTCGATGGTCCGGACGGCGACCAACTGGCCGCCGCCGACGAGACTTTCTTCGCCGAACTGGCCAAGGGCGTGGTGGCTCACCAGGGCGAGGTCGATCAGGCCATCGTCAAGCGCCTGGCCTCCAACTGGAAGCTGGAACGCCTGGACGCCACCGCTCGCGCCATTCTGCGTTCCGGAGCCTATGAACTGCTGCACCGCCCCGACGTACCCAAGGAGGTGGTGATCGACGAATATGTCGAGATCGCCAAGTCCTTCTTCGAGGGTTCCGAATCAGGTTTCATCAATGGCGCCCTGGACGCTATCGCGCGTGACGCCAGAAGCTGACGACGACTGGTTCGCCGAGCCGACGCCGGAAACGGCGGCGGTCGATGACGCGTGGTTCGACGAGGCCGTGTCGCCGGCCGAGGCGCTGGCGGTCAACGAATTCGGCCTGATCGAGCGCCTCTTGCGACCGTTGACGCGGGGCGACGCCGCCGCGCTGGACCTGCTGGACGACGCCGCCGTGCTGCCCTCGCGGCCCGGCTATGACCTGGTGATCACCAAGGACGCCATGGTGGCGGGTGTGCACTTCCTGGCCGGCGAGGACCTGGACGTGGTGGCCAAGCGGCTGCTGCGCACCAACCTGTCTGACCTGGCGGCCAAGGCGGCCACGCCCTATGGCTATTTCCTGGCGGTGGGCTGGCCTTCTGCCACCACCCTGCAGGATCGCGAGACCTTCGCCCGCGGCCTGGCCGAGGATGGCGAACTTTACGACGTCAGCCTGCTGGGCGGCGACACTGTGACCACCTCCGGCCCGATGGTGGTCTCGGCCACCTTTCTGGGCTGGGTGCCCAGCGGCGACGCCGTGTTGCGCAAGGGCGCCCAGGTCGGCGACCGGCTGATGGTGTCGGGGACGATCGGCGACGGCTGGCTGGGCCTGCTAGCCCACTGGGGCGAGGTCGAGGACCCCGACGGCGGCTTGGTGCGACGCTATCGCCTGCCGCCGCCGCGCCTGGCCATCCGCGACGCCCTGAAGGCCTATGCCCGCGCCGCCGCCGACGTCTCCGACGGCCTGCTGGCCGACGCCGCCCATGTGGCCAAGGCCAGCGGCCTGCGGGTCAAGGTCGACCTTGACCGCCTGCCGCTGTCACCCGGCGCTCGCCACTGGCTCAGCGCTCAACCTGAAGCCGGCGAGGCGCGGATGTCTCTGGCCTCGGGGGGCGATGACTACGAGATCGTCTGCGCCGTCGATCCTACCGACGTAGCCGCCTTCCAGGCCGCCGCCATGGCCGCCGGCGTGCCGGTCCGCGATATCGGCGAGTTCGTGGAAGGCGAGGGGATCTGCGCCCTGTTCAAGGGCAAGGACATCACCCCCGAGCGGCTGGGCTGGCTGCACGGGTAGATTGGGCCTGACGTGCGAAAGGCCGAGACGCGAGGTCTCGGCCTTTCTACTTGCCCCGTAAACCGGGGCTCGAGCTCTCGCCCTGCGACCAAATCGGGGCCACGTCCTGAAGCGCAGCGGCGGCTTGGGTGGTTTGTATCGGCTGGATGGCGCCGTCATAAGGTCATGTTTAACCGAGCGGTGTAGCTTTGTCGCGAGTATGGGTGACGGATTGCTCTCAAGGTTGAGTTCATGGTCCTCGACGCGATTGGAAACGGCGCAAGTCACCAAACGTCAAGCCTTCCTGGTTAAGCCAGCAGCATGGCCCATCCCTCGCTCACCTCACGCCGCGCCCTCCTGACAGCCTCGCTGGCCTTGCTGGCGACGCCGGCCTTCGCGCGCTCGGCCAAGAAGGAAGAGAAGGGCAAGGAAGGCGGGGCCAAGGTCGATCCGATCATCACGCTGCAGTCGATGGCCCTGCCGGTCATCGCGAATGGCCAGCTGGTCAACTACGTCTTCCTGCATATGAGCATCACCCTGAACACAGGCGTGCCAGTCACGGTTTTCGCGGGCAAGGAGCCGATGCTGCGCGACGCCATGGTCCGCGAGGCTCACGCCAAGCCCTTCACGCGCCCCGACAGCTATGTCGCCCTAGACGAGGCGCGCTTGAAGGCCTCGGTGCTGCGCGAGACCAACGGGCTGATTGGGCCTGGAAAAATCGCCAAGGTCACGGTTCTCAAGCAGATTCCGCGCCACTTCATGGCCCCGCCGACCAAGGCCGCGGCCCAGACCGGCGCCAAGCCGGCGCGCCCGCCCGAGCCACCGTCGAACCCCAACATAATCCCCTAGGCGCAGCCCCTTCAGCCGAACGCCGTTCCCGCAGGCGGTTGCGCCGACCGCGACCATTTGGCAGTGTCTCGACCTTGGCGTCGAACCGGCGCCATCAGGGAGCATCGAGGGGGCATGAGGCCATAGGCCCGCCCGTCGTCTGCGGCCGGGGGCGGTCCTAGCGACCGTGGTCCTGCCGGAGCGGCGAACCCTCTCGTTTCGAAACGCGGAGAGGGCAATTTACTTATGAGTTCTTGGCTTTACGTGGCCATAGGGGCCGGGCTGCTGGCGGTGCTTTACGGCGCTGTTCAATCAGCCGCTTTGATGCGGGCGTCGCCCGGCAATGCAAAGATGCAGGAGATCGCCGCAGCGATCCAGGAAGGGGCCCAGGCCTATCTGAACCGTCAGTACACAACGATCGCCATCGTCGGGGTGGTGGTCATCGCCCTGCTGGCGTTCTTCTTCAAGTCCTGGGAGCAGCCCGTCGGCTTCGCCTTGGGTGCGATCCTATCGGGCGCGGCGGGTTTCGCGGGCATGCTGATCTCGGTGCGGGCCAATGTCCGCACCGCCCAGGCCTCGTCCGAGAGCCTGGCGGCCGGCCTGAAGATGGCCTTCACCTCCGGCGCCGTGACCGGCATGCTGGTGGCGGGCTTCGCCCTGATCGGCGTGGCCGGCTATTTCGCCGTCCTGATGCAGACGGGCCATGCCGGCACTGACCGCGTCGTGGTCGACTCGCTGGTGTCGCTGGGCTTCGGGGCCAGCTTGATCTCGATCTTCGCCCGTCTGGGCGGGGGCATCTTCACCAAGGGCGCCGACGTGGGCGGCGATCTGGTGGGCAAGGTCGAGGCCGGCATTCCGGAAGACGACCCGCGCAACGCCGCGACCATCGCCGACAATGTGGGCGACAATGTCGGCGACTGCGCAGGCATGGCCGCCGACCTGTTCGAGACCTATGCCGTGACCACGGTCGCCACCATGGTGCTGGCGGCGATCTTCTTCCGCGGCGCCGGTGTCGAGATCGTCAGTTCGATGATGCTGTTGCCGCTGGCCATCTGCGCGGTCTGCATCATCACCTCGATCATCGGCTCGTTCGCCGTACGTTTGGGCAAGAAGCAGAATATCATGGGGGCCCTCTATCAGGGCCTGATCGTCACCGGCGTGCTGTCGATTCCGGCGGTCTGGTACGTGATCCATCAACTGGTGCCGAACGCCGTCACCGTGGGGACGCGCACCTTCGACGCCGACAGCCTGTTCTACTGCGGCCTGGCCGGCCTGGCCGTCACAGCCGCCATCGTGGTGATCACCGAATACTACACCGGCACCAATTTCCGCCCGGTGAAGTCGGTCGCCCAGGCTTCGGTCTCAGGCCACGGCACCAACGTGATCCAGGGTCTGGCCATGTCGCTGGAATCCACGGCCCTGCCGGCCCTGACCATCATCGTCGGCATCCTGGTGACCTATAATCTGGCGGGCCTGTTCGGCATCGCCATCGCCACCACAACCATGCTGTCCCTGGCGGGCTTCATCGTCGCCCTGGACGCTTTTGGCCCGGTCACCGACAACGCCGGCGGCATCGCCGAGATGGCCGGCTTGCCGCCGGAGGTCCGCGTCACCACCGACGCCCTGGACGCCGTGGGCAACACCACCAAGGCCGTCACCAAGGGCTACGCCATCGGTTCGGCCGGCCTGGGCGCCTTGGTGCTGTTCGCCGCCTATACCGAGGACCTGAAGTTCTTCTCGGCCAACGCGGCGCCGGGCAGCTTCTTTGAGGGCATGGGGCCGGTGACCTTCGACCTGTCCAACCCCTACGTGGTGGTCGGGCTGCTGTTCGGAGGGCTGCTGCCCTTCCTGTTCAGTGGCATGTCGATGACCGCCGTGGGCCGGGCCGCCGAGGCCGTCGTGGCCGAGGTGCGTCGCCAGTTCCGCGAGAACCCGGGCATCATGACCTATGAGGTCAAGCCGGAATACGGCCGGGCGGTAGACATCCTGACCAAGGCGGCGATCCGCGAGATGATCGTGCCGTCGCTCCTGCCCGTCGTGTCGCCGATCGTGCTGTTCTTCGTGATCAAGGCCATCGCCGGCAAGGTCGACGCCTTCGCCTCGCTCGGCGCCATGCTGATGGGCGTGATCGTCACCGGCCTGTTCGTCGCCATCTCGATGACCAGCGGCGGCGGCGCCTGGGACAACGCCAAGAAGGTGATCGAGGAAGGCTTCACCGACAAGGACGGCGTCCTGCACACCAAGGGTTCGGAGGCTCACAAGGCCGCCGTCACCGGCGACACCGTCGGCGACCCCTACAAGGACACCTCGGGTCCGGCTGTGAATCCGATGATCAAGATCACCAACATCGTGGCCCTGCTGCTGCTGGCGATCCTGGCCCACGGCGTCTGATCTCTTCTACAGCCTGATACGACGACGCCCCGGAGGCTTCCTCCGGGGCGTTTTTCGGTTTGGGTTCAACGCCAGCCGTTGGCCGCGACGGTGATCACGGTCCTGGCGCTGATCAGTACATGTCTTCGGGGTCCAGCGCCGCGCCGACGATGCCGCGCCGCTCGGCGCCTTCGTAGCCGTGGTCGATCCGGCGCCGACGGCAGGGGCCGAAATACCCACTGACCCGCACGAAATCGCGCGGGTTGTTGATCACCTCGTTCACTCGGTGCAGCACGCCGCGGGCGGTGAGGGGCTTGGCCAGGAACTCGGTGACGCCGGCCATGCGGGCCTCGTCCAGGCTGGCGCGGGTGGCGTGGCCGGTGACCATGATGATCGGCGTATAGGGATTGCTGCTGGCCGGCGAGGTGCGGATCCAGCGGATGAACGCCAACCCGTCGACCGGCTGCATCATCAGGTCGGTGAAGATGATGTCGACCTCGCGCTCGGTGACGGCCTTGAGGGCCTCGACGCCGTCGGCGGCCTCGATGATCTTGCGCACGCCCAGTGACTTGAGCACCGCGCCGATGATCTCGCGCATCGGCGCGTTGTCGTCGATGATCAGCACCGTCAACGGACGCAGATCTGGCGCGCTCACAATGCATTCCCCCGGCGAAGATCGGCGCAGCGGCGTTGGGCCGCTGCGCCGTTGCATGGCAAGGTAGCGGCGTCGTTGTTGATAAACCGTTGATGCGGCCGGTCAAATCTATCGGAATTTCAGCCAGTTATACCTGGCGGCTGCGTCGCGCCGGATACAGTCTTAGCGGCGGTCCTGCGGACGATTGCCGGGGGTGTCCTGATCGTCGTTCGGCAGCATACCGCCGCGGCCGACCGTGCCCAGCAACTGTTCCAGAATCGTCATCTCGCGGCCGCGGGTCGGGGTCTCGTGGCCGCTATAGGCGATGACCTTGCCGTCCTTCAGCGTGTAGGTGTCCACAGACGCGACCTTTTCGTCGGCCGCGCTGAACTTGATCGCCACCACGTCACGCTTGATCACGCGCGGCTTGTAGAAGGCCACGCGGTCAGTGGTCTGCGAGATATAGTACCAGGCGTTGGTGTCGAAGGTGGAGATGGTGGAGGGCGAACCCAGCTTCTCCGTCACCGTCGACTTGCTGTCCTCGCCGATCTTCATGTCAGCGGGCTTGGCTTCGATGGCCTGAAAGCCGGAATAGCTCGTCAGCGGCGTGCAGCCTCCGGTGACGGCGGCGAGGCCGATGACAGCGGCGGCGAGAACGACGGGACGAAACATGCAGGCTCCGGTACCTGGAAAGGCTGACTTTGACCTATCGCCCGCGCGGGCTTAGTTCAATGGTCCGTGTGGGTCGGATGGCGAAGTTAGTTCGGTGTCGCGGCGAAATCGAGGCGAAGTGATGATTCTAGATCGGTTGCTCAAACCCAGGCCCGCCAAGGCGGCGGGGGGCAAACTCTATGCCTCCGCGGTGGCCCAGGCCCGGTCGGCGCCGCTGTATGTCCAGATGGGCGTGCGCGACTCGCTGGAGGGCCGGTTCGAGCTGTTCACCCTGCATGTGGTGCTTTTGCTCGAGCGCCTGAAAGGTCAGGGCGAGACGGCGGCCGAGCTTTCCCAGGCGACGTTCGACGCCTATGTGCGTGGCCTTGATGACGCTTTCCGCGAGATCGGTGTGTCCGACACCGCCGTCGGCAAGAAGATGAAGAAGCTGGCCGGGGCCTTCTATGGCCGGTTGAAGGCCTTCGACGAGTCGGCGGCAAGCCTGCCCGATAGCGCCGCCCTGTCCGGGATGCTGGCCCGCACCGCCTTCGAGGAACGCGGCGAGGGCGACGTGGCCGCCTTGACCGCCTACGTGATCGCCGCGCGCGATCATCTGGCGGCCCAGCCGGTGGAAAGCTTGATGCAAGGAGACGTCCAATGGCCGAAGGCGTGATCAATCCCTGGCCCTTCAGCATGACGCTTGGGCGCATGGGCCGCGGCCAGGATCTGCGCTTCGAGCCTGACGAGGCGATCCGCAAGGACATCGCCAAGACCCTGAACCTGGTGTCGCTCGACGCCTTGGAGGCCGAGATTTTCCTGCGGCCGTGGATGGACGGGGCCGAGGTGTCTGGCCTGATTCGCGCCCGCGTTGTGCAGACCTGCAGCGTCTCGGCCGACGAGTTCGAGGAGCCGATCGAGGCGCGGTTCTCGGTCCGCGTCCTGCCCGCGACCAGCGAAAACACCTCGCCCGACGAGAGCGGCGACCTGGCGTTGGATCCCGACGGCGACGATCCGCCTGACGTGCTGGAGAACGAGACCATCGATGTCACGGGTTATGTTCTGGAGCATCTGGCTTTGGAGCTGGATCCCTTTCCACGCAAGCCGGGCGCCGTCTTCGAGCCCCCGCCCGAACCGGTCGATCTGTCGCCCTTCGCCGGGTTGAAGGCCCTCAGGGCAGATCCCGGACCAGGCGGGGAAGGGGCCTGAATGGCTCTTGCCTGAGCTTGCGTGATATTTTCGCGGCTGTATCGTCCTGCCGCCTTGATCCAGCGGTACGCCGCTCCAGGAGCCTTTAGCGCCTCGTGCCTCAACCCGTAGTCATTTCGATCGACGCCATGGGCGGCGATCACGGCCCATCCGTGATCGTGCCCGCCGTGGCGATCGCCGCCCAGAACCAGTCCGACGTGCGTTTCCTGCTGCATGGCGACCAGACCCTGCTGAACGCCGAACTGGCCAAGTCGCCGGCCGCCCGAGCGATCAGCGAGGTGCGCCACACCGACAAGGCAATCTCGATGGACGAGAAACCCGCCCAGGCCATGCGCCGGGGCAAGGGCTCGTCGGTGTGGAACGCGGTCGAGTCCTTGCGCGGCAACGAGGCCCAGGCCGTGGTCTCGGCGGGCAATACCGGCGCCCTGATGGCGATCTCCAAGTTGATCCTGCGCATGGGGGCAGGGCTGGAGCGCCCGGCCATCGTCGCCAGCTGGCCGACCATGAACGGCGTCTCGGCGGTGCTGGACGTCGGCGCCAATGTCGAAAGCGACGCCGCCCAGCTGGTCGAGTTCGCGATCATGGGCGCGGCCTTCCACCACGCGGTTCACGGTTCGGAGCGGCCGACCGTCGGCCTGCTGAATGTGGGCTCCGAGGACCAGAAGGGCCATGAGGAGGTGCGCGAGGCGCACGCCATCCTCAAGCAGACCACGCTGGACTTCGACTATCGCGGCTTCGTTGAGGGCACCGACATCGCCAAGGGCACGGTCGACGTGGTCGTCACCGACGGCTTCACCGGCAATGTCGCCCTGAAGACCGCCGAGGGCCTGGCGCGGTTCTTCTCCGCCGAGATCAAATCGACCCTGACCTCCGGACCGCTGGCCATGCTTGGGGCGCTGATCGCTTCGAGCGCCTTGAAGAAGATGCGCCAGCGCCTCGATCCAGGCCGCGTCAACGGCGGCCCGCTGCTGGGCCTCAACGGCATCGTGGTCAAGAGCCACGGCGGGGCCGACGCCACCGGCTTCGCCTCGGCCATCCGGGTGGCGGTGGACCTGGCCCGCAGCGACTTCACGGCCGAGATTGACCGCAACCTGAAGCGCCTGACCGAAAGCGGCCTCAAGCCTGGCGCGGAAACCAAAGCTGAAGGCGCTCCGGGCGCGCAAGTCCAGGGAGTTTCCGAGTGAGCGTGATGCGTAGCGCCGTGACCGGCGTCGGGGCCCATCTGCCTGACAATGTGGTCACAAATAGCCAGCTGGCCGAGACCGTCGACACCAGCGACCAATGGATCGTCGAGCGCACCGGCATCCGCCAGCGCCACAAGGTGGCCGACGACCAGCCGGTGTCTGACCTGGCCTTCCGCGCCGCCCAGCAGGCGCTGGAGAAGGCCGGCAAGACCGCCGCCGACGTCGATCTGATCATCGTCGCCACGACCACGCCGGACATGACCTTTCCGGCCGTCGCCACCATCGTCCAGCGCAAGCTGGGCGCGCCGGTCGGCATCGCCTTCGACATCCAGGCGGTGTGCTCGGGCTTCGTCTATGCGCTCAGCGTCGCCGACGGCTTCGTGGCGCGTGGCCACGCCAAATGCGCGCTGGTGATCGGGGCCGAAGCCATGACCCGGCTGATGGACTGGACCGACCGCGGCACCTGCGTGCTGTTCGGCGACGGGGCCGGCGCGGTGGTTCTGGAGCCGCGCGAAGGGCAGGGGACCACGGCCGACCAGGGCCTGCTGGGCTTTGCCCTGCGGGCGGATGGGACCAAGCAGGACCTGCTCTATGTCGACGGCGGCCCCTCGACCACCGGCACGGTCGGCAAGCTGCGGATGCTGGGCAACCAGGTGTTCAAGCACGCGGTGATCAACATCTCCGAGGCGATCCACGCGGCCGCCGAGGTGGCGGGCGTGACAATCCCCGAAGTCGACTGGTTCATTCCGCATCAGGCCAACCAGCGCATCCTGGCCGGCGTCGCACACCGCGTGGGCATTGACGAGGACAAGGTGATCTCCACCGTGGCCCTGCACGCCAACACTTCGGCGGCCTCCATCCCGTTGGCCTTCGCCCAGGGAATCGCCGACGGCCGCATCAAGCCGGGTCAGCTTTTGCTGCTTGAGGCGATGGGCGGCGGCCTGACCTGGGGCGCCTGCGTCATTCGTCTTTGAGCAAGAGCTTGCGCCCTTTATGGCCAAGCTTGGCTGTTTTCTGGGGTCAGCTTGGCTCATCGCCTGAAGTCCTGGCGCTCAGCCTTTGACTCCATGCGATAATCACGGCATGCAGGCTTGAGTTGATGAGAGCGTGTCGCACGAACGGGGCTCGATCCCGGTTTCGTGTGCAGGCTCTGGGGTTTGTCAATCCAGCGTAAGGGGGCGTCATGAAAGGCGCGACATTGACCCGGGCCGACCTCTGCGAGGCGGTCCATGAGGAAGTCGGTCTGACGCGGCAGGATTGTGCCGGTCTGGTCGAACGGACCCTCGATCTAGTCGCGGAAGCGCTGGAACGGGCGGAAACCGTCAAGCTATCCGGATTTGGCGTCTTCCAGGTTCGCGACAAGCGCGCCCGGATGGGCCGCAATCCCAAGACCGGAGAGCCCGCCGAGATCGAGCCCCGCCGGGTGATCGGTTTCCGGGCCTCGCAAGTCATGAAGGCGCGAATCGACCGCGCCCTCGGCGGCTAGGGATTTGATGCGGTGGCGAAGGGGCCCAACGCCTTCCGCACGATTTCCGAGGCCGCTGAAGAGCTTGGCGTGCCACAGCACGTGCTACGCTTCTGGGAAACCAAGTTCTCGTTCATTCGCCCGATGAAGCGGGCCGGCGGGCGGCGGTTCTACCGCCCGCAGGACATCGCCGTGCTGAGCGGCGTCCGCGCCCTGCTGCACGCCGAGGGCTACACCATCAAAGGCGTGCAGAAGCTGCATCGCGACCAGGGGATCACCCACGTGGTCGCCGCTGGCCTGGACGACAACAGCTCGGCCTCGCTCGACCTCCTCGTTGACCTGCCCGTCGATTCCCTGCCGCCGGCCAAGCTGGGTGACGACCGGCGCGATCGGCTGACGCTGGCGCTCGGCGATCTGACGGCCGTCAAAGCCCGGCTGGACGGGCTTTTGCGGGGCCTCTGAGCCGTGCCGAAAATCGCTCAGGAAACTCATTGCCCCCGGCAAGGCTCGCCCCTATAAGGGCGCTCCTTCCGTGTCGGAGCGTGGCGCAGCCTGGTAGCGCACTTGACTGGGGGTCAAGGGGTCGCAGGTTCAAATCCTGTCGCTCCGACCATTTCCTTCACCGGGAATGAGACCGGAAGAACGGAAAGGCCGCCTGAAAAGGCGGCCTTTTTCGGTTTCGGGCTTGGCCCAACTTGCCCCCTACGGGTCGCTTCGCGACCGTCTTCCTCCCATGGGGGAAGAGCTCAGGCGCATGGGGCGCCGCCCCCTATGGGAGCGGACAGGCGGCGAAGCCGCCAGGTGGGGGCAAGTCCGTGCTTCTCAAAGCTTCTCATCCGCCTTGCCCATCCAGGACATCAGCGGCATCAGCGGCAAGCCCCAGCCCAGGCCCGTGACCGCGAAATAGAGCAGGTGGATGGCGCGATTGTCCGGCAGGTAGTCGTAGAGGCTGGTGACGGCCCAGACATAGGCGGCCAGGAACACCATGATGCCGATCCCACCGATCAGTTTACGCACTCTTGCGGGAATTTGGCGGGCGGGGATGAGGGGAGCGCTCAAGCGGGTCTCCGGAAGACACTCGAAAAAATGCCAAGGATGGCAAGGAAGAAGATCGCCCCCACGCTGGAGACCAGCAGGCTTCCCAGGAAGCCGTCGAGCCGCAGGCCCAGGCGCTGGGCGATGAAGGTTCCGATGAACGATCCGACCACGCCGATCAAGAGCTTGGTGAACAGCGCATGGCGACGGGCCAGCACCAGGTCGGCGACCCAGCCGGCCAATATGCCGATAACGACCGCCACGAAGACGCCCACGCCGCTCATTCGATAGTCTCCGACCCCGTGCCCGCGCAAGTATCGCACGCCCAGCCTTACGCGTCATGAGGCCATGGACGCGAGCCTTCGTCGGGCGTAGGCAGGACTTCGCCGCATTTCGGCCCTCAACTGACGTTCTTTCCGGCGACCATGACGTCCTTCCTGCGTTCCGACCGTTCAAGGCCCGTGGCCGTCTGGCTGTTCGTCACGGCCCTCCTGGTGTTTGCCATGGTGGTGGTGGGCGGCGCGACGCGCCTGACCGACTCGGGCCTGTCGATAGCCGAGTGGAAACCGATCATGGGCGCGCTGCCGCCGATGTCGGACGCCGCCTGGCAAGCCAATTTCGCGCTCTACCAACAGATCCCCCAGGCCAGGCTGGTCAATGCGGGCATGACCCTGGAGGCTTACAAGGGCATCTTCTGGTGGGAGTGGGCGCATCGGCTTCTCGGCCGGGTGGTCGGCGTGGTGTTCGCCGTGCCTCTGGCGTTCTTCCTCGTCAGACGCATGATGCCGCGGCGGCTGATCTGGCGCTGCGTGGCCATGCTGGCGCTCGGCGGCCTGCAAGGCTTGATCGGCTGGTGGATGGTGTCCAGCGGCCTGGGCAAGGACAACACCATGCTGGTGCAGGTCGCGCCGGAACGCCTGGCGACCCATCTGGGCTTGGCCCTGGCCCTGTTCGTGCTGCTGATCTGGACGGCTCTCGACGCCTGGTCCGGCTCGCCCCGTGTTGAGGAACGCACAAACTGGCGGGGCTGGGCGCTGGGCTTTCTGGGCGCGGTGTTCCTGCAAAGCCTGCTGGGCGCCCTCGTGGCCGGCAATGACGCGGGCCTGGTCTATAACGACTGGCCACTGATGAACGGCGCGCTGGTCCCGGCCGAATATGCCGGCCACGGCCTCTGGGGCACTCTCGCCCACAGTCAGGGCGCGGTGCAACTTCATCACCGGCTGATGGCCTACGCCCTGTTCGTCGCGGCGATCATCATCGGTGTGGCCGCCGCGCGCTCCCGCCGCCTGCCGCAGGATGGCAAGACCCTGGCCTTCGTCCTGCTCGCCGCCGTCTGCCTGCAGGCCGGTCTGGGGATCTGGACCCTGATGGCCGCCGTGCCCGTGGCGCTGGGCGTGCTGCACCAGGCCGGCGCGGCGATGCTGCTCGCCACGGCGGCGGCCTTCGCCTGGCGGGTGAGGCGGCCCTAGAGCCACTGACGCACAACGAACTGTCACGAAACGCCAGCACAGGACGTTTCGACGTCTCTAGCTGGAGCTTGCCCGTGATCCGCGCTTCCCATCTGCTGGCCGGAGCCCTGCTCCTGACCGCGCCCGCCCTGGCCCTGGCCGCGTCGAAGCCCATCCCCAAGCCCCCGGCGCCGATCATCAACGCCGCGCCCGGCGACCCCTATTTCAAGTCCGGCGAGGCCGCCCTCGCCAAGGCCCTGATGGTCAATCCCAAGACCGGCAAGGCCAAGAACGTCATCCTGTTCCTTGGCGATGGCATGGGCATCTCCACGGTGGTGGCTAGCCGGATCTATGAAGGCCAGCAGCGCGGCGTCGACGGCGAGAGTAACAGCCTGGCGTTCGAGAAACTGCCTTGGACGGCGCTGTCCAAGACCTACAGCCACGACACCCAGGTCACCGACAGCGCCGCGGGCATCACAGCCATCACCACGGGGGTCAAGACCCGCAACAAGATCATCGGCCTGACCGGCCAGGCCAAGCCCGAGGACTGTTCCAGCGAGGCCGGTCAGCGCGTCCAGACCATCGCCGAACTGGCCAAGGTCCATGGCCTGTCAGCCGGCGCTGTCACCACCACCCGCATCACCCACGCGACCCCCGCAGGGACCTATGCCCACACGGCCTACCGCGATTGGGAAGGCGACGCCGACATGCCGCTGGAGGCCGTCAAGGCCGGCTGCCGCGACATCGCCCGCCAGCTGGTGGAGGCTCCAATCGGCCAGCGCCTGGACGTCGCGATGGGCGGCGGGCGCTCGCGCTTCCTGCCCGAGGTCAAGGACGGCAAGCGGACGGACGGCCGCGACCTAACGGCCGAGTGGCTGAAGGCCCCGAACGCGGCCTATGTGACTACCGACACCGAGCTGGCGGCGCTTGACGCGTCCAAGACCGGCCCGGTGCTGGGCCTGTTCGCCAACGAGCATCTTCCCTATGAGGTCGAGCGGCCGGTGCTAGGGCAGGGCGTGCCGACCCTGGCGGCCATGACCACCAAGGCCATCGACCTGCTGTCGCAGAACCCCAAGGGCTATTTCCTGCTGGTCGAGGGCGGCAAGATCGACATGGGCAGCCATCTGAACAACGCCCACCGCACCCTGACCGAGACCGTCGAGTTCTCCAAAGCGGTCCAGGCGGCGCTCGACAAGGTCAATCTCGACGAGACCCTGGTGATCGTCACCGCCGACCACAGTCACGGGCTGGTGATCTCCGGCTACGCCGCCCGCAACGCCCCGATCCTGGGCCTGGCGGGCAATGAGGGCGACCCGGTCTTGGCCGGCGACGGCAAGCCCTACACCGTGCTGAGCTTCGCTACCGGCCCTGGCGGGCCGGAGGGCTCGAACCTCCGCGCCGACCCGGCCAAGGAAGACACCGACGACATCGACTACCATCAGAACGCCACGGCCTTTTTGGGCAGTTCCGCCCATTCGGGCGAAGATGTCGGCGTGTTCGCCGACGGGCCGGGGGCCTATCTGGTTCATGGCGTGGTGGAGGAAAGCTACCTCTTCCAGGTCATGCGGCATGCCTATGGGTTTGACGCACAATAAGAACCGTCATCCTCGGGCTTGTCCCGAAGACCCCTTGGTCCGCCTCATCATCGGTAGCTATTCGGGGCGCTGCGTTCGCGGCGCCCCTTTCTGCGTTTCAACGACGGTTGAAACAGGGGTCCTGGGTACAAGTCCGAGGATGACACCATAAATACGGTATTATAATACCGCAACACGAAATCCCTTATCCTGTAAGGGTTTGCGGACTTTCTCGCGCAGCCATTGTTGACAGACCGAGAACCCTCCTGTACCTGCCGCCCTTCACGCAGACGGAGCCGCCTTCCTTGGGTCCCGACGCACAAGGAATACGGATCAATCCCATGCAAAAGACCACGGCTTCCCTGAAGCCCGCCGAGGTCGAGAAGAAGTGGATCGTGGTCGACGCCCAGGACGCCGTTGTCGGCCGCCTGGCGACGTTCATCGCGATGCGCCTTCGCGGCAAGCATCGTGCTGACTACACCCCCAACGTCGACTGCGGCGACTTCGTCGTCGTGATCAACGCCGACAAGGTGAAGTTCACCGGCAAGAAGATGGACGACAAGATTTACTATCGCCACACCGGGCACCCGGGCGGCGTCAAGTCGACCACCCCGCGCAAGCTGCTGGAAGGCCGCTTCCCCGAGCGCGTCCTCGAAAAGGCCGTCGAGCGCATGCTGCCCAAGGAAAGCCCCTTGGCCCGCAAGCAACTGACCCACCTGCTCATCTACAACAACGGTGAGCACCCGCACCAAGCGCAGAGCCCGGAAGCGATCGACTTCGCTGCGCGCAACGCCAAGAACACCCGGAGCGCCTAAGTCATGTCCGAAGCTCAAGGCTTTGACGCGCTGGCCAGCCTGTCCAGCAACCCCGAAGCGGCCGCTCCGGCCGTCCAGAAGCTCGACGCCCAAGGCCGCGCCTACGCGACCGGCAAGCGCAAGAACGCGATCGCCCGCGTCTGGATCAAGCCCGGCAAGGGCACGATCACCATCAATGGTCGCGATCAAGAAGTGTATTTCGCCCGCCCCGTGCTGCGGATGATGATCGCCCAGCCCTTCCAGGTCACCGACCGCGAAGGCCAGTTCGACGTCGTCGTCACCGTCGAGGGTTCGGGCCTGTCAGGCCAGGCCGGCGCGGTGCGCCACGGCCTGTCCAAGGCCCTGACCTATTACGAGCCCGGCCTGCGCGCCGCGCTGAAGCCGCATGGCTTCCTGACCCGCGACAGCCGCGTGGTCGAGCGTAAGAAGTACGGCAAGGCCAAGGCCCGTCGTAGCTTCCAGTTCTCGAAGCGCTAGGCGCTTCCGCATTTTCGGAGAAAGAGGCCGCAGTTTCTGCGGCCTCTTTTTTTGCCTGAAAACCCGAATCTGCCAGTAGGTTGCCGCACCCGTCGGTGGCCGCTGTCACGCTTCTCGCGACACGCTCCATCTCGCTGAACAAGTCGAGGTTGTCGTGGACGTCAGTCAGGTCGTGAGAGACTCCATCCTGCGGTTGGGCGCCAAGCGCGTCATGCTCCAGAACGCCAAGGATTCTCTGGAAACCATCGTCCTGGGATCGGAGCAGGGCGACTCGGCCTTCGATCCCGCCTACCTGCCGGGTTCGTTTAACCTGTGCTACCGATCCCTCGACCTCAAACATTGCTACTATCTGTACCGCCGGGTCACCGACCTCTGTCCAAACCTCAAGAATATCGTGTTGTTCTATTCGATGTTCTCGCCTGGCCACGTCCTTGAGCGCAGCCCCGACGACAGCGACATAGGGCCGTTGGTCAGCGCGCTGTTCGAGTTGGACGTCGAGTATCAGGCCGACAATCTCAACGCCTTGGCCAAGGCCCTGACGCGGCAATTGCAGGACGGCATGGCCGCCACCCTGGCCCGGGAGGCTGTCCAGCTGGACGGCTATGACGGGTTCCAGCCGGCCGATAGGAGCGTGGCCCCGGCGGCGCAGTTTGATCGTCGTGTGCTGTCTCACATCCGGATGAACTACGAAACCGGCGCGGACTATTACCTGCTGAAGATCCTGGCGATCGCGAGCAATCTCGGCCACAGCGTGCACATCGTCATCCCGCCGGTCACCGGGATGTACCGCGAGGCCGTCGGCGCACGCTCCAGCATCATCTTCCGGGAATTGATCGAGGTCGTCGGCTCATTCCCGTGGCGCGTGCCGGTCAAGGTGCTGAACGCCTACGACGACGAGGCCTACGAGGACGCCTTCTTCGTCGACAGCGATCATCTGGACGCGCACGGCAAGGGGACAAGGATGCTGTCCCAGACCATCGCCGATCAGGTTGGGGCCAACGAGGCCGCCGCCTAGCTTCGCTCGCGGCCGCCATGGGACAAGAGATCCGTTTCGTTCCCCGGCTGACTAGGCTAGATCGTCCGCTCTTGTTGGATCGATTAGGGACGGCGCATGGCCCCCAAGGTTTTCATCGACGGCGAAGCTGGCACCACCGGCCTGCAGATCCGCGAGCGCCTGGTCGGCCGCAAGGACCTGCAGTTGGTCTCGATCGATCCGGACAAGCGCAAGGATGCAGACGCTCGCAAGGCGATGCTCAACAGCGCCGACGCGGTGATCCTGTGCCTGCCCGACGAGGCGGCCGTCGAGGCCGTGGCGCTGATCGACAATCCGAAGGTCAAACTGATCGACGCCTCGAGCGCCCATCGCACCGCGCCAGGCTGGACCTACGGCTTTCCAGAACTGGACGAGGATCAGCGCGGCAAGGTCGCCCGGTCGAACCGGGTGTCGAACCCGGGCTGCTACGCGACCGGCGCCATCGCCCTGGTTCGCCCCCTGGTTTCGGCCGACGTGATCGCGCCGGACCTGCCGCTGAGCTTCAACGCTGTGTCGGGCTACACTGGCGGCGGCAAGGCGATGATCGCCGAGTTCGAGGACCCGTCCTCGCCGAACTACACCAAGGTCCCGTACCGCCTCTACGCGCTGGGCCTGAGCCACAAGCACCTGCCCGAGATCCAGTCGCACGGTGGCCTGCTGACCCGGCCGATCTTCACCCCCGCCGTCGGGCGCTACGCCCAGGGCATGCTGGTGGAGCTGCCGCTGCACCTGTCGATGATGAACACTAGCGTTGGCGTGGCCGACGTGCATGGCATTTTGGCCGATCACTATGCGCGCGAGCCCTTTGTCGAGGTCGCCTCGATCGCCGAGGCCAAGACCCTGACGACCCTTGATCCAGAGGGGTTGAACGGCACCAATCGCCTGAAACTGTTCGTGTTTGGCTCGGATACCAGCGGCCAGGTTCGCTTGGTGGCCCTGCTCGACAACCTCGGCAAGGGCGCCTCGGGCGCGGCGGTTCAGAACCTCAACCTGATGCTGGGCCTGAAGGAAGGCGCGGGGCTTTAGGGCTCGTCCGCCGTCAGGACGGCGCCTCATGTGTATCAGTGTGTACAGGATTGACTGAACACCCGTGAGTGTTCCTACACACGCGGATAGCCGCGACATCATCACGGCGCTCAAGGCCGATGGCTGGGCTGAAGTCGCGGGTCGCGGCTCGCACACCCAGTTCAAGCCTTCGACTAAACCGGGTCGCGTGAGTGTGCCTCATCCGACGAGAGACATTCCCATCGGAACGCTGCGCTCCATCGAGCGTCAGTCCGGATTGGCCCTGAGGTGAGCGAGATGGCCAACTACATCGCCCTGATCCACAAGGACGCCGACAGCGACTATGGCGTCTCGTTCCCCAATTTCCCCGGCGTGATCTCGGTGGGGACCTCGTTGGACGACGCCCGCGCCATGGCCGAAGAGGCCTTGGCGCTGCACGTTGCAGGTCTGATCGAAGACGGAGACGCCATCCCCGAGCCGTCCTCTCTAGAGGGTGTCATGGCCGACGCCGGCAACCGTGACGGCGTGGCCATCATTGTGCGCTTGACGGCCGAGGCGAAGAAGGCGGTGCGCGTCAATATCACCCTGCCGGAAGACGCCCTCCGCGACATCGACCGCTTCGCCGAAGCGCACGGTTTGACTCGGTCGGGTTTGCTGGTTCAGGCCGCTAGGCGGATGATGGAAAGCACCTAGGCAGTTCGTTTGTTGGGCTCAAGCGCCGGGCAAAAGAGTGTGTGGGCGGTCTCAACCGGTCATCGCAACGGCTATGGATTGTAGCGGTTGAGGCGAGGTTGGGATGGGTCGTCGGGTTCGGTTGACGGATGGGCAGCGTCGGGAGCTCTGGGCGCGCTGGAAGCGCGGCGAGACCTTGGTGGAGATCGGCAGAGCGCTGGAGCGCTCCACGCCGAACGTGTTCAACATTATCCGGGCCAGCGGCGGGATCGGGCCGCAGGAGCGCCGAGAGCGTTCATCGGCGCTGACGGTGGCGGAGCGTGAGGAGATTTCGCGTGGGCTCGTCGCGGGGCTGTCTCTTCGGGCGATCGCTCGTGGGTTAAGGCGAAGCGCTTCGACCGTAAGCCGTGAAGTGACCCATAGCGGCGGGCGGCAGGGTTACCGCGCTCTGTCGGCGCAGGAGCGGGCGATCGCTTGCGCCCGCCGTCCCAAGCCATGCCTGCTGGCGCGGCGGCCCGATCTGCGGGATTTGGTCGCCGCCAAGCTGGAACAGAAGTGGTCTCCGCAGCAGATCGCCGGCTGGCTCAAGCGCAGCCATGGGCAGGAGAGCGCGATGCAGGTGTCGCACGAGACGATCTACAAGAGCCTGTTCATTCAGGCCCGAGGGGTCCTGAGGCGTGAG
>NZ_JAFCTW010000011.1:0-133965 GCF_049896225.1 Caulobacter sp. DWR3-1-2 | reverse complement strand
CTGGACGACATCCTGTGGCTCAACAGGCTCCACAACCACACGCCTCGAAAGTGCCTGGGCTTCCAGACACCCGCCGAGGTCTACGCCCTGTTGCACTTCAAGTGTGAATCCACATCCCGGCATTCGCCGGGATGAGCGGATTTAGAAGCAAGCACTTGCGAGAGTTTGGAAGCTAAAGCACCGAACAATTGGTCAGCTGGGTGAACCGCTCCAAGGCCACCGTGCCGACCACCGAGGTGCCAAAGCGGTCGAGTTCCGGCGACCACACCGCGATGGTGGCCTTGCCGGGGACCACGGCGACGATGCCGCCGCCGACCCCGCTCTTGGCCGGCAAACCGACGCGATAGGCGAAGCTGCCGACGCTGTCATAGATGCCGCAGGTCAGCAGCAGGGCGTTCAGCCGCCGGGTCAGGCGCTCGGGGAAGATCGTCTCCTGGGCCAGGGGCGAGAAGCCGCCAGCCGCCAGGGGCAGCATGGCGCGGGCCAGCTGGCGGCAGCTCATGGTCAGGGCGCACTGGCGGGTATAGGCGGCGACCACGGCTTCCGGGTCGTGGCTGATCGTGCCCTTGCCGCGCATCAGATGGGCGATGGCGCGGTTCTGGTGGGCGGTGGCCAGCTCCGAGGCGGCGACGGTCTTGTCGATCTCGACCGTCTCGCCAGCCAGAAAGCCCGCGAAGCCGCGCACCAGGGCCGCCGGGTCCTTGAACACATCCATCAGCAGGTCGGTGATCGCCATGGCGCCGGCGTTGATGAAGGGATTGCGCGGCACGCCCTCTTCGGATTCGAGCTGTGAGAGATAGTTGAACGGCGTGCCCGACGGCTCCTTGCCGACCCGTGTCCAGACCTCGTCGCCGAAGCGGTTCAAGGCGAGCCCTAGTGAGAACACCTTGGTGATGCTCTGGACCGAGAAGCCCTCGTCGGCGTCGCCGATCACCGCCTCCTGGCCGGCCACGGTGCGCACGGCCATGCCGAACTTGCTGGGAGGCACGCAGGCCAGTTGCGGAATATAGTCGGCGGGCTGGCCCTTGCCGAAGTGCGGCTTCACCAGCACGGCCACCTCGGCCAAGACATCGGCGATCGAGAAGTCGTCCATGGCTAGATCCGCACCGCGACCAGCACGGCGCCGCAGGCGATCAGCGCCACGCCCAACCAGTTGACCGGTGACAGCTTCTCGCCCAGGAACACGGCCGCGAGGATCGCCACGAACACTACCGACAGCTTGTCGACCGGCGCCACCTTGGCCGCTTCCCCGATCTTCAGGGCGCGGAAATAGCACAGCCACGAGGCGCCGGTGGCCAGGCCCGACAGCACCAGGAACAGCCAGGAGCGCGGACTGATCGAGCCCGGCGCGCGCCACTCGCCGGCCACGGTCAGGATCAGGCCCGCGAAACCGAGGATCACCACGGTGCGGATGAAGGTGGCCAGGTTGGAGCCGACGCCGTCGATCCCGACCTTGGCCAGGATCGCCGTCAGGGCCGCGAACACCGCCGACGCCAGGGCCCAGAACGGCCAGCTGGAGGCGGCGGCCTTGAGCATCAGGCGAAGGTCTCGAAATAGCGGCGGATCAGGGCGGTGTAGGCGCCGGCCAGGTCGCGGATCTCTTGCACCGGCACGCGCTCGTCGACGGCGTGCATGGTGGCGCCGACCAGGCCGAACTCGACGACCGGGCAAATTGACCGGATGAACCGCGCGTCGCTGGTGCCGCCGGTCGTGGACAGTTCGGGCGTCCGGCCCGTGGCCTCGCCGACGGCGGCGACGATCACGTCGGTGAAGGGGCCCGGCTCGGTCAGGAAGGCCTCGCCGCTGATCTTGCACAGGGCCTCGACGCGGCCGGAGAAACCTTCGGCTGCCTCGCGGCATTCGGCCTCGATCCAGGCCTGCAGGTCCTTACCCTGGTGGGCGGGATTGAAGCGGATATTGATCCGGGCCTTGGCGCTGGCGGGGATGACATTGGTGGCGGTGTTGCCGACATCGACCGTGGTCACCTCCAGGTTCGACGGCTGAAAGCCGGTATAGCCCTCGTCCAGCACCCGGCTCTGCAGGCGGCTGAGGATATCGACCAGCACCGGGATCGGGTTGGCGGCGCGCTGTGGATAGGCCACATGGCCCTGCTTGCCGTCGACAGCGATCCAGGCGTTGATACTGCCGCGTCGCCCGATCTTGACCATGTCGCCCAGCAGGCTGGCGCTGGTGGGCTCGCCGACGATGCAGTGGTCGATGACCTCGCCCTCGGCCGCCAGGGCCTGGACGACGCGGACGGTGCCGTCCTCGGCGACGCCCTCCTCGTCGCCGGTGATCAGGAAGCTGAGCGAACCGGCCTGCCGGGGCATGTTGGCCACGGCGGCGACGAAGGCGGCGATGGCGCTCTTCATGTCGACCGCGCCGCGGCCATAGAGCACGCCGTCCTTGATCTGCGCCTCGAAGGGACCCAGCGTCCAGGCTGCGTCGTCGCCGACCGGCACCACGTCGGTATGGCCGGCGAAGCACAGGTTGGGCCGCGCCGTCCCGCGCCGGGCGTAGAGGTTCTCGATCTCGCCGAACCGCATGCGACGGCAGGCGAAACCCAGGGCCTCCAATTGCCGTTGCAGAACGTCCATCGCGCCCTCGTCGGCCGGGGTCACCGAGGGACGACGGATCAGGGCCTGCGCCAGGGCGACCGGGTCGAGGTCGATGCTGACAGGATCGGGTGTGGGGCTGGTCATCATCCTGCCTTTAGGCTTCCCTCTGGCGCGACGCAAACCAAGCAAGCTTCTTCCACGGACACCCATGCCCAAGATCGACATCGACACGGCGCCCACCCGCTTCGGCACGACCTATCCGCCGCCGCATGACGCTCCTTGCCAGGGCCGCCAACGCTGGACGCTGGGCGACGCCGCCGGATTGACCCAGTTCGGCGTCAATCTGATGCGTCTGCCCCCCGGCCAGTGGACCAGCCAACGCCACTGGCACTCGGCCGAGGATGAATTCGTCTGGGTGGTCGAGGGCGAGGTGGTGCTGGTCGAGAACGAGGGCGAGACTGTCCTGCGGGCCGGCGACTGCGCGGGCTTCAAGGCCGGTGTCGCCAACGGCCACCACCTGCGGAACCGCTCGGACAGGGTGGCCGTGCTGCTGGAAATGGGCTCGCGACGGCCGGAGATCGACGGTTGCGACTACCCTGACATCGACCTGGTGGCGCGAGCCGGCGAGGATCTCTACCGGCATCGGGACGGGACGCCCTATCCCGACGCATAACGGTGTTCTCCCCGCGCGCGATCGCGCCCAGGCTGTGGTATGATTCGACCACAACTTGGTTGGGGCGGAAAGACATGTGGGGCTGGATCATCGCTGTCATCGAGCCGATCGTGGCCTGGCTCGCCAACCGCTGGCCGGCCTTCGCCAGGCTGGTCAACGGGGTGCTGATCGACGGCATCGTCAAGCAGACCCGCAGCCGGCCCCATCCGTGGAGCACCCGCACCGACTATATCAGCTGGATCGGGCTTACGGATCGCACCTATAGCGCCCGGCATTTGCCCGCGACGGATTTCGGCCCGCACCCGCCGCTCGAACGCTCCACCGCCCTGTTTGCCCGGCCGACGGGCGAGCAGGTGCTGTGCCCCAAGTCGACCATGCTGTTTCCGGCCTTCGCCCAATATCTGACCGACGGCTTCATCCGCACCAAGGTGTCGAATGACGACGCCCTGACCGATCGGCGGCGCAACACCTCCAACCACGAGATCGATCTGTGCCCGCTGTATGGCCGGACCGAGGCCCAGACCCACGCCCTGCGCCTGCGCTCGCCCAATTCCGCCGAGCGGGGCCGGCTGAAGTCACAGCGCATCCAGGACGAGGAATATCCGCCCGCGCTGTATGACCTGAACGGCGTGGTGCTGGACGAGTTCGCGGTGCTCGACCCGCCCTTAGGCATCGACAAGGTGCCGGCGCAGTTGCGCCCGACCCTGTTCGCGGTGGGCGGCGACCGGGCCAATGCGACGGTCGGGGTGTCGATGATCAACACCCTGCTGCTGCGCGAGCACAATCGCCTGGCCGGGCTGATCGCCGCCAACCATACCGACTGGGACGACGACCGGGTGTTCGAAACCGCCCGCAACGTGATGATCGTGCTGTTCATCAAGCTGGTGGTCGAAGAATACATCAACCACATCTCGCCGTCGCGGATCCGGCTGCTGGCCGATCCCAGCGGCTGCTGGGACAAGCCCTGGAACAAGCCCAACTGGATCACTGCCGAGTTCAGCCTGCTCTATCGCTGGCACTCGCTGGTGCCCGACCGGCTGAACTGGAACGGGGTCGAGACCTCGACCGGCAATCTGCGCTTCGCCAACCCGCTGTTCACCTCGGTCGGCCTGGCCCAGGCCTTTTCCTGGATGAGCGCCCAGCCCGCCGCGCGCCTGGGCATGGGCAACACCGCCGACTTCCTGCAGGACGTTGAGGCCCACGCCATCGACCAGGCCCGTGTCAACCAGATCGCGCCCTACAACGCCTATCGCCGGACCATGGGCATGGCCCCGGTCAAGACCTTCGCCGACATCACCACGAAGACCGACATCGCCGAGCGGCTTGAGGCGACCTATCCCGCCGGCGTCGAGAGCGTGGAGTTCTATGTCGGCATGTTCGCCGAGGATGTGGTCGACAACTCGCCGCTGCCGTCGCTGATCCTGCGCATGGTGGCGGTGGACGCCTTCTCCCAGGCCCTGACCAATCCGCTGCTGTCGGCCCATATCTGGGGCGACGAGGCCAACCGCCGCGCCGCTTTCACCGACCTGGGGCTGGAGGCCATCGCCGCGACCGGCTCGATGCGCGACCTGCTGGTCCGCAACGGCGCCGATCCCGGCCCGGCCTTTGTCGGCATGACGCGCCCGGACTGGGCGCGGAACGCCAAGGTGCAGCGGGCGGCCTAGAGCATTTTTCGAGCGAAGTGGTTCCGGTTCGCGTGAAGAAAAATGCCTCAAAACAAAAGATTAGAGCTCACGGCCTGACGCAGTCAGGTCGGGAAATGCTCTAAAGGGTGTTGAGCGCGTCCAAGAGGGTGGCCATGGACGGCCGCGCGGCGACGTCGGGCTGCACGCAGGCGCGTTGGAGGGTCCACAGCGCGTCCTGGGGCGAGGCTTCCAGATCGCAGCGCTCCAACAGCTCGCCGAGCAGCAGGCCCCAGGCCCGGACTTCCAGGCGCTTGAACCCGCCGTCGGCGTTCACCGGAAGGAACGACGCCGCGCCGAAATCGCTAAGCACGGCTTGGCCGGTCAAGCCGTCCCAAAGGATGTTGTGCGCGTAAAGATCGCCGTGCGTCAGGCCTTTGTCGTGCAGGTGCGTCGCCCCGGCGGCGATGCCGCGGGCGATGCGCAGGGCGACATCGAGGTCGAGGCCCAGGGTCGGGTCATAGACGTCCCGGCTGCAGCTTTCCGCGCTGGGCGGTCCGGCCAGCACGCGCCATTGCGCGGGCAGCAAGTCCATCAGCAGGCCTTGGACTCCGTCGGGATGTCCAACCAACCCAGCGAGGGCGCCCGTCAGGTGGGGATGCTCCCCGGCCGTCAGGCAAGCGGCCATCTCGCGCTCGGGCAGGCCGTCGCTGGTCATGGCGCCCTTGAAGAGCTTGAGGGCGACGGATCGGGCTTGGTGGCCCGGTGGGGTCCAGACCGCTTCGTGAACCTGTCCGGAAGCGCCCTCGCCCAGCAGGCGGCCGGCCCGCAGCGTCGCCCAGTCGGCCAGGGGCGCGGCGCCCGCCGCGTGTCGATCCAATGGATTACCCGCCCAGGCCAACCACGCCAGGCGCGGCAAGGCCGTCAGCCAGGCCGGCAGGGCGTCGAGGCGGTTGGCCGACAGGCGAAGGAGCTCCAGCTTGTCCGCGCCCTCCAGGCTAGCGGGAAGCCCCCGCAACCGATTGCCGGACAGCATCAGTTTCTGCAGGGCGGGACGTTCGCCCAGCGTTGCGGGCAGGACCTCGATCCGGTTGTCGGTTAGGGTCAGCCAACGGAGGCTGGCGGGGAGCGACTCGGCGGGGATGTCGCGCAGGCCCGTCGCGCGAAAGCCCAGCTGGCTGAGCGCCGGGCAGTCGCCCAGCCCGGGCGGCAGGCGGTCGAAATGATTGCCCGAGCAGAACAACACCCGCAACGCCTTCAGCCGCCCGATGTCGTCGGGCAGGGCCGTCAAGGCGTTGCCGCCAAGGTCCAGCACCTCGAGCGTGTCGGCCAGGCCAAAGATTTCCGGAGGAAATTCCGTTAGTCCACAGCGCAGCGTCAGCGTGCGCGCGCCGGCCAGGGATCCGTCGCGCAGCGCCGTCAAGGTCGCGGTCATCGGATTCCCCGCGGCCAGGAGCGCCTAGTCCCGCAGCAAGTCGTTGATGCTCGTCTTCGACCGGGTCTGGGCGTCGACCGTCTTGACGATCACCGCGCAGGACAGGCTGGGTCCGCCCTTGGGATCGGGCAGGCTGCCGGGCACGACGACGCTGTAGGGCGGCACCTTGCCGATATGGACCTGGCCCGTCTTGCGGTCGACGATCTTGGTCGACATCGAGATGAACACGCCCATCGACAGGACGGAGCCTTCGCCGATCACCACGCCCTCGACCACTTCGGATCGGGCGCCGATGAAGCAGTCGTCCTCGATAATGGTCGGATTGGCTTGCAGGGGCTCCAGCACGCCGCCGATGCCGACGCCGCCCGACAGGTGGACGCGCTTGCCGATCTGGGCGCAGGAGCCGACCGTCACCCAGGTGTCGACCATGGTGCTGTCGTCGACATAGGCGCCGATGTTGACGAACGACGGCATCAGGATGACATTCCGGCCGATGAAGGCCCCGCGGCGGACGATCGAGCCGGGCACGGCGCGGAAGCCAGCGGCTTCGAACTGAGGGGCGTCCCAGCCGTCGAACTTGTTGGGCGCCTTGTCCCACCAGGGTCCGACCGCGCCGCCCCCAATCAAGCCAGTAAGGGCGCCGGCGTGCATCACCTTGTTGGGGTTGAGGCGGAACGACAGCAGCACGGCCTTCTTCAGCCACTGATGGGTGGTCCATTCGCCGTCGATCTTCTCTGACACCCGGGCCTTGCCGGCGTCAATCAGCGCCAACGTCTCCTCGACCGCCGTGCGCACCGGACCGGTGGTGGCGGTGGAGACGCTGTCGCGGGCCTCCCAGGCGGCTTCGACTTCGGTCCGCAAGTCGGCCATGCTTATGGAAGAGGGGGGGGTGTCGCTCATCTCAAGGCTTCCTTCAGGCGCGCCGAGGTCAGGAACCCGGCGAGGTCGTTCGTGCGGTGTTGGACGAAGTCGGCGGTCGAGGCGGCCGCGTGGCCGCCGACCAGGACGGTGGTCATGCCCAGCAGGGCGGCGGGAGCGAGGTTCTTCTCGCTGTCCTCGAAGAAGGCCGTGGTCTTGGGATCGAAGACGTGATGGGCGATGATCTTCTCGAAGGTCGCCATGGCCGGCTTGGGCAGATAGTCGGCCGTCTCGATGGCGAAGGTGTCCTCGAACAGATGGTCGAGGCCCAGATGCTTGAGCACCCGCGCGGCGTGGCCCAGCGAGCCGTTGGTGAAGACCAGGCGGCGACCAGGCAGGGCGTCGATGGCGTCGCGCAGCACAGGGTCGGGCGTCAGGCGGTCCATGGCCACATCGTGCACCTCGTCGAGGAAGGCCTTGGGCTCGACGCCGTGATGGGCCATCAGCCCGGCCAGGGTGGTGCCGTGTTCGTGGTAATAGCGCTTCTGGATCGCTCGGGCCTCTTCACGGGGCAGGCCGGTCTCGCGGGCCATGAAGTCGGTCATCTTGCCCTCGATCAGGGCCATGTATTCGGACTCGGCCGGGTAGAGGGTGTTGTCGAGGTCGAACAGCCAGGTGTCGATGACGGTGAGGTCGGGTACGCTCATTTCGAGATCAGCGTACCCGCGCCGTGCTCGCTGAACAGTTCGACCAGCATGGCGTGGGGGCGGCGGCCATCGAGAATCACCACGGCCTCGACGCCGGCTTCGACGGCAGAGATGGCGTTCTCCAGCTTGGGGATCATACCGCCGCTGGCCACGCCGCTCTCGATCAGGGCGCGGGCCTCGGCGACGGTCATCTGGCGGATCAGTTGGCCGTCGGCGTCGAGTACGCCGGCGATGTCGGTCAGCATCAGCATCCGCTTGGCCTTCAACGCCCCAGCCAGGGCGCCGGCCACGGTGTCGGCGTTGATGTTGAAGGTCTGGCCCGATTCCGACACGCCGATCGGGGCGATCACGGGGATGTAGTCGGTCTCGGAGGTCAGCAGGGCCTGGATGATGTGCGGATCGACCTTGGTCGGCTCGCCCACGAAGCCCAGATCGACGACCTGCTCGATGTTGCTGCCGGGGTCCTTGCGGGTGCGGGTCACCTTCTCGGCGGTGATCATCCGGGCGTCCTTTCCCGAAAGACCCACGCCGCGCACGTCGGCTTCGGCGCCGGCCAGCGTGATCCAGTTGGCGATTTCCTTGTTGATGGCGCCCGACAGCACCATTTCGGCCACTTCCATGGTGGCCTCGTCGGTGACACGCAGGCCGTCCACGAAGGTGGACTTCACCCCGGCTCGCTCGAGCATGCGGCTGATCTGCGGGCCGCCGCCGTGCACCACCACGGGGTGGACGCCCAGCAGCTTCAGCAGCACGGCGTCGGCCGCGAACAGCTTGGCCACCTGCTCCTGGCCCATGGCGTGACCGCCGTATTTGATCACCACCGTCTCGCGGTCGTAGATCTGGATATAGGGCAGGGCTTCGGCCAGGGTCTTGGCGGTGGCCCAGCCCGCTTCCTCGGCGACGTCGGTCAAGGGCGGCGGTCCTGTAAGCGAAAGGCGCGCCTCGATAGCGGACGCGGTGGGTGCTGTCACGCGTTCAACGCGGCGATCATGCTAGCGTCCACCCTCAAACTCCCTTCATCCCGACTTTCGTCGGGATGAAGGGATGAAGGGATGAAGGGAGGGCGATTTTTACCGCCCTTTCCGACTGAACTTCCACTTCAGCGCCAGCACGGCGCCGGACATCAGCAGGCAGGCGGTGTTGGACGCGATCACCGGCCAGGCCTTGATCATCACGGCGTAGATGATCCAGCAGGCAAATCCGGTGACCGTGATGGCGTAGGTGCGGAGCGACACCGAGGAGGCGTCCCTCTCCTTCCAGATCTTGAAGATCTGCGGCGCGAAGCTGGTGATCGACAGCAGGGCGGCGGCCGTGCCGACGACGGAGGCGATGAGGGGAGCGCTCACCTAGCTGGCGCGGGGCAGGTCGTTCAGGCCCCAGTGCTCGGCATAGGCCGGCGCCAGATCTAGCCCGATCGGCGGCGGCCCCGGCGCTTGGCCGTTGCGCAGACAGACCGCCAGATAGGCGAGGGCCGATTTCACGCCGTGCGAGGAATAGGGCTTGCCAATCACCCCGCAGGCCCCGGCGAAATCGTCGGGCAGGCGCTTGACGTTGGCGGTCATGAACAGCGCCACGCCGCCGCACTTGTCATGAATGGTGCGCGCCACGTCGACGCCGGTCGGCCCGTCCTGCAGATGAACGTCCACCAAGGCGAGGTCGGGGTGCAGGGCGTTGGCCATGGCGACGGCCTCGCCGGAGCTCATGGCGTGGCCGACCGCCTTGTAGCCGACTTCGTCGAGCAGGAATTCCAGCTCGGCGGCCAGCAGGACCTCGTCTTCCACGATCAAGACATCGAGCGGGCGCTCGGTCATCACCAGCTTCAACCTTTTTCAGTGATGCAGGCCGTTGACCGGCAAATGCACCACCACACGGGTTCCGGGATCGGCGGAGGTGGTTTCGGATCGAGCCTTCAATTGTTGGCAAAGCAACTGGATGATGGTCAGGCCGAACCCGCCCGACGCGGCGGAATTCTCCATCCCAACGCCGTTGTCGGCAATTTCGATCCGGAACTCGCCGTCGGCCTGCGAGATTCCGACAAAGATTTCGCCGCCGCGGGCTTCCGGGAAGGCGTGGCGCAAGGTGTTGGAGAACAGCTCGCTGATCACCAGGGCCAGGGGGGCGGCCTTGGCGGCGGCGACATCGACCCGCTCCAGGTCCAGCCGGACCGTGATGTCATCGCGCCGCGCCGAGCCCATCATGTCGCTGACCAGATCACGCACGAAGGCTGAGACATCGAAGCGCTCGACGTCGTCGCTCTGGAACAGGCGGCGGTGGACGGTGGCGATGGCGCTGACTCGCTCCAGCATGCCGCGCAACGAGGTTTTCACCGCCGGGTCGGTGACGCGGCGATTCTGCAGCAGCAGCAGCGAGGAGATGAGCTGGAGGTTGTTCTTGACCCGGTGATCGACCTCGTGGAGCAGGGCGGTCTTTTGCTCGAGGGCCAGGCTCAGCTCGCGCGTGCGATCGGCCACCGCCGCCTCAAGCCGCTCACGGGTGTCGCCCAGCTCGAACTCGACCTGCTTCTTGTCGCTGACATCCACCAGCGAGGCGCAGAAGAAGGCGACTTCGCTAGCCTTGTCGCGCACGGGCGACAAATAGAGAGCGTTCCAGAACATCGACCCATCCTTGCGATAGTTGAGGATGTCGAGGGCGATGGCCTCGCTGGCGGCGACGGCGTCGCGCAGGCGCGCGACAGCGGCCGGATCGGAGTCGGGGCCCTGCAGAAGGCGGCAGTTGCGGCCGATCACCTCGTCGCGGCGATAGCCGGTCAGGGCCAGGAAGGCGTCGTTGGCGAAGATGATCGGATTGTCGGCCTGGCGGGCGTCCGTGACGATCATTGCCATCGGCGTGGCGCGGATCGCGGCGGCGAAGGGATCGTCCGGGCCGTGCTCGGCGGCGAGCAGGTCCGCCGCGCGTTCCGACTGCAGAAAGTCCGTCATTCGCACTGTGCCCGACCTGTCTTGACGCCCCGTGTCCCGAAACGTCCCCTGTGGCGCCGGGTTCCGGGGCGCCGGGCGCTCGACAGTGGACCAAAATATAGGGCGGCGGAAACCCCTTGAGGTCCCCGCCGCCATGACCGCAGGTGCGAAGGTCGCCCTATTTGGGCTTGAAGATCTTGTCGAAGAAACCGCCGTCGGCGAAGTGGGTGGCCTGGGCCTTCTTCCAGCCGCCGAAAGTGTCGTCGATGGTGACCAGGGGGATGTTCTTGAACTTGCCGGCGTACTTGGCCGCGGCGGCCGCGTTGCGCGGACGGTAGTGGTTCTTGCCGATCAGGTCCTGGGCGATCGGGCTGTACAGGAAGTTCAGATAGCCCTCGGCCGCCAGGCGGGTCTTGTGACGGTCGACGTTCTTGTCGATGATCGCCACCGGGGGCTCGGCCAGGATCGAGATCGACGGATAGACGATGTCGAACTTGCCCGGCAGTTCTTCCTGCGCCAGATAGGCTTCGTTCTCCCACGACAGCAGCACGTCGCCCAGGCCGCGCTGGGTGAAGCTGGTGGTCGCGCCGCGCGCGCCGGTGTCGAGCACCGGCACGTGCTCGAACAAGGTCTTGAGGAAGGCTTCGGCCTTGGCGGGGCTACCGCCCGGCTGCTTCAGGGCCCAGGCCCAGGCGGCCAGATAGTTCCAGCGCGCCCCGCCCGAGGTCTTGGGATTGGGGGTGATCACGTCGATGCCCGGCTTGATCAGGTCGCCCCAGTCCCGGATCCTCCAGGGATTGCCCTTGCGGACCAGGAACACGATCGTCGAGGTGTAGGGGGTCGAGTTGTTGGGCAGGCGCGACTGCCAGTTGGCCGGTAGCAGCTTGGCCTTGGCGGCGATTTCGTCGATGTCATAGGCCAGGGCCAGGGTGACGACATCGGCCTGCAGGCCGTCGATCACCGAGCGGGCCTGTTTGCCCGAACCGCCGTGCGACTGGTTGATGGTCAGGTCCTGGCCGACCTTGTCCTTCCAGTATTTGGCGTAGGCGGCGTTGATGTCCTTGTAGAGCTCGCGGGTCGGGTCGTAGCTGACGTTCAGCAGGGTCAACGGCTTGACGCCGGCCGCCTGGGCCGCGCCGACGAAGGCGGCGGGAACCGCCAGGGCCGCGGCGCCAGCCGTGGCCGTGCCGAGCAGGCCGCGACGCGTGGGGGTCTTCGGATCGTGGGTCATGGCGATGTGGCTCGCTTGAGAAGGTGGATCTTGAACGCTGATCGACCAGCCCGGCCCAGGCTGGCGGTGCCGTGATGGCGCGGACCCGCGTCCCCATCGAGGGAACGCGGGTCCGCTAGTCTTAGAACGCGTACTGGCTGCGAACGTTGATGGCCTTGTAGCCTTGGCCGATCTGCGCGCCGGCCGCGTCGCGGCGATCGACGTCGACATCCAGATAGTCCAGCGAGAACTTGGTCACCGTGTTGGGGAACCAGTTCACGCCCAGGCTGACGATATCCTGGTTGCCGCCCCGAACCCGGTCGGCCGCCACGGTGGCGTATTCATGATAGTTGAGGTCGGCGGTCGAATAGCGGGCCGCCAGTTCCCAGGTGCCCCACTTGCCGGCCTTGGGGTCGAACGGATTGGTCACGGCCGGGGCGTCGAAGGCAAAGTTTCCAGCGTTATATTTGCGCGCCTCGCCGGTCAGCACCCAGGAGCCTTCGACGTACCAGGCATGGAACTTGGGATCGCTGACATTGGCCGCGCGGTTGCGACGGTCCAAGGCGATGTCGAAATATTCGCCCTGGATCAGGAAGTTCTGCTTCTGGGCGGCCAGTTCGAAGCCGTAGTGGCGCGCGCCGGAGGAATCGATGGCGCCCGAACTGATCAGCTGCGTGCCGTCCACCCGCAGTTCCGGGCGGTCGGTGACATTGATGGGATAGGCGCCGCCTGCGGTGGTCTGGGCTGGCTGGGCCACCAGGCTGGCGTTGACGCCGGTGTGGATTAGCCAGTCATAGCCCTTGAGCGGCACATAGACGACGCGGGCCACATAGCCCAGTTGCTCGTCGAAGGTGGCGCCATCGCCGGCCTTGGCGCCGGTGACGGCGCCCGAGATCAGCCAGCGCTCGCCCAGGGCCTGGGCCTGCAGGGCGATGCGCTTGTCGGCGCCGGCCAGGCCGCGAGACAGTTCCGAGCCCGTCGGACGTTCCGGGAACAGCGAGCCGTTGGTCGAGGCGACATCTTCCAGGCCGACATTGGGGGCGAAGGCCCCGACCTTCACCTTGAAGGGCGCATAATTGTACTGCAGCCACAGCTCTTGCAGCGTGCCCGCGCCGTCCGTACCGGCGCCGCCGAAGTCCAGCAGGACGCTGTAGTCGAAGTTCTTGAAGGCCTTGCCATCGACGCCCAGCCGGGCGCGGCGGAAGTTGGTGCCGCTGTTCAGGTCGCGGCCCACGACGCCGGCCCCCAGGCCGCTGTCCTGGTTGTACCAGGCCGCGTCCAGCTGCATGACGGCGTGGATATTGGCGCTGAAGGCCCCGTCGCCCGAGGCGATGGTCGGCTTGCCGTTGGCGACGCTGACGACGGTCGCCGATTGGATCGTGCGGACATCTTTGAGGCTGGCGGCGGTCGCGGCCTTGAGGTCGGCGATCTGGCCGGACAGGGCCTGAAGCTGGGCTTCCAGGGCCTCGATGCGGGCCTGCTGCTGCTCGGGTGTCTGGGTGGCGGTCTGGGCGTGGGCCGCGCCGGTCATGGCGACCAGCGAAGCGCCGGCGATCAGGGCGGCGCGCCAGGCGGTCTGGGCTTTGGTCATGGTCTTCCCCTCTCGGCGCCTTGGCCGGCGCCGCTGTTGATCAGCACAAAAGACGAATATTCCTATTCATTGAATAGAGATTAGGCCGGAGGGCTGTGAGTTTTCCTTCAGGCCTTGTACGGATCATCGCACAAGCCGCTGAAATCCAAACGAAAAAGGCCCGCGCCGGGGCGCGAGCCTTTTCGATCAGTGTTCGCTCAGGCCGTTTCGAACCGCCCCTGGAGGCGCTTGAAACCGGCGCCGGACGGGCTAGAGCATTTTTCGAGCGAAGTGGTTCCGGTTCGCGTGAAGAAAAATGCGTCAAAACAGAAGATTACAGCTCACGGCCTGACGCAGTCAGGTCGGGAAATGCTCTAGAACATCGCCCGGCCCGTAAGCTTCACATTGTAGCGCTTCTGCTTCTTGGCGGATTCGGCGTTGGCTTCGAGCGCCAAGTAGGACATCGGCGTTCCGGCCCGCAGAGCCAAGCCCACGGTCACGGCGCCCTGCTTTTCGTCCATGGCGGCCATGTGGAAAGGGTTCCCGCCATTGAAGCGGGCGACCGTGTCGCCGACGCTGCCAGCCAGCGTCTGGCGATAGCCGACCCGCACTTCCGGACGCCACCAGACGTCGCGGCCGAAATCGGCGCCAAAGGCCAGGCCGGCGTCGGCGGACAGGCTGCTGGAGTTACGCTGCTCGACGGTCAGGTTGAAACCATCGCCGTTGTCGGTGGTGGCCACGCCCGCGTTCTGGGCGCTGACCAGCTTTTCCGTTCGCTTGCCTTCTCGCAGGTACAGGTAGTCCAAGCGGGCCTCGGGACGCACGAAATAGCGCCCGAACTTGGTTTCGTAACCCGCGCCGGCAAAGGCGCTGAACGTCGCGCCGTTCCACTTGGCCGTATTCTTCCGCACCACGTCGGCGACGCCGTCGCCGTTGGCGTCGCCCGAGTTGAACACCCGGTCGCCATCGTACCAGCCATAGCCCCCGCCGCCGCCGACATTCATCCGCCAGCCGCCGATCGACCGGCGCCAGTAGGAGCCGAGCTGCACGAAGTTGCCCGTGGTCTGCTCGCCGACCTGGGCGGTGATGTCGTGTTCCTCGACGCTGATATAGGCCAGGGTCAGACCCAGCGCGCCGCCGGCGTCGCCCATGGCCTCATAGCCGCCAACGAAGCCGAAGGCCTGGGTGTCGGAGCCCTGGGTGTCGCCGGTGTCGCGGCGGATCAGGGTGTTGATTTCCTGCATCCAGATGCTGTCAGGACCGTAGCGGTCGCCGGGATCGGGACGGTAGCCGGTGGCGGCTGCGATCGATTGGTTGGCGTTCTGCAGCGCGGCGAAGAAGCCCTCGCCCTGGTCGGGCAGCATCTGGTTGTACAGGCTCAGGAAGCCGTCCTTGGTGTCCTTGCCCAGGAAGGAGCCGGAGATGCCGGTATCCTTGCCCACGGCGGCGAACACCGCATCATAGGCCGAGGCCTGGGCCTTGTTCATGCCGATGTCTGTGGCGCTCTTACGGTCAACGGTGAGATAGACGTTATTGCCATCCTTCGAGGGCGTGGCAACGTACAGATAGGGCGTATTGTCCAGCAATTCTAGCCCGATATCCCCGACGGTCAGCAAGCCGCCGGTGATCACTGTATAGGTCTTCTTCGTCGTCAGGAGGCTGGTCAGCCGCAGGCCCAGTTGTGCGCCCGAGTCGATTTTGACCGCGCCCGAGACGTTGATGTGGGTGTTGGCGCCAAGGCCGCCATTGGCGGTGGGGTCGACGGTAAAGACAACCTTGCTGTCCTTTTCCAGAGTCAGGTTAGAGGCGCTGATCGGGCCGGTATTGGTCAGGCCCAGGCTGCCATTGGTTATCTTGATCGCCAGATTGCCGTCGGTGTCGGAGAGCGCGCCCAGCACGACGCCGCCGCCGTTGATGTTCAGAGCGTCGGCGCCGGCGCCGAACGAGATGTCGCCGAACACCGTGCCGTTCTGGATGTTGAGGACGTCCGCGCCCGAACCGAAGCGGATCGCGCCGGCGATCGAGGGCGTCGTGGTCGTCGAGGTGGTGCTCGCCGTGGTGACGGTGTCGGTGCTGGCATAGGTGGTGGTCGTGGCGGAGGACGTCGGCGCGGTCTGGGTCAGGGTGACGCCGTTGGACGCGCTGAGGTCAAAGGCGATCGCCTTGCCCGTCGGCGTGACGACCGTCGTCACCGTCGTGCCGTCCTTCTTCGCGGTCGAGGCGGAAACCTGGGCGGAGATCGAGCCGGTATTGGTGATGGTCTTCAACGTGCCCGAGGTGTCGAGCACAGCGATGGCGTCGCCGGTGTCGCCGGCGTCGCCGATGCGGACCGCCGAGATGCCGCCGTTGTTGGTCAGGTTGGCCAGATTGGCCCCGGCGCCGATGACCAGGCCCCGCGCGTCACCGGTCACTCCCGAGCCCGCATAGGACGAACTGGCGGCGGTGATCGAACCCCGGTTCCAGAGCGAGGGGACCGCGGCGCCGGCGGTCAGGCTGACGCCCGTGGCGTTGGCTTCGCGCGCGGCGACGGTGACGCTGCCGTCAAAACGCGCGCCGCCGGTCAGGGTCGTGGCCTGGCCGGTTCCGCCGCCGATCTGGACGCCGGTGGCGGCGATCTTGTCATAGACGCCGCTGGCGGCGATCGAGCCCTTCGAGACCAGGCCATAGGCGTTGTCGGCCGCGCCGACCGCGCCGAGGGTGATGGCCTGAGTGTCCGAGCCGATCAGCAGGGCCGGCGCGCGCCCGAAGACGTTGAGCGCGGCCGTGCTCGCGGTCGATGACGAGATCACGCTCGTTGTGGTTGTCGTGCCGTCGACGACGGTCGAACCGGTTGGGCCGTTCAACAACACGCCGCCGGTCACGTTGCCGGCGACGCGAACAGCGGAGCCGCCTTGAAGCAGGTCTTCGGTGTCGAGCTTGCTGATGACGGCTTCAGTCGGGCGGTTTGTGTAGCGATAGCCGGTCGCGCTGATCGAGCCCTGCACGACGAAGGCGCCGCTGACGGCGCCGTCGAGCGCCACCGCCGTGCTGTTTTCGCCCAACACGGTGGTCGAGCCGCTCAGCGTGACGTTGCCCGTCACCGGCGCCGCGACGTGAACGCCATAGCTGTTATCGCCCGTGAGCGCGACGGAACCGCCGAGCTTCAGGTTGCCGACCAGGCCGGTCTCCAGCGAGACGCCCGCCGAATTGTTACCCTCGACGATGATCGAGCCGGTGCCGTCCTGGACGATATTGCCGGTAAAGACGCCCGGACCCATCAAGCGGATGCCGTAGTGGCGCTTGACGTTGGCGAACGGGCCGTCGAGGTCGCCGTCGGGCGCGGCGACGCCGGCCGCCGTCTTGTCGTCGTCTGTGGGGGTGTAGTCCTCGGTCAGGCTGATCGCCAGCGAGTTGGTCACCGTGCCGGTATTGCCGCCGCGGATCTCGATCCCGGTGGTGTCGTCCAGATTGACCGTCGCCAGCGTGCCGGCGTTGGTGACCTTGTTGTTGCTGTTCAGCAGGATGAGCGGGCCGGTCCCGGCGGTCGTCTTGATCGAGCCGGCGGCGTCGATCTTGACGTCGTCGGGGGCGCCCGCCGTCGTCGCCGTCGCCGTGGCGATCGGCGTCGTACGGGCCGTGTTGACGACGGTCTCAGCATAAGCGCCGAACGCCATGGCCAGGAGAGGAGCGGTTGCGACTGTCGCGACCAGGACCTTGCGCTGCATTACGAACGACACCTCGGAGAGAAACCAGACCCCAGATTGCGGCACGTTGCGGCGAAATTGCGGTGCTTCCGCCAACGTCGTGCTTCTTGAGCGTTTGACGGTCTATCGCAAGCCACCCCAGGGCGCCATATCTGGTTCGACGAATCCGTCTTTCCACAGAAATCGAGACTGCCGCATGCCGATGGCCTCGCCGCGACCGCCGACCCGTTCGGGCGGGTCCACCCCTATGCCACTGGGTTTGTGGGCGGCGGTGCTGATCGGTCCCGGGGCCTTGCTGGGCTTGGGCTTGACCGGCGGCGCCAATGCCACGGGCGCGATCGTCGCCGGGCTGGCCAGCGGTGGGGCCGGCCTTCTGCTGGCGCGTCGAGCCCGCCGATACGCCGCCGATCCGATCGCGCCCGCCCCGGCGCCGGCGGTCGTCGATCGCCCGCCGCCCTTCGCCCTGATTCTCGAAACCTTGCCCGATCCGCTGATGGTCATCGCCGCCGAGGAGGCCGACGATCTGACCGGCAGGCGCTTCGTGTTCGCCAACGCCGCCGCCCGCGAGCTTTTCAAGCTGCAGCCGCGCGGCGGGCTGCTGGTCTCGGCGGTGCGAAATCCCCAGGTGCTGGAGGCGGTGGACGAGAGCCTGTTCGGCGGGTTGCGGCGCTCGGTCGACTATGTGGGCGGCGGAGCCCAGGGCCGCGAATGGGTGGCCCATAGCGCGCCGCTGGGCCTGGACGAACGCGGCTCGCGCCTGGCCCTGCTGGTGCTCAGCGACGAGACCGACACCCGCCGCAGCGAGCGCACCCGCGCCGACTTCCTGGCCAATGCCAGCCACGAGTTGCGCACGCCCCTGGCCTCACTGTCGGGCTTCATCGAGACCCTGCGCGGCCACGCCAAGGACGATGTGGGGGCGCGCGACAAGTTCCTGGGCATCATGCAGGCCCAGGCCGAGCGGATGGCCCGGCTGATCGACGACCTGATGAGCCTGTCGCGGATCGAGCTGAACGAGCACATCGCCCCGCATGGCCAGGTCGACCTGGCCATGGCCACCATCGACGTGCTCGACGCCCTGGGTCCGCAGGCCAAGGTCAAGGCCGTGGGCTTTGACCCCGTTCTGCCGCCGCGCGGCGCGGCGGTGGTCGAGGGCGACCGCGACCAGATCGTCCAGGTGATCCAAAACCTGGTCGACAACGCCATCAAATATACCCCGCGCGATGGCGTGGTGCGGGTCGAGATCCACTCGGGCCTGACCGCCGACATGGCGGCGGCGGCGCGCGACCCGGCCGGCGCCCGGATGTCGCTGCTGACCCCCGACCACGCAGAAGGCGAGCGCTACGCCTCGCTGAGGGTCACTGACAAGGGGCCGGGCATGCTGCGCGAGCACCTGCCGCGTCTGACTGAACGCTTCTACCGCGTCGAGGGCCAAAAGAGCGGCGACCGCTCGGGCACCGGCCTGGGCCTGGCCATCGTCAAGCACATCATGAACCGCCACCGCGGGGGGATGATCGTCGAAAGCGTCCATGGCGCGGGGGCGACGTTCGGGGTCTATTTCCCGGTGGCCAAGGGGGCTGGTCGCGCACAGGGACGTTGAAGCGCGCTCGGCATGTGGGGCGGAGGCGGAGGCGGACGCGGGATGCGACGCCCCTGTCTCGTCGTCGCGGTTGACCGGCGGAGCCTGCGCCTTCACTCAGCGTGGTGTCGGAGGGAAAGGGCGCGCTGCATCGCGGCGATCCGACCGTTCAGTTTGTCGTTCATTCGCAACGCGCCGGCCGAGACCGGGGCGGAAGCCGCCTATATGGTGGAGCTCTGGGCGGTTTCCTCAACGGACCGGTTCTTCGTGGACGGGCCGAAGGCGTGGTTGACCTTCGAAGGGCCAAAAAGAAAGGCGCCAAGCCTGTTGCGGATTGAACTGAACGGGGACGGGGCGGTCGCGCGAAGACTGCCTGGCTAAGTCTTGATTCGGGGACTGAACCTGAAGGCCCCGCGCTGTCGCAAAACCGTCACGCAACCGTCGCATAAGGTCAGTGCCCGCGCGGCATAGATCGCCCCGGGCGGTACGGCGCGTTGGGCGCCGCACCGCAACCCTCGCGCAAGACCTCTTCACGCATGCTGACCTGGCTCTCGCTCTTTTTCCTCGCCCTGTTCTCCAGCGCGGCCTTCATGGCCGGCCGCAGCCGGGCGCTGAAGTCCGCCGGCGGCTCGCCCGCCCGTCTCCATTCGCTGCCCAACTATTACGGAATGTACGCCGCCCTCTGGGCCGGCGCGCCGGCCGCCCTGCTGCTGCTGCTGGGCGCCGCCTTCGGAGGCCGGGTCGAGGACAGCATGCTGCAGGCCCAGCGGCCCGCAGTCGTCCAAACCCTGACACCCGATCGTCAAGACGTGTTCTTCAGCGATGTCACGGCCATCGCCGCCGGCATAACGCCCAGTGAAGTGACCTATGAGGGTCCGCTGAAGGTTGCGCTGGACGCCAAGATCGTCGAGGCCAAGCGGATCACCGGCATCGTCAGCTACTCGGTCCTGGGCTTGGCCGGCCTGCTGGCCCTGGCCGGCTTCCTGCTGGCCCACCCCCGGATCAACAGCGAATTCCGCGCCCGAAACCGGGTCGAGGGCTGGATCTCCGGCGTGCTGATCGCCTGCTCGGTCGCCGCCGTGCTGACCACGCTCGGCATCGTCATGTCGCTGATCTACGAAAGCTGGCGGTTCTTCGAGAGCGTGTCGCCGCTAAGCTTCCTGTTCGGCACCGAATGGGCCCCGCAGATCGCCATGCGCGCCGACCAGGTGGCCTCGTCCGGCGCCTTCGGAGCCGTCCCGCTGTTCGCCGGCACCTTCCTCGTGATGATGATCGCCATGCTGGTGGCCGCGCCGATCGGCCTCTACTCGGCGATCTACCTGTCGGAATACGCCAATCGCGGCCTGCGCTCGACGATCAAGCCGCTGCTGGAGATCCTGGCCGGCGTGCCGACCGTGGTCTACGGCTTCTTCGCCGCCCTCACCGTGGGTCCGTTGTTCCGCGCCTTCTTCAACGGCATCGGCGCCAGCATCGCCGGCGGTCCGATGGATGGCCTGGCGCAGTACCTGATGCAGGTTCAGAACCAGATGGCCCTGGTGGCCGGGGTGGTGATGGGCATCATGCTGATCCCCTTTGTCTCCTCCCTCTCGGACGACATCATCAATTCGGTGCCCCAGTCGCTTCGCGACGGCAGCTACGCCATGGGCGCGACCAAGTCCGAGACCGTCAAGCGGGTGGTCCTGCCCGCCGCCCTGCCGGGGATCATGGCCGCCATGCTGCTGGCCGTGTCGCGCGCTGTCGGCGAGACCATGATCGTCACCATGGCCGCCGGCCTGCAGGCCAAGCTGACCGCCAATCCGCTGGACACCGTCACCACCGTGACCGTTCAGATCGTCACCTTGCTGACCGGCGACCAGGAGTTCGACAGTCCGAAAACCCTGTCGGCCTTCGGTCTGGGTCTGACCCTGTTCGTGGTCACCCTGTGCCTGAACATCATCGCCCTGCGCATCGTCCAGAAGTACCGGGAACAATATGACTGACGCAGTTATCTCCCCCGGCGCGCCAGCCCCCCGGGCGGTCTCACTCTCGGCGCGCGACGCGCTGCTGAAGAAACGCCACCGCTCGGAAACCATCTTCCGCGTCCAGGGCATCGCGGCGATCGTCATCGCCATGATCTTCCTGGTGGTGCTGGTCGGCCGGATCGTGGCCCAGGGCTATTCTACCTTCGAGACCCACACCCTGACGGTGCCGATCTATCTGAACGCCGAGCGCATCGACGTGAACGCGCTGGAAGGCGTCAACTACGACTACATCGTCGCCGAGGCGATGATGAAGAAGCTGGGCGTGCAGGACGACGACCTGGGCATGACGTCGGGCAAGATCATGGCCCTGACCTCGCGCGACTTCGGCAACCAGCTGCTGCAGATGGTCAGGAAGGATCATTCGCTGATCGGCAAGACGGTCAATGTGACCGGCTCGGTCAAGGCCGACGCCGACCTCTACTACAAGGGCGAGATCAAGCGTTCGACCGCCGAAGGCGACCGCAAGCTCGACAACCAACAGCTGGACTGGCTGGACCGCCTGAAGAACGACGGCACGGTCAAGACCGGCTTCAACACCAAGTTCTTCACCAATTCCGACTCCACCGAGCCTGAACAGGCCGGGGTCTGGGGGGCGGTGATTGGCTCGGCCATGATGCTGGTGATCACCGCGATGATCGCCATCCCGGTGGGCGTGATGGCGGCGGTCTATCTCGAGGAATTCGCGCCCAAAAACCGTTGGACCGACGTCATCGAGGTCAACATCAACAATCTGGCCGCCGTGCCGTCCATCGTCTACGGCCTGCTGGGCCTGGCCCTGTTCATCAACTGGCTGCACGTGCCGCGGGGTTCGCCGCTGGTCGGCGGCCTGGTGATGGCCCTGATGGCCCTGCCGACCGTGATCATCGCCACCCGCTCCTCGCTGAAGGCTGTGCCGCCCTCGATCCGCGAAGCCGCCCTTGGCGTCGGCGCCTCCAAGGCCCAGACCGTCTTCCACCATGTGCTGCCGCTGGCCATGCCCGGCGTGATGACCGGCGCCATTCTGTCGCTAGCCCATGCCCTGGGCGAGACCGCGCCGCTGCTGATGATCGGCATGGTCGCCTTCGTGCCCGGCGCGCCGGAGAACTTCACCAGCTCGGCCACAGTCCTGCCAGTGCAGGTCTATATCTGGGAGAACGCTTCGGAGCGCGCCTTCCACGAACGCACCGCTGCGGCGATCATCGTGCTGCTGGTGTTCATGATCGTCATGAACGCCGCCGCCGTGATCCTGCGTCGCCGCTTCGAACGCCGGTGGTAGCTTCCATGACCTTGAACCCTCTCGCCTTTCCCCTTTCCAAGGGCCACGCCATGCCGACCGAAAACCGCGACGACACCCTTGCCGCTTCCCAGGCTCAAGGCGGGGCGTCGAGCTTGGCCTCGGTGATCCCCACCGGCCCCGGCAATGCGATGAGCAGCGACTTCAAGATCCGGGCCCGCGACGTCAATGTCTTCTACGGCGACAAGCAGGCGCTGTTCGACGTCAGCCTCGACGTGCCGGCCAAGTCGGTCACCGCCTTCATCGGCCCGTCGGGCTGCGGTAAGTCGACCTTCCTGCGCTGCATCAACCGGATGAACGACACCATCCCGTCGGCCAGGGTCACCGGCTCGATCGAGATCGACGGCAATGACGTCAACGCCAAGAGCGTCGATCCGGTGGTGCTGCGCTCGCGGGTCGGCATGGTCTTCCAGAAGCCCAACCCCTTCCCCAAGACGATCTTCGAGAACGTCGCCTACGGTCCCAGGATTCATGGCCTGGCCACGAGCAAGGCCGAGCTGGAAGCCATCGTCGAGGCCAGCCTGAAAAAGGCGGGTCTGTGGGCCGAGGTCTCCGACCGCCTCCACCAGGCCGGCACCGGCCTGTCGGGCGGTCAGCAGCAGCGCCTGGTCATCGCCCGGGCCATCGCCGTGTCGCCGGAAGTGATCTTGATGGACGAGCCCTGCTCGGCCCTGGACCCGATCGCCACCGCCCGCATCGAGGAACTGATCGACGACCTGCGCAACCAGTTCTGCATCGTCATCGTCACCCACTCGATGGCCCAGGCCGCTCGCGTGTCGCAGAAGACGGCCTTCTTCCACCTGGGCAAGCTGGTCGAGAGCGGTCCGACCGAGGAGATGTTCACCAATCCTCGTGACACCCGCACGCAAGATTACATCACCGGCCGCTTCGGCTGACCGGAGGACGCATCCCATGACCGAACATACCGTCAAGTCCTACGGCGAAGAGCTGAACCACCTCACGGCCGAGGTCACCCGCATGGGGGGCTTGGCCGAGGCCCAGGTGGCCGACGCCATCGACTGCATCGCCCGCCGCGACGGCCCCCTGGCCCAGCAGGTGGTGGCCCGCGACGAGCGGCTCGACATCCTGCAGGCCGAGATCGAGCGCAAGGCCTTCAAGCTGATCGCCCTGCGCCAGCCGATGGCGGTCGATCTGCGCCACGCCGTCGCCGCCCTGAAGATCTCGATGAGCCTGGAACGCTGCGGCGACATGGCCAAGAACATCGGCAAGCGCGCCCTGATCCTCACCGAAGCCGACCCGATGACCGCCCTGACCCGCTCGATCGAGCGCATGGGCCACCTGGTCCAGGGCCGGCTGAAGGACGTGCTGGACGCCTACACCTCGTCGGACCTGCCGCGCGCCATCGGCGTCTGGGGCCGCGACGAAGAGGTCGACGAGCACTACAACGCCATCTTCCGCGAACTGCTGACCTACATGATGGGCGATCCGCGGACGATCAATCCGTGCGCCCACCTGCTGTTCGTCGCCAAGAACCTCGAGCGCATCGGCGACCACGCCACCAACATCGCCGAGATCATCCATTTCGAGCTGACCGGCGAGGAGATCATCTCCCAGCGCCCCAAGCTCGAGCTGTCGAAGTAATCATAGGGTAGGCGCAAAGTGACTCCGTACGTTCTGGTGGTCGAAGACGAAGACGCCCTGGCCACCCTGCTGCACTACAATCTCGACAAGGAAGGCTATCTCGTCGGCGTGGCCTGCGACGGCGAGGAGGCCCTGACCATGGCCTCCGAGCGCGCCCCCGACCTGGTGATCCTCGACTGGATGCTGCCCAAGGTCTCGGGCATCGAGGTCTGCCGCCGCCTTCGCGGCCGCAGCGAAACCCGCAACGTGCCGATCATCATGCTGACGGCGCGCGGCGAGGAGAGCGACCGCATTCGCGGCCTCGACACCGGGGCCGACGACTATGTGGTCAAGCCGTTCTCGATGATCGAGCTGACCGCCCGCGTGCGCGCCGTGCTGCGCCGTATCCGCCCCGGCCTGGCCGACGACCGCATCACGGTCGGCGACATCATCATCGACCGCGTCGCCCACCGCGTGAAACGCCAGGGCAAGGAAGTCCACCTGGGCCCCACCGAATTCCGCCTGCTCGACTACCTGATGCAGCACCCCGGCCGGGTTTTCAGCCGCGAACAGCTGCTGGACGCCGTCTGGGGCTCGGACGTCTATGTCGAGGCCCGCACCGTGGACGTCCACATCGGCCGCCTGCGCAAGGCGCTGAACGGGGACGTGGACGGGGATCCGATCCGCACCGTGCGTTCGGCGGGTTATTCGTTGGATCTGGACGCGGCGTAAGGGCGGCGGATCAGGATCAGGCCAGGCGTCGCTGCGCAACTATGTGGGCATCATGCAGCCCGGACATACCGTCGGCCTGTGCAGTAGTCCTCCATGTGCAATTTGAAGCGCAGAAGTTCAGCGTCCGCCGCGTCGTAGACCCTTTGCATTTCGGTAAGGTCGTAGCGCTCGCCAACTTGGCTGGCGGCTTCCCGGCCATGCGCGACCGCATTTCGACGCTCTCTCAAAGTCGCTAACCGTCCCCGATTAGCACCAACGACGGCGTAAGGAGTGGCTCCGAATAAGGTGCATACCCACTCTAATGTTCCACCGTCAACATTCTGAAGATATTTTGCGAGATGGTTATCTCCCATAACAAGTGGCGCATCGCTCAATGATGCTTGAAACATTGCTATGGAAGACTCAAATACTGACGAATACGAACAGTCTTTGACAGATTGTACTTTAGAAAAATGGAATACAGCGTGAAGCGACGGCGCCGATTCTATACTTTTGGGTCCGTGACTGGATATTTCTTGCAATGCAGCTTCAACCACTGCGTTCACGCCTCGTTCGAAGGCGGCATATAAAGACACCAGCCATAGTCCGCGTTGTGCCTTCTGAAGATCGTCGAGCGGCGTCCTGCCCATCGGTGCGATGGCGCGAAGATGGGCGAGGAGCGTGGCGGACTCTGTTAGGCGCTCTCTTGCCTCCTCTTCAGCGCTTGCAAAAGTCATCCCACAACGTGCTCAGCGACGTAGTTAATTCGACCAACAAGCTTGGGTTGACTGTTCGTTGCTCCTGTTGTTAGCGCTTTAAGTCCGTCATCATCCAAGATATCCAGAAGCCTTCCTCGGTCTATCGCCTTTCCATCGTTGATTAAATCCGCAACCCCCACGGCAACGGCTTCAAACAATACCAATGGAGTCGAATTTGGTCTGTTTGCGCGAACAATACCATTCGGTAGGTATTCTGTAAGAATAACCATCGTGCGATCAAAAAGAGAAGATAATTCAGCTTTATTGTGAAATGATCGAGTTTTTAGTTCCATATATTCGTTAAGAAATTCCTTAACGGAGTGACTAAACTTTTGTCTATATTCGAAATATGCAAAGAACTTAAGAGTTAGTTCCTCTAAGTTTCCTCTTCCGGTCTTGTCGCTTCGCCTAATTACCGCATCTAATCTTTTGTCACTCGCACTTTGCTTGACAAAATCGTTGAATGGGCCTTGGAAAACACAATTTCTTATTTCTTGCTCGTGAAGAATAATCCCGCCTGTGTTCAGGCGCTCGAAAAGATCAAACCGTACCTGATGATCGCTTCGATCGTTAAGGACGGTGACTCTTACCGGCCGTGTCATGAAACTGAGCTTCAAATTACCCGGAAGGTCCGAAAACGAGGCACCGTTCAGTGAAGGGATTTTTGCCAAACCTTTTAGTTTCAATATGCCGGTTTGCTCTTCCGCCGCTGCATTGCTATTAGAGGCAAAATTAATGAGGGTCGTTAGCCTTTGAAGACCGTCTATTACCTCCCAAGTCGAGTCCTCATTGGTTGCCATGAATAGGCTGGGAATCGGTATTCCGAGGAAAATTGATTCTACTAGGTGTGATTGCCGAACATCGTCCCAAACAAAGCGGCGCTGGTAGTCAGGGGCGATGTTTAGTTGTTTCTCGCCAACCATATCGATCAGCTGCTTTACCGTAATGTCGTAGCTATCAAAGCCAACATTTCGACGCTCGGCGCGCATTTCATCCGCTGCCTTTGTGAGGTTCATCTCAGCATCCTATCTGTTGGCTCTCGCCGCTTGGCCGCATCGCAGAGGAAGCCTTGAGCGGTAAGTTCGTGTTGCGTCAGCGACTCTGGACCAGTTCGCCAATGAGTTACAATCTTCAACCATCCTGGAAGGGTCGCCGCGTTTGTCGGCGCTCCCACTTAAGGAAAAGCCCTCCCATCTCACATCTGAAACGCTAGCTGGCGCTAAACCATCCGCCCCGGATGGGGCCGCGCCTTAAAGCCTTGGTGGATCGGAGCTCTGGCGTCTGGCCGTGTCAAGGACGCCCCGCTGGGGCCGCCGCGGCGCGGCCGGCCGGAGGCCGGTCCTTGACACGGCCAGACGCCAGAGCAAGCTCGCCATCAAGGTTTTAAGGCGCGGCCTCGCCGACGCGGGCGGTTCGGGAAGGGGCTGGGCGGTTCAAGTCTCGGCCCCCCGATCGTGTCGCTATTTCGAAACCAGATCCTGCCGCGAGGCCAGGAAGGCCGCCCGCTCGGCCTCGGTCATCACCTTAGCGCTCTTGCGCCGCGCCACCTTCGGCGTGGGCCGGGCATAGGCCTTGGCCGGGGCGGAGGCGGGCTTGAGGTCGGCCAGGCGTTTAATGGGGGGCTTCATGGATTTCCCGAGGTCGGCGGCGTCGCGATCCGGTGAAGACTACGCGACAGCCTGTGACGATCCCATGACCAACTTGTCGAAGCCGCGAAAAGGGCGGCCGCTACAGCCGCCCCTCCACGTCACGCGTGTTCCAGTGTCTTGATCTGCGGCTGGTGGGCGTCCGGCGGCGTATCGGGGTCGGCCGTCAGCGCGACCGCCTCGGCGAAGCCCAGATATTCGGCCGCGACGGCGGGCGGCAGCACCTCGACCGGCCCGCTGTTCTCGATCCACACCTCGACCGAGACGCCGCGTTAAACTCGACCGCCAGGCACCAGGTCGAAGGGCTCCTGGCCAATGGCCTCGAGCGCCGCCTGGCCATTGTCGGCGATCGCGACGCGTTTTCCTGGTGTATGATCCATGAGGACAATGGTTGTTGCCGCGCGCGACCCAGGTCGACTAGAGCAAGCCGCGCGATATAGGAATCGCACGGTTTGCTCTAGACTTTTGTTTTCGCATCGCTTTTGCGGAAAACCGGTGGCCACTTTTCCGCGCGATGCTCTAGGACCGTGTCATGAACGACCAGACCGCCGCCGACCGCTATATACTGATCCTGCAATGCCCTGATCGTAAGGGCGTCGTGGCGGCCGTGTCCGGCTTCTTGGCCGATAACGACGCCTCTATCGTCGAGAGCAGCCACTTCAACGACAGCTTGGCCGACCAGTTCTACATGCGCACGGTGTTCCGTCCCGACGGCGACATGCCGGGGATCGGCGCGCTGCGCCAGGGCTTCGAGCTGATCGCCAAACGCTTCGGCATGATCTGGGCCCTGCACGACACGGGCGCCAAGCCCAAGGTGCTGATCGCGGTCTCCAAGTTTGGCCACTGCCTGTTCGACCTGCTGCACCGCTGGCGAGCGGGCCTGCTGCCGGTCGAGATCGTCGGCGTGGTCTCCAACCACGAGGACATGCGCTCGTTCACCGAGTGGAGCGGACTGCCCTATTTCCACCTCCCGACCACCAAGACCAACAAGGCCGAACAGGAAGACGCCTTGCTCAAGCTCGTCGACGACCTGGCCGTCGATCTGGTGGTGCTGGCCCGCTACATGCAGATCCTGTCGCCCGCCCTTTGTGCGAGGCTGTCGGGGCGGTGCATCAACATTCACCACTCGTTCCTCCCCAGCTTCAAGGGCGCCAAACCCTACCACCAAGCCTTCGAGCGCGGCGTGAAGATCATCGGGGCCACGGCCCACTATGTGACCACCGACCTGGACGAGGGCCCGATCATCGAACAGGGCGTCCATCGTGTGGACCACAGCCACGCGCCCGACGACCTGGTCACGCTGGGCCGTGACGTAGAGTGCGCCGTCCTGGCCCGCGCCGTGACCTGGCACGTCGAGCACCGGGTGCTGATCGCCGGGGTGAAGACGGTGGTGTTCGCCTAGGGAGACGGCGCGGCGGCTGGGCGTGGCAGCCAGGCGCCGCGGTTGTGGATTTCCGTCGCCATAGCCATTCTGCTGCGATGAAGCGCCAAATTCTCAATACGCCCTTACGCCGCAACCGCCGCAACAGGTCGTCCCGATAGGTTCGGCTGGTCACCACCTCGCCGCCGCTCTCCATCACCAGCCGCCAGACCCCGGGGGGGGCGCGCCTCCAGGCTCTGCAGTCAGCGCGGCCTTGACCTCGTGGCCCTCTGGTTCCACACCCCGGCCTCATGGAAAAGCTGACCATTCTGCTCGTCGGGTCGGGCGGGCGCGAGCACGCCCTGGCCTGGAAGATCGCTCAGTCGCCGCTGTGCGGACGGCTGGTGGCCGCGCCGGGCAATCCGGGGATCGAGGCCGTCGCCGAGCTGCGAAACCTCAAGGTCACCGATGTCGAGGGCCTGGTCGCCCTGGCCCAGGAGATCGCCGCCGACCTGGTGGTCGTGGGCCCGGAATCGGCGCTGGAGGTCGGTTTGGCCGACCGGCTGGCCGAGATTGGCGTCCCCTGTTTCGGCGGTAGCGCCCGGGCGGCGCGGTTGGAGACGTCCAAGGCCTTCACCAAGGATTTCTGCGCCCGCCACGGCTTGCCCACGGCGGCCTATGGGGTGTTCACCGACGCGGTCTCGGCCGGGACGTTTCTCGACACCCTGGCCCCGCCGTTCGTCATCAAGGCCGACGGCCTGGCGGCCGGCAAGGGCGTGGTGATCGCCGCCGATCGTACCGAGGCCGGCGCCGCCGTGCTCGACATGCTGGGCGGCCGCTTCGGCTCGGCCGGGACGCGGGTGGTGATCGAGGAATTCATGCACGGCGAGGAGGCCTCGCTGTTCGCCATCTGCGACGGCAGGACCGCCCTGTTGTTCGGCGCGGCCCAGGACCATAAGCGGGCCTATGACGGCGATACGGGCCCCAATACCGGCGGCATGGGGACCTATTCCCCACCGCCCGTGCTGACCGACGCCCTGGTCGAGCAAGCCTGGCGTGAGTTGGTCGTCCCGACCGTCGAGGGCATGGCCGCGGAGGGCTATCCCTATGTCGGCGTGCTCTATGCCGGGCTGATGCTCACCGAGACGGGCCCCAAGCTGGTCGAATACAACGCCCGTTTCGGCGATCCCGAATGCCAGACCCTGATGCTGCGGCTGGAAAGCGACCTCGTGCCGCTGTTGCTGGCCGCCGCTAAGGGCGAGCTGGCGGGCGCCGCCCCGCCGGTCTGGCGCGAGGAGGCGGCAATCTGCGTAGTGCTGGCCGCCGAGGGCTATCCCGAAGCGCCAGTGTCCGGCGGTCTGATCCAGGGCGCCGACAGCGAATTTGGCGGCGAGGCCGTGATCTTCCACGCCGGCACGACGCGCGACGCGGACGGCCGGCTGGTGGCGTCCGGCGGCCGGGTGCTGAATGTCTGCGCCTTGGGCGCGACGCTGCATGAGGCGCGGGATGTGGCCTATGCAGCGCTGGGCACGGTGTCGCTGGAGGGCGGTTTCTATCGCACCGACATCGGCTGGCGGGCGCTGAGCCAGCATTCCTGACCGCCGAGCCTGCAGACGGGGACAGGCGCATGCGCCTGTCCCCGTCTCTAGAGCATTTCCCGACCTGACTGCGTCATGCCGTGAGCTCTAATCTTTTGTTTTGACGCATTTTTCTTCACGCGAACCGGAACCACTTCGCTCGAAAAATGCTCTAGACGCCGCTTATCCAAGCTTGCACCCACGGCGCCACCCTCTAAACTCCGGTTCAAACAAGCGTTGGGGAGTTAGCGCATGGCCGTGGCCGAACAGACCGCCCAGGACCTGAACTCGGGGACCAAGCCCGTCGATCCGCGCCACGCCATCGACGAGGTCCGGCTGGCGACCTGGCTGGAGGCCAATGTCGCGGGCTATCAGGGTCCGCTGGAGGTCCGCCAGTTCAAGGGCGGCCAATCCAACCCGACCTATCAGTTGATCACGCCTGCGAAGAAGTACGTCCTGCGCCGCAAGCCGCCCGGCAAGCTCTTGCCCAGCGCCCACGCCGTCGACCGCGAGTTCAAGGTGATCTCGGGCCTGGGCAAGGCCAAGTTCCCGGTCGCCAAGGCCTACGCCCTCTGCATGGACGAGGCGGTGATCGGCACGATCTTCTACGTGATGGACAATGTGGAAGGCCGGATCCTGTGGGACGGCACGCTGCCCGACTACCAGCCCGCCGAGCGCCGGGCGATCTATGAGGCGCAGATCGAGACCCTGGCCGCCTTGCACACTATCGACTACGCAGCCGTCGGCCTGGCCGACTACGGCAAGCCGGGAAACTACTTCACCCGCCAGATCGACCGCTGGACCAAGCAGTACAAGGCCAGCGAAACCCGTTCGATCGAGGACATGGACCGGCTGATCGCCTTCCTGCCGACCAGCGCCCCGGCCGACGACATGACCTCGATCGTCCATGGCGATTATCGCCTCGACAACATGATCCTGCACCCCACGCAGCCCCGAGTGATCGCGGTGTTGGACTGGGAGCTGTCGACCCTGGGCAACCCGCTGGCCGATTTCAGCTATTTCCTGATGAACTGGGTGATGCCGTCCGACCAGCGGGGCGGCCTGGCCGAGATCCAGGACCTGACCGCCTATGGCGTGCCGACCATCGACGAGGCCGTCGCCCAATACTGCAAGGCCACGGGCCGCGACGGCCTGCCGAACCTCGATTGGTATTTCAGCTACAATCTGTTCCGGCTGGCGGGGATCTGCCAGGGCATCGTCGGGCGGGTGCGCGACGGCACGGCGGCCAGCGCCCATGCGGAACTGATGGAGGCCCGGGTGCCGGTGCTGGCGCGCGGCGCGTGGGCGTTCGCGCAGAAGGCGGGGGCCTAAAAACAGGATCGGTGGGGGGATTTTTAGGGTCTTCGATCCGGGTTGTGGCCATCATCCGATCACTCCCCCCGCCGTCGGCTTCGCCGACACCTCCCCCACAGGGGGAGGACCTAGAGCCCCGCCTTCTCCAGCAACCGCCCCAACGCCGCCTCATCCTCGAACCGCGCCCGCACCGGCCAGGGCGTCACCCGGTCCCGCCAGGCCTGAGGCAACCGCACCCAGTCCTTCTCGGTCGTCACCAGCCCGGCGCTGTAGGTCGCCGCGCGTTCGGCCAGGAACTGCAGCGTCGCCTCGTCGTAGTTGCCGTGATCGGGATAGGGCGCGAAATCCACCAGGTGGCAGCCGGCGGCCTTCAGCGCTCGCTCGACCTTCCACGGCTTGCCGATCCCCGCGAAACCGACCTGCCGGCCCGTGGGCGGCGGGGCGGCCGGCTCGAGCCGGGCGATCAGCACCGGAGTGTCGCCAAACAGCGCCAGCAGGTCCGGATCAGCGGCCGGCAGGTCGTCGGGCAGCAGCACGATCACCGCGTCGGTGCGCGCCAAACTGACCTTCAGCGGCTCGCGCATCGGCCCGGCGGGAAACACCTTGCCGTCGCCGAACGGCCATTCGTCCTCGCGGGTCTCGCCGTCGACCACCACCAGCGACAGGGTCTTGCGCAGATCGGGGTTCTGGTGGCCGTCGTCCATCACCACCACCTCGGCCCCCGAGGCCGCGGCCTTGCGCGCTCCAGCCACCCGGTCGCGCGACACCCAGATGGGAAAGTCCTGGGCCAGCATCAGCGGCTCGTCCCCGACCTCGACGGCGGTGTGGCGGGCGCGATCGACCTGGACCGGTCCCTTCAGCTTGCCGCCATAGCCGCGCGACAGCCCGTGGGCGCGGCGGCCGCGCTTCGTCAGGGTCAGCAGCAGCTCGCGAACCACGGGCGTCTTGCCTACCCCGCCGACCGTGAAATTGCCGACGCAGATCACCGCGCAGTCGGCGCTGCGCGGCGTGGCGCGGGCGATCCGCTTGGCGGTCTGGGCGGCCCAGATCCATGACAGCGGCGTCAGCAGCAGACGAGTGACCGGACTGGGCGCGCCCTCGCGGAGGTACCACCAGCGGGGGGTGGAGAGCTTCATGCCGAGGCCCGCGTGGGCAGCAGCGCCAGGATACGGTCGAGGCCAGCGCGGGCCTCGGCGTCGCGGCCATTCACGAAGGCCTGGGCGCGGGTCGCCCGCAGCTTGACGATCTCGGGTTCGGCCAGCATCCGACCCAGGCGTTCGCCCAGCACCGGGGCGTCGGCGAAGGCCGCGCCGTCCACCGCCCGCAGGTCGGCATAGGCGGTCAGCCAGTTCTCGACATGGGGGCCGGAGACGATCGGGCAGTCCAGCCGCGCCGGCTCCAGCGGGTTGTGGCCGCCGATCCCGGGGACCAGGCTGCCGGCCACCAAGGCCAGGTCGGCCAGGCGGTACCACAGGCCCAACTCGCCCAAGGTGTCGGCGACGATGATGTCGGCGGTCGCCTCGGGCTCGGCGCTGAGCAGGGCGGCCGAGGCCCCGGTGGGGCGGGCGATCTCGAGGATGGCCGGCCCCCGCTCGACATGGCGCGGGGCGATCACCAGCCGGGGACGGGGCGACAGGGCGCGCCAGGCCGCCAGCACGATCTCGTCCTCGCCCGGATGGGTGCTGGCGGCCAGCAGCAGGGGCCGGTCGCCCAGCCGGGCGCGCAGGTCGGCCAGCACGGTCTTGTCCGCCGGTAGCGGCGCGGCGCCAAATTTCAGATCGGCCTCGCCGCCGACCATGCCACCCAGGCTGGTCAGGCGCTCGGCGGCCCGGCCGTCTTGGGCGAGGATCAAGTCAAAGCCGCCCAGCAGCCGCCCGGCCGCGAACGGCCGCGCCTGCCAGCGCTTGTAACTCTTGTCCGAAAGCTTGGCCGAGACCAGGGCCAGCGTCACGCCGCGCGCCTTGGCGGCAAGCAGCAGGTTGGGCCACAGCTCGCTCTCGACGAACACCGCCAGGTCGGGCCGCCAATGGTCGAGGAAGCGCCGCGCGCCGCCAGGGGTGTCGACCGGCAGATATTGGTGGACCGCGCCGGCCGGCAGGCGGCGGGCCAGGAGTTCGGCCGAGGTCACGGTGCCCGAGGTCACCAGCACCGCGACGTCCGGCCGCTCGGCGCGGAGACGCTCGACCAGCGGCAGGATCGACAGGCTCTCGCCGACGCTGGCGCCGTGCAGCCAGACCAGCGGACCAGCCGGGCGCGGCTTGGTCGGCCGTCCCAGGCGCTCGTTCAGCCGGGCGCGGTCTTCCTTGCCGGCCTTGGCGCGGCGCTCCAGCAGCAGAGGCGCGAGCGGTTCCAGCGCGGTGGTGGCCGCGCGGTAGAGGGTCAGGGAGAGGGGAAGGCTCACACCGCGTCTGCGCTGGCCAGATGGCAGGTGGCGACACCGCCCTGTTCCACCTGGATCGTGACATGGCCGATCTTGAAGCGGCTCGCCATCTCGCCGCAGACATCGTGCAGGAACTGGTCGTTGTCGGGGTTTTCCGGCCGGACCAGATGGGCGGTCATGGCGGTCTCGGTGGTGCTCATCGCCCAGATGTGCAGGTCGTGCACCTCGCTGACGCCGGGCCGGCCGGCCAGCCAGGTCTTGACCGCCCTCACGTCAATCCCGCGCGGGGCGGCGTCCAGGGCCAGGTCCAGGCTGTCGCGCAGCAGGCTCCAGGTGCCCAGCACGATCACCACCACGATGCCCAGGCTGACCACCGGGTCCAACCACAGCCAGCCGGTCTTCCACATGACCAGGGCGGCGACAACCACTCCGGCCGAGACCCCGGCGTCGGCGGCCATGTGCAGGAAGGCCCCGCGGATGTTGAGGTCGTCCTTGGAGCCGCGCATGAACATCAGGGCCGTGGCGGTGTTGATGACGATGCCGATGGCGGCGACGATCATCACCGGGCCAGCCTGGATCGGCTGCGGATCGGCGAAGCGGCGGGCGGCCTCCCAGGCAATGGCCCCCACCGCCACCAGCAGGAAGACGGCGTTGGTCAGAGACGCCAGGATCGTGCCCTTGCGCAGGCCATAGGTGCGGCGCCCCGACGGAGCGCGCTTGGCCAGGATCACCGCGCCCCAGGCCATGAACAGGCCCAGCACGTCCGACAGATTGTGGCCGGCGTCGGCCAGCAGGGCCAGGGAATGGGTCATCAGGCCGGCGACGGTCTCGGCGATCACGAAGCCGATGTTCAGGGTCGCGCCGACCGCGAAGGCCATGCCAAAGTCCTTGGGCGCATGGCTGTGCCCGCCAGGGCCAGGGCCATGGCTGTGGCCGTGGTGTGAGTCATTCGAATGAGCCTGGTCATGATCGTGGTGATCATGGTCGTGATGATCGTGAGTGTGATCGTGATCGTGAGGGTTCGGCATGGGGTCTTCTCCCACCAAGGGCGGGGCGGATCAACGGCCAGCCTTGCAGTTCGGCGCTTTGCCCGTCCTGCCGTCGACACGGAACCGCGGCGGGCGCGGCACGTAGTGATGTCTATCGGAGACTTCGACCATGGCAGGACTTCGCGTACGGCCCCCGCTTTGGGCGGCCATCCTTTCGGCCTGCGCGCTGAGCGCTTGCTCTGATCCGGGGCCGGCGGACAGCGCGACCCCCGCGCCTAAGGGGGCGCCCAGCGCCGTCGAGACCCCAGCGGCCCCGACGCCCGTCACGCCCGCCGCCGCGCCGGAGAGCGCCACGGTCGGCGGCGACGGATCGGCGATCCAGCTGTCGGCCCTGTCGGACGCCGACCTGGAGGCCGAGCCTCTGGACGGCGAACTGGCCTGCGGCTTTTACACGGAGACGGGCTCGCCCCTGGTGGTGGCCAAGGGCAATGTCGCCTCGAAGGACGCCGCCCTGGGTCTGGTCAAGGTTGGCGACTCGGTCGAGCGAATCGCCGCCCCCGGCGGCTTCGACGGAATGCTGAAGGGCGCGGTGTTCAACGGCGCTGGCAAGACGATCCGGATCGCGCTGACCGGACCGCCCACCGGCGGCGGCGAATCTCCGCCCCGCCCGGCAACCTTGACTTTCCAGCGGGCCGACGGCGCCAGCCGCGTCTTCACCGGTCGCTGGGCGTGCGGCGCCTAGACCGCCCGGGTCTCGCCCACCAACACCTCCGCCCGGCGCGACACCGCCGACAGCCGCGCGCCCCATGCCGCGGCCTGGGCGTCGGGATCGTCGTCTCGGCCGGCCGTTGCGGGGCCGTCCCAGACCATGGCGGCCTTGGCGAACGGCAGGGGGATGATGGTGCGGTCCCAGGTGTTGAGCCGGATGCAGGGCTTCATGGCGATGCCGACGAACAGCACCGGCGCGCCGGTCACCCGGGCCAGGGCGACGGCGCCCTTCTGCAGGTCCTCGACCGGACCGCGCGGGCCGTCGGGGGTGATGGCCATGGCCCCGCCGTCGCGCACCCACTTTACCATGTCGCGGAAAGCTTGCTCGCCGCCCTTGTTCTTGGCGGTGTCGGTCTTCTTCAGCGATGAGCCGCGAATCGCGGGCAAGCCCAGCTTGGCGATCACCCGGGCGATGAACTCGCCGTCGCGCGACTGCGAGACCAGCACCCGGATTTCTGGCTTGTCGGGTCCCTGCGGCCAGGCGGTCGGCCCCACTGGCACCCGCGAGTGCCACAGGGCCAGGATCGCGCCGGTGTTCGAGGCCAGGCTGTCGGCCCAGACCTTTTCGGCCAGCGGCCGGTTCTCATGGGTCCAACGCAGGGTGGCGTAGGTCAGCCGCAGATAGCCGACCATCAGATTGGTCATGGCCGTCATGACCCAGCGTGAGCGCAGCGGCCTCAAGCGGAGGCTTCCTCTGCCGGGCCGGGCGGCAGATGGTCCAGGTCCTGGGCCTTGGCCAGGCGCGCATAGAGGCCCTTGTGGCGCACCAGCTCTGCGTGGGCGCCGGTCTCGACCACCCGGCCCCGGTCGATGACATAGATGCGGTCGGCGCCCTTCACGGTCGACAGGCGGTGGGCGATCAGCATGGTGGTGCGGCCAGCCATCAGCCGCTCCAGCGCCGCCTGGACTTGGGCCTCGCTCTCGGTGTCGAGCGCGCTGGTCGCCTCGTCCAGCAGCAGGATCGGGGCGTCTTTCAGGAAGGCGCGGGCGATGGCGATGCGCTGGCGCTGGCCGCCCGACAACCGCGCCCCGGCCTCGCCGACGATCGTGTCGTAGCCCAGCGGCAGTTCCAGGATGAAGTCGTGCGCCGCCGCCTGGCGGGCTGCGGCCTCGATCTCGTCCTCGGCGGCGCTGGGCCGGGCATAGGCGATATTGGCGCGGATGGTGTCGTCGAACAGGAACGGCTCCTGGGTGACCAGGGCGATGCGGTCGCGCAGGGACTCCAAGGTCACGTCGCGCACGTCATGACCGTCGATGGTCACCGTCCCGGCGGTGACGTCGTAGAACCGCGGGATCAGGTTGAGCAGCGAGCTCTTGCCGCCGCCCGACGGGCCGACCAGGGCGACGGTTTCTCCGCGCTTGGCGCTGATCGACACGTCGTGCAGGGCCGGGGCGTTGGCGCCATAGGCGAAGCTGACCTGGTCGAAGACGATGGTCGCGTCGCCGGCCGGCAGGGCCTTGGCGTCGGACGGATCAATGATGGCGGGCTCGACGTCCAGCGACTCGAAAAGCCGGCGGGCGGCGGTGAGACCCTCGCTGAACACCGTCTGCAGGTTGGCGACCTGGCGCAGCGACTGCAGGGCCATGGCCAGGGCCGCGATGAAGGCGGTGAACACCCCGGCGGTCATGCCGCCCGTGGCCGCTCGCCAACCGGCATAGGCGAACACCGCCGCAGTGATCAGGGCGCCGAACGTTTCGGTGGCCGGGGCCGCCATGGCCTTGGCGTTGGAGCCCTTGATCAGATGACGCTGGCGGCGCTCGACCACGGCCGCCACGCGGCCTTCCTCATAGGCCTCGCGGTTCTCCATCTTGACGATCTTGACGCCGTCCAGGCTTTCCATGATCGCCGTCGACAGGTTGGAGGTCTCGCCCATGGCGCCCTTGGCGGCCTTGGTGGTCTTTCTGGAGAACCGCCGGATGAACAGGCTGGCGACGGGGGCGATGATCAGCACGCCGGCCGCCAACATCCAGTCCAGCCGGAACATCACCACCAGGGTGCCGATCACGGTCAGGAATTCGCGGGTGTAATTGACCACGCCGCTGGTCGCCGCCTCGCGGATCAGGGTGGCGTCATACAGCATCGACGAGACATAGGAGCCCGAATGGGCGCCGCGCAGCCGGGCCAGGTCCGAGCGGACCAGCCTACCGAACAATCGCACCTGCATATCGCCGACCACGCCGTTGCCGATACGGTTGATCGAGGTGGTCTGCAGCACCTGGAACAGGCCGCGGGCGATGGCGATCGCGGCGATCAGCAGCGGAATGCGCACCAGGGCGCCGGGCTGTGGGTGGGTGATCAGCTGATCGACGGCGGGCTTGAGCACCTCGACCAGGGCGGCGCTCAGGCCGGCGATGATCGCGGCGCTGACCAGAGCCACCGTCAGCCGATTGCGGCGGGGCTTGAGATACTCGCGCCAGATCCGCGCGGCGAGGGCGCGGTTGCTGGCTTGCGGCGCGACGGGGTCGGTCATGGGGCAGGGGTCGGATTTCGTGGCCATGGTGTCAAGCGTGACCATGGCGGGCCAGTGCGGCGGGCGTGCGTCCCTGTGGCTTTTGCATTACAGGGCTGTTGCTCCTAATGAGGGGCCTTCACCGAAGGATCGCCCGTTTGCCCGGCTACGACACGACCACCCGCTGGGGGCGGTTTCGCACCTATCTCCACTATCTGTGGAACGACCACGCCTATCTGCGTCTCGGCTTCAAGAACGACCACTGGATCAGCCCCGAGCTGGTGCGCACCAACCAGCCCTGGCCGCACCAACTGGCGGAATGGAAGGCCAAGGGGATCAAGACCGTCATCAACCTGCGCGGCGGGTTCGACGGCAGCTTCTACGCGCTCGAAAAATATGCCTGCGAGCAGCTTGGGCTGAAGATGGTCGATTTCGTCATCACCTCGCGCGAAGTGCCGATCAAGGAGCGGGTGCTGGGCGCCCGCGACCTGTTCCAGAGTATCGAATATCCGGCCCTGATGCACTGCAAGTCGGGCGCGGACCGGGCGGGGATCATGAGCGTGCTCTATGCCCACTATCGCCTCGGCCTGCCGATCGAAGAGGCGCGCGAGCAGCTCTCCTTGAAGTACCTGCACATCAAGCAGGGCAAGACGGGGGTGCTGGACTATGTGTTCGAGCGCTATCTGACGGACGCAGCGCCGAAGGGTCTGACCTTCACCCAGTGGGTGGAGAGCCCGGAATATGACCCGGTGGCGATGAAGGCCGACTTCCGGTCGGGGATGATCGGCGGGATCGTCACGGAGAGGATCTTGCGGCGGGAGTAGGTAAGTCCTCCCCCTGTGGGGGAGGTGTCGGCGAAGCCGGCGGCGGGGAGAGTGATACGACCTCTGCCGCATTGGGGTCGATCGACCCTAAACTCCCCCCACCGATCGCTTCGCGATCGCCTCCCCACAGGGGGAGGAATTATCAGCCCAGGCTCGGGTCCAGCAACTTGTGGGCGTGGATGATGAAGTACCGGGCGTGGGCGTTGTCGACGGTCGCCTGGGCCTTGGCCTTCCAGGCGGCGTGCGCGTCGGCATAGCTGGCATAGGCGCCGACGAACTCGACTTTGGAAAGGTCGCGAAACTCGGCGCCCGAAACGTCTTTCAGTTCACCGCCGATGACCAGGTGAAGAAGCTGCTTGTCGCTCATGGGGTGAAATGTCCTGCGCGGAAGTTATCGTTGTTGCAGGTCGATATGCCCGACGCGTGACAGGATCAACGGGGCAAGCGGCTTATTGGCGCAAACCACGCTCGGAAGCAGCGGATTGGGGCGGTTATAGGTGAAGCCGCGGCCCTTATGATCGACCAGCACCGCCCCAGCCTCGGCGCAGATCAGGTCGCCGGCCGCCAGGTCCCACTCGTTCTTGGACGACAGGGCGATGGCGGCGTCGAAGTCGCCGCAGGCCACCAGGCAGATGCGATAGGCGATCGAGTTGCGGCTCTCGATCCGCATGGCCGGCCAGGGCTCGGGCCAGCCGGGATAGGCGAACATCTTGGCGTCGCCCAGCATGGCCGCGCCGTCGAGCTGCGTGGCGGCGCTAGGCTTGATGGGCGCGCCGTTCAGGGTGGCCCCTTCGCCGACGGCGGCGGCGTAGGTCTCGTCCAGGGCCGGAGCCAGGACGACGCTGGCCACGGGCTTACCGCCCTCCACGACAGCGATCGACACCGAGAACCACGGCTTGCCCTTCAGATAGGCCGCCGTGCCGTCGATCGGATCGACCACGAACTGTCGCGTCGTCGCCAGGCGGGCCGGATCGTCGGCGGTTTCCTCCGACAGCCAGCCGTAGCCGGGCCGAGCCGTCATCAGGCGCTCCTTCAGCAGGGCGTCCACCGCCAAGTCGGCGTCGGTGACCGGCGAGCCGCCCGCCTTGGACCAGACCTTCAGGCCCTTCTCGCGGGCCGAAACCGCCAGGGCTCCGGCTTCGCGCGCGGCCTCGAGGATCAGATCCAGATCCGTCATTTGCCGGCGATCGCCAGGCCGTCGACCAGCAGCGACGGGCTGTTGCTGGCCCCGCGCAGCTCCAGGTCGGAACCGACGACCAGGCGGGCATAGATGTCGATCAGGTTGCCGGCCACGGTGATCTCGGTGACCGGGCCGGTCGAGACCCCGTTCTCGAACCAGAAGCCGGAGCAGCCCACCGACCAGTCGCCGGTATTGCCGTTCAGCGAGGGGCCGAACATCGAGGTGACCAGCAGGCCCGTGCCGGCGTCGGCCATCAGCCCGGCCATGTCGCGGGTTCCCGGCTGCAGGGTCAGGTTATGGGTCGAGACGCCCGAGGGGCCGGCCAGGCCGCGCGAGGCGTGGCCGGTGCTCTGCAGGCCCAGTTGCTTGGCCGAGCCAATGTTCAGGATCCAGGTGGTCAGCACGCCGTCGTCGATCAGGGCGCGCGCCTCGCAGGCCACCCCCTCGTCGTCGAACGGGGCGGAGCCCAGGCCGCGCATCCGGAACGGATCGTCGAGCAGATTGACGCCCTTGGCGAAGATCGCCTTTCCCAACCTGTCCTTCAGGAACGATGTGCCGCGGGCGATCGACGGGCCGGAGATCGCGCCGATCAGCGGGCTGAGCAGCGAGATGGCCAGGCGGTTCTCGAAGATCACCGGGGCGGTGGTCGAGGCGATCTTGCGCGGGTTCAGCTTGGCGACAGCCGACTCGCCAGCCTTGGTCCCGATGCTTTCCGGGGTCGGCAGGTCACTGGCGTGTCGGGTCGAGCGGCCTTCGCCGCCGCGCTCCATAAGCGCGCCCTCGCCGGCGATGGCCGAGGCGCTGACGCCAAAGCCGCTGGCCTGGTGCAGGCCGGAAAAGCCCTCGGTGGTCACCAGCCGCCAGGTCGAGGCGCTCCAGGATGACGAGCCGCCGTCGGAATTGGTCACGCCCGCCACGGCGCGGGCGGCGGCCTCGGCCTCGCGGGCCTGGGTCTCCAGGGTCTCGGCCGTAGGCTCGGTCGGGTCGTAGAGGTCCAGGTCGCGGAACGGCCCGCGCGCCAGGCGCTCGGCCGGGGCCAAGGCGGCATATTGATCCTCGGGGGCCAGGCGGGCCATCGCCACGGCCCGGTCGATCAGCTTGGCGCGGCCCTCGGCAGAGATGTCGGAGCCCGACACCGTCGCGCTCTGCTGCCCGATGAAGACCCGCAGGCCGATGTCGCGGGATTCCTCGCGCTCCACCTCTTCCAGTTCGCTCAGGCGAACGCCGACGGAAAGGGATTGGCGCTGCGCGAACACAGCCTCGGCGGCGTCGGCGCCGGCTTTGCGGGCGTCGGCGAGCACGTCTTGCAACAGGTTTTCGTCCATGGGGTCTTATGGACGAGGCGGCGGGGCGGGGGCAAGGCATTGGCGGCCTGGTCAGCGCGACCTGGCGTCGCGCGGCATGCGGTCGGGCTCGGGACGGCGATTTATTTGCCCTCTCGGCGGTTCGATGGCCGGGAGCGAGCATTATATGACGGTTGACGCGGAGCGGCCCTGTCCTCGCGCCCACCATTATGCCCCGACCCGCCCAACCCTAGATCCTCGCGGATTGCACCCTGGATAAACGCCATGAAGATCCTGATCGTCCTGACCTCGCACGACACGCTGGGCGACACCGGCAAGAAGACGGGCTTCTGGCTCGAGGAACTGGCCGCCCCCTATTATGTCTTCAAGGACGCCGGGGCCCAGCTGACCCTGGCCTCGCCGCTGGGCGGCCAGCCGCCGCTCGACCCCAAGAGCGACGAGCCCGACGCCCAGACCGACGACACCCGCCGGTTCAAGGCCGACGCCGAGGCCACGGCGGCCCTGGCCGCCACTGTCAAGCTGTCGACGGTCGTCGTCGCCGATCATGACGCGGTGTTCTATCCGGGCGGCCACGGCCCGCTGTGGGACCTGGCCAATGACAAGGTGTCGATCGACTTGATCGAGGCCGCGATTCAGGCCGGCAAGCCGGTGGCCCTGGTCTGCCACGCCCCGGGCGTGCTGCGCGACGTCAAGACGCCGGACGGCAAGCCGCTGGTCGAGGGCAAGACCGTCACCGGCTTCACCAATACCGAGGAAGACGCCGTGCAATTGACGAAGATCGTGCCGTTCCTGGTCGAGGACAGCCTCAAGCAAAACGGCGGCCTCTACACCAAGGGCGACGACTGGGCGCCCTACGTGGTGGAAGACGGCCTGCTGATCACCGGCCAGAACCCCGCCTCATCGGGGCCGGCCGCCTTGGCGCTGCTCAAGCACTTGGCCTAGGCGCGCTGCGGGCCGGGCGCTGGCGCCTGGCCCGCGACAGCTCATCCGATGGCGTAGAACAGCAGGGCCACGGCGGCGAAGATATAGGCCACCCAGGTGCAGATCATGCCCAGGGCGCGCGGAACCGAGGCGCCGCCACTGTTGGACAGGCCCACGGCATGGATCAGCCGGCCGGCGAACAGCATCAGTCCCACCACGTGGATGGCCAGGGGCGGGGCGCCGACCAGGGCCAGGGTGATGATCGCCGCCAGGCCAACGGGGACATATTCGCTGGCGTTGCCAAAGGCGCGGATGGCGCGGGCCAGCTCCGGAATGCCCTCGTCACCCAGGGCCACCTTGTGTTTCTGGCGCAGCCGCACGACCAGCAGCGACAGGGTCAGCAGCAGGAAGACATGCAGGCCGACCCACAGGGCGGCGGCGTGACCGGAAGCGACGGTGTCCATCGGGCGTACTCGTGAGACTTGGTCTAGCGTGGCCGCATAAGGCCCAGCGTTCGACGAAGCTGGCAAGCCGGATCGTCGGGCGGGCGACCGAGGGCCGTCCAAGACGGGGACATGCCTTTGCGGCGTGTCCCCTGCGGGCGCACGGATCTCGGTTGGGGACACGCCGCAAGGGCATGTCCCCGGCTAGAGTTCTCGCCCGACTGGATAGAGCCGGTAGTGGTCGTCGTAATAGGGCGTCCGCGCGTAGAACCACCCCAGCCGGGCGTCGGGATCGGCGGCGAACTTTGGGTCGGCGGCCAGCTTGGCCTCGAACTGCGCCCTCAGCGCCGGATCGGCGGTCAGCATCTTCTCGGCGAGCGGGGCGATGGCGTAGCCCTCGATATATTCGACGCGCTGCAGCACTTCGGGGAACATGCCCCAGGCGAAGAAGCTCTCATCGCTTTCCGGCTCAAGCAGCAGGGTGACCATCTCGCCGAGCGGCTGGTCGGTCGAGACGCGGACCGAGCCGGTCGGAAAGGTGACGGTGCGAGTCTCGTGGGTGACCGGGCCGGCGGTGAGCTCGACATGGCCCTCATTGGCGCGGGTCGCGAGCTTGGGGGCGGTGAAGCGGATCATGTCCACCGACACCGTCCGGGGCGCCGCCAGGGCCTCCATCGCCACGCCGTGGATGCGCAGGCGTTCGATGATCTCGGGCTTGGCCGAGGAAATCCAGTAGGCCTTGGCCGGGGTCAGGTCGAGGGCCGGCTCGCTGGTGTAGAGCGGCAACGACCAGGGCACGGGATCGGGCTTGCCCAGCCACCGCACCTCCTGGTGGCCCGAGGCGGGCGAGACATAGGTCTCGAACTGCACGCCCAGGAAGCTCTCGATGCGCAGCGGCTTGCCGCCGCCCCCGAAATCGGCCCCGAAATTGGCCTTGACCACGGCGGGGCGCGCGGCGCGGTCCGCAAACTCGGCGGCCCGCAAGGCGGCGCCGTCGCGGGCCAGCAGTTTCAGGGTCTCCTCCAGCAGCACATAGGTCCCCAGCACCCGCTGGCGGTAGGGCTTGAGCGAATGGTTCTCGACCAGCACCGTGGCGATGTGAGCCGCGTCGCCATAGCCGTTGGAATAGCGCAGGGAGGCCGGCGAGGCGCCCAGGCCCTTCTTCGGATCCCGCTCATCGAGCGCGAAGACCAGTTGGCCGGGAATGTGGCCCGCCGCCTTCAGACCCGCCGCCGTGGCCGGCAGGAAGCTGTTGTCGAGCCAGGCCGAGGTCGCCTTCGAGCGTGCGAAGTCGCCCCTGTAGCCGGCCCAGCCATACGTGATGTCGTACTGGTAGTCCTCGCCGTCGGTGACGTGGATGTCCATGTAGAGATCGGGCTTCACCTTGCCGATCAGCGTGATCATCGCCCGCATCTCCGGCGAGTCGAGCTTGCCGTAGTCGCGGTTGAGATTGAGGTTCTGGGCGGTGTGGCGCCAGCCCTGAACCACCGGGCCGCGCTGGTTGGGACGGCTGTAGGGCGACGCGCGCTCATGGCCATCGACGCTGAAAATTGGCACGAAGACCAGGTTGACCTTATCGAGCAGGGCGTCCTTGGCGGGGAAGGCCCCCCTTCCGAAGGCGATGTCGCGCAGCAGCATCATGCCGGCGTCCTTGCCGTCGATCTCGCCCGGATGGATGCCAGCCTGGACCAGCAGCACCGGCTTCTCGGGATCGAAGGCCGCGCCGTCCTTGCTGACGAACACCACCAGCAGGTCACGACCTTCCGGCGACTGGCCAAAGCTTTCCATGCGGATCAGCGGCGAGGCCGTGTCGAGCTTTTCCAGCCAGGCGCGGGTCTCGGCATAGTTGGGAGAGGCGGTCAGGCCGGTCAGCTCCGAGGGCGTGATCCACGGGTCGGACGGCTTGGCGATCAGCGTCTCGCTGGCCCCATGCCAGGCTAGGGCGGGCGGGAGGATATCGGACTCCCAGGGGGCTTTTGGAGTTTCAGCCATCGTCACGCCCGCCGTCATCGCGACGGCGACCGCCGCCAGACCTGTTTTCCACATTATTCCCCCTTCGGGCACCGCTGCCCGAGCCGATGCGGGGACATGCACTTGTGCGTGTCCCCAACCGACGCAGGGCTTCATGGGGACACGCACAAGTGCATGTCCCCAACCCTATTTCCGCGTCACCAGGTCCATGAACCGCTGCTGCAACACCTTGTCGGTCTTGAACACGCCGCGAAACTGGGTGGTGATGGTCGAGACGTCGTGGTGGTGGACGCCGCGGGTGCTCATGCACTGGTGCTCGGCGTCGATCAGCACGGCCACGCCAGCGGCCGACAGGTGGTCCTCGATGGCGTCGGTGATCTGCATGGTCATGGTCTCCTGAGTCTGGAGGCGCTTGGCGAAGATCTCGACCAGCCGGGCCAGCTTGGACAGGCCCACGACCTTGCCAGTCGGCATATAGGCCACCCAGGCCTTGCCCAGGAACGGGGCCATGTGGTGTTCGCAATGGCTCTGCACCTCGATGCCGCGCAGCATGACCATGTCGTCATAGCCCTGCACGTCCTCGAAGGTGCGGCTCAGCGCCTTGGCGGGATCGCCCTGATAGCCGGCGAACCATTCGCCATAGGCGTCGACCACGCGTTGCGGCGTATCAAGCAGGCCTTCGCGGTCGGGATTGTCGCCGGCCCAGGCCAGCAGGGTGCGGACGGCCGCCATGGCCTGTTCGCGGGAGGGGCGCCCCTCTATCCGGGCGAGATCGTCCGCAGCGCAGCTGCACTGTTCGAGGAGGGTCTTTGTGGGGGTCACGGCGTCCATGTTCGGAAGGTTTCTTTCCACGGGCTGAGTTGCGCCGGAGCGCCCTTCGCCCCGGAATTACGCGTGCCACCCGTATGAAGGCGTGTCGGCGCCCATCAAGGGCGTGGTTCCAAAACGCTCAGATAGCTATATGGGACGCACACAAACTCCGGCAACACCCTCCCGTTACGTCAGGCGACCTTCTTTCCCATGACTCTCAAGCTCCACGACACCATGACGCGCGAAAAGCGCGACTTCGTCCCCGCCGATCCGAGCCGGGTGACGATGTATGTCTGCGGGCCCACGGTCTATAACCACGCTCATATCGGCAATTTCCGGCCTGTCGTGGTGTTCGACGTGCTGTTCCGTCTGCTGCGCCATGTCTATGGCGACGAGGCGGTGGTCTATGCCCGCAACGTCACCGACGTGGACGACAAGATCAACGCCAAGGCCACGGCCGAGGGCGTGGATATCAAGGTCATCACCGACCGCTACCTGGCCTCCTACCACGCCGACGCCGCCGGCCTGCTGACCCTGCCGCCGACGCTTGAGCCCAAGGCCACCGAGCACATGGCCGCGATCCTCGAGATGATCGGCCAGCTGGTGGCCAAGGGAGCGGCCTACGCCGCCGAGGGCCATGTGCTGTTCGACACCCAGGCCTTCCCCGACTACGGCCAGCTGTCAGGCCGAAACATGGATGACATGATCGCCGGCGCCCGGGTCGAGGTCGCGCCCTACAAGCGCCACCCCGCCGACTTCGTGCTGTGGAAACCGTCCAAGGAAAACGAGCCGGTCTGGCACAGCGCGTTTGGCCCCGGTCGCCCCGGCTGGCACATCGAATGCTCGGCGATGATCGACAAGGCCCTGGGCCAGACCATCGACATCCATGGCGGCGGCATCGACCTGGCCTTCCCGCACCACGAGAATGAGCTGGCCCAGAGCCGCTGCGCCCACGACCTGCCAGTGTTGGCGAGCTATTGGCTGCACAACGGCTTCTTGGACATGGCCGGCGAGAAAATGTCCAAGAGCCTGGGCAATGTGATCATCCCGCATGAGCTGTTGCAGACCACGCCGGGCGAAGTGATCCGCTGGGCGCTGCTGTCGGGCCATTACCGCCAGCCGCTGGACTGGACGCCGGAGCTGATCGAGCAGAGCCGCAAGGCGCTCGACCGACTGTACGGCGCCCTGCGCCGGGCCAAGACGGTGGAGGCCGGCGAGTCCGAGCCTTCGGACGAGGTGATGGCGGCCCTGTCCGACGATCTCAACACCCCCCTGGCGGTGTCGGGCTTCTTCGAGTTGTCCAGCGCCATCGAGCGCGCCGTGACGGCCGGCGACGAGCCCGCGATCGCCGCCAACAAGGGTCGTCTGCTGGCCTCGGCCGGCCTGCTGGGCTTCCTGCAGACCGACCCCGACGCCTGGTTCGAGGGCGACGCCGACGATGACCTCAAGGCCAAGGTCGAGGACCTGCTGGCCCGCCGCATCGCCGCCCGCACCGCCAAGGACTGGACCGCCGCCGACGCCATCCGCGCCGAGATCGACGCCCTGGGCGTGGTCGTCATGGACGGTCCGGCCGGGGCGACGTGGCGGATGAAGGACTGATCGGCGTGAACATTGACGAACAGATCGTCCTGGTCTCCGGCGGCGGCCGGGGCCTGGGCGCCGCCATCGCCCGGGCCTTCGCGGATCAGGGCGCCTCGGTGGTCATCAACTATCGCCGCAGCGAGGCTGCGGCCCTGGCGCTCGCCGAGGAACTTGGCGACGGGGCCTTGGCTCTCCAGGCCGACGTTAGCGACCGCGACGCGGTTCGCCGCCTGGTCAATGACGCCGCCGAGCACTTCGGAAGCCACGTCACCACGGTGATCAACAATGCCCTGGGCGACTTCAGCTTCAATGGCGATGGCCGCCACACCCTGCAGACGATCCCGTGGGAGGATTTCCAGAGCCAGCTGAACGTCTCGCTGCGCGGCTCGCTAAACCTCATCCAGGCCACCGCCCCGGCCATGGAGAACGCGGGCTTTGGCCGGGTGATCAATATCGGCACCAACCTGTTCCAGAACCCGGTGGTGCCCTATCACGACTACACCGCCGCCAAGGCCGCCCTGCTGTCGCTGACCCGCACGGCGGCCGCCGACCTCGGCCCCGGCGGGATCACCGTCAACATGCTGTCGGGCGGCCTGCTGCGCACCACCGACGCCAGCGCCGCCACGCCCGAGGCGATCTTCGACCTGATCGCCCAGAGCACGCCGCTGCGCCGGGTGACCACGCCCGCCGAGTTCGCCGACGCCGTGCTGTTCTTCGCCTCGCCCTGGAGCCGCGCGATCACCGGCCAGAACCTGGTGGTGGATGGGGGACTGGTGCGGGACTAGATTACACTCATAATAAACCACTCATCCCGGCGAATGCCGGGACCCAGATGGAATGGCTTCGGGGCTGACGCCAAAAGCGTTGAGCTCCTCCAATCATCCACCCCGCTCTGGGATCTGGGTCCCGGCATTCGCCGGGATGAGCGGAAAATGAGAATGACCAGAGAGCCGGATTTCGACCCATGCAACGCGCCGTAGAACATCGTATCGGGGTGCAAGCCCCCGCCGACCTGGTCTGGGAAGTGATTTCCGACTTCGCGACCTGGGGCGCCTGGAACCCCGTCCATCCGCGCATCGAGGGCGAGATGCGGATCGGCACGACCCTGACCACGGCGTTCGTCACCGAGAGCGGGACCGACATCCTGACGCCGATCGTCCAGGACTGGGTGCCCTACGAGCAGCTCCACTGGCGCACCAAGCGGCTGAAGGGCTTCGTCACCGCGATCCGCTATATCGAGATCGACAAGAAGGGCGAGGAAAACGCCATCTTCTCCAACGGCGAGCTGTTCATCGGCCCGCTGGTCCGCTTCGTCAGCCGGGACGAGCGCAGGCGGCTGCGGGCGGCGTTCACGATCATGGGCGAGGCGCTGCGCGATCATGTCGAGGCCCTCTGGCTGGAACGCCAGAAGACCCCCATTTCAGCATCATGATCGACGACCTCTATTCGGCGCGAATCCTGGGCCTGGTGGCCAACATGCCGCGCGCCGGCCGCCTGGCCGCGCCGGACGCCAGCAGCGAAAAGACCGCCAAGCTGTGCGGCAGCCGAATCATCGTCGATGTGACGGTGGCAGACGGTCGCGTGTCCGACTTCGCCCAGGATGTCACCGCCTGCGCCCTGGGCCAGGCCTCGGCAGCGATCCTGGGCGCCCAGGTGGTCGGCGCGGATCTTTCCGAGATCGAGTTGGCCCGCGACGCCTTGCGCGCTATGCTGAAGTCGAACGGTTCGCCCCCCGCAGGCCGATTTTCGGAGCTCGCCGTGCTGGAGCCGGTCAAGGACTATCCCGCCCGTCACGCCTCGACGCTTTTGGCGTTCGAAGCCGCAGTCGAGGCTGTCCGTACAGCCACAGCCGCCGACCAAACCCGAACTCGCCGCGCCGGCGCCGCTTGATCGGGTCTTTTCGCTAGTCGATAAGGACCCGACTCCGTTCGCGAAACCGCCGGCATGACCTTCTATGAACGCACCGTCGACCTGGGCCTGAAGGCCTACAAGACGACGCTCTCGCCCTTCATCGGGCGTCAGTGCCGGTATCTGCCGACCTGCTCGGAATACGCGGCCCAGGCGCTCAAGGATCACGGACCCTTCAAGGGGTCCTGGCTCGCGGTGGGACGGATTTGCCGATGCAATCCGTTTGGCGGCTCGGGGTTCGACCCGCCGCCTCCGCCGACGCAGCCGCGCAAGTGGAAATGTGAAGAATGATCGACCTGATTTTCCCCGACGGCTCGGCCCGCCAATATGCTGACGGATCGACGGGCCGCGACGTGGCCGCCTCGATCTCCAAGTCGCTGGAGAAGAAGGCCCTCGTTATAAAGCTGGACGGCGTGCTGCTGGACCTGGATCGTCCGCTGACGCCCGATCTGCTGGGCGGCGGAAACCGCTTTGAGATCATCACGCGCGAGTCGCCCGAGGCGCTTGAGATCATCCGCCATGACACCGCCCACGTGATGGCCGAGGCCGTGCAGGAGCTGTTCCCCGGCACCCAGGTGACGATCGGCCCCAATATCGAGGACGGGTTCTTCTACGATTTTGCCCGCGACGAGCCGTTCAGCCTGGACGACCTGGCGACGATCGAGGCCCGCATGCGCCAGATCGTCGATCGCGACGAGAAGATTCGCCGCGAGGAGGTCGATCGCGACGTGGCCATCGCCGACTTCGAGTCCAAGGGCGAGACCTACAAGGCCCAGATCATCCGCGACCTGCCGGCCAGCGACACGATCACGGTCTATCACCAGGGCCCCACCTGGAAAGACCTGTGCCGCGGTCCCCACTTGCCGTCGACCAAGCATGTCGGCAAGGCCTTCAAACTGACCAAGCTGGCCGGCGCCTATTGGCGCGGCGATCAGAACAACGCCCAGCTGCAGCGCATCTACGGCACCTCGTGGGCCTCCGACGCCGATCTGGCGGCCTATCTGCTGCGCATCGAGGAAGCCGAGCGGCGCGACCACCGCAAGCTGGGCCGCACCATGGACCTTTTCCACATCCAGGAAGAGGGCAAGGGCATGGTGTTCTGGCACCCCAAGGGCTGGACGCTGTACCTGGCGCTGGAGGCCTATATGCGCCGCCGGCTGGACGCGGCGGGCTATCGCGAGGTCAAGACACCGCAGATCCTCGACAAGAGCCTGTGGGAGCGTTCGGGCCACGCCGAGAAGTTCGGCCACGCCATGTTCATGTGCGAAACCGCCGAGGGCGAGGTCTTGGCCGTCAAGCCGATGAACTGCCCGGGCCACATCCAGATCTTCAATGTCGGCCAGAAGAGCTATCGCGAGCTGCCGCTGCGCATGGCCGAGTTCGGGGCCTGCCACCGCTACGAGCCGTCGGGGGCCATGCACGGCATCATGCGGGTGCGGGCCTTCACCCAGGACGACGCCCACATCTTCTGCCGCGAAGAGCAGGTCACGGAGGAAAGCGCGCGCTTCATCGAACTGTTGCGCAGCGTCTATAGCGACCTCGGCATGCATCTGGCCGACACCAAGTTTTCGACGCGCCCGGAGCTTCGCGCAGGTGACGACGCGGTCTGGGACAAGGCCGAAGCCGCCCTCTCGGCCGCCGCCGAGGCCGCCGGTGAAACCTTGGTGCTGCAAGAGGGCGAAGGCGCCTTTTACGGCCCCAAGCTGGAGTTCTCGCTGAAGGACGCCATCGGCCGGGTCTGGCAGTGCGGCACGCTGCAGCTGGACTTCGTGCTGCCGGAGCGGCTCGACGCCGAATACGTGGCCGAGGACGGCTCCAAGCAGCGACCGGTCATGCTGCACCGGGCGATCCTGGGCTCGTTCGAGCGTTTTATCGGCATTCTGCTGGAAAACTACGCCGGTAACCTGCCGCTGTGGCTGGCGCCGGTCCAGGTTGTCGTGGCCACTATTACGTCGGATGCTGACGACTACGCCCAGGGCGTCGCTGATCGGTTGACTTCAATGGGCATTCGCGCAGAGGTCGATCTTCGTAACGAGAAGATCAACTACAAGATTCGCGAGCACAGCCTCGCCAAGGTTCCGGTGATTGCTGTGGTCGGGCGTAAGGAAGCTGAGAACGGAGAGGTCGCCCTGCGTCGCCTGGGCGGCGAGGGGCAGCGGGTGCTGTCGCTGGCCGAGGCTGTCTCGGTGCTGACCGAAGAGGCCACCCCGCCCGATCTGGCTCGCCAGCGCGCCGCCGTGGCCCGCCCAGCGGAGTTGGCTAAGGCCTGATGAACAGCATTCTTGCTTCCCGGTCGACCTTTGTCTCGGGTGCGCGGCCGATCGGGCCGCGTGTCTCCGTGGTCATGGTCGTCTACCAGACGGGGGAGGCCCTGACCGACAGCATCCGGTACGTTCTGGAGGAGCCGCTGGTCGATGAGTTCGTCATCATCGACAACGGCTCGCCCCCGTCCGAGGCCGAGATGCTACGGTCGCTGGGCCTGGCCGAACCGCGCATCGTGCTGCAGCAGGGCCACGGCAATGTCGGCTTCGCGCGGGGCGCCAACATGGGCGCCGAGACCGCGCGCGGCGAATACATCATCTTCCTCAATCCCGACGCCAACCTGCAGGCCGATTGCGTGGAGGCTCTGGTCGCCGCCTTCGAGGGCCAGCCGGCGCCCACCCTGGTCGGCGCTCGGGTGATGAACACCGACGGCACCGAGCAGCGCGGCGGACGTCGCGGCGAAGTCACCCCGGTGACCACCCTGCTGAGTTTTAGCCACCTGACCGGGCGTTTCCCCGGCTTGAGCAAGTTCGAGATCCATCGGGAAAACGAGCCGGTGCCGCACGCGCCGATCCCGATGCCGACCATCTCCGGCGCCTGTTTCGCCCTGCGGCGCGGCGATTTTGACCTGCTGGGCGGCTTCGACGAGGGCTATTTCCTGCACGTCGAGGACATCGACCTGTGCTGGCGCGCCCGCCAGGCCGGCGGCCAGGTGCTTTTTCAGCCTAACGCCAGGGTCATCCATCTGGGCCACACCAGCCTGGAACACCCGATGAAGGTCGAGTTCCACAAGGGCGTGGGCCTGTCGCGCTACTTCATCAAGCGCGCCGACACGGTGCAGCGCTACATCATCGCGGTGATCCTGGCCCCGGCCATCCTGCTGATGAGCGTCTCGCGCCCGCTGATCTGGAAGCTGACGGGCCGGCCGATCTGAGGTCTTCCCTCTCCCCTTGCGGGAGAGGGTGGCCCCAAGGAGTGGGGGCGGGTGAGGGGTCGAAAGACCTGTCCGCCGCGATCAGCCGGAAGGCCGGTCGCGCTGGTCATCGTTTGGCTGGTCATCGTTTGAGAGACCCCTCATCCGACGCCCTTCGGCCGCCACCTTCTCCCGCAAGGGGAGAAGGATCTTAGCTCGGAAATCCGCCCGCCCGCGCAAGCGAAGACGCCGGGGCCTTGCCCAGGCGCTCGCTGATGTCGCGGCCAATCCCGATCAGGGAAGAGAGGTCGTACCCGGTCTCGAACCCGGCCCGATCGAGCATGTAGACCAGATCCTCCGTCCCGATATTGCCGGTGGCGTTGGGCGCGAAGGGGCAGCCGCCCAAGCCGCCGACCGAGGCGTCAAGCACGTCGATCCCAGCTTCGACGCTGGCGAAGGCGTTGGCCAGGCCGGTGTTGCGGGTGTCGTGGAAGTGCATCCGCAGGCGCACGTCGGGCGCGGCGGCGCGCACGGCCTCGATCCGGGCGCGGACGGTCCAGGGGTCGGCGACGCCGATGGTGTCGGCGATGGCGATCTCGGCCACGCCCAGGGACGCGGCCTCGCGGGCGATGGCCACGACCTGGTCCTCAGGCACCTCGCCGTCGAACGGGCAGCCGAAGGCCACCGAGATGGTCGCAGTGATCGGCGGGCCGCCCTCGACCGCCTGGCGCTCGACGATGGCGGCCAGGGCGTCCATCTGCTGGGCGCAGGTGGCGCCCTGGTTGGCGACGCCGAAGCCGTCGGTGGCGCAGACCACCACATTGGCCTCGTCGCACTGGGCGGCCACGCAGCGCTCCCAGCCGCGCATGTTCAGCACCAGGCCGATGCGCGAATGGACGAGGTCGGCCGGTAGGGCGGCCATGATCTCCTCCGCGCCGGCCATCTGCGGCACGCGGTTGGGATTGACGAAGGACACCGTCTCGATCCGCTTGGCGCCCGCCGCCTCAAGCCGACGGATCATCGCCAGCTTGTCATCGACGGTCAGCGACAGTTTCTCGTTCTGTAGCCCGTCGCGCGGACCGACCTCGACGATCTGAATGAAGCGGCTCATGGGGCGCTCTCCGGTTCGGGAAGCGGGACGCCGCCGTCGATCTCGGTCTCGGGCTGGGGCGCGCCGCGATAGAGGGTCAAGCGCTCCTTGTCGCCGTCGGAATAGTCGAAGCCCTCGACCACGCCCGCTGGTCGCGCGACCTCTCCCAGCGCCATCAGGGCTGCGCGGAAAGCGGCCTCCTGCCGGCCCTCGACCACGGCCGGACGGCCCTGGGCCACGGCCTTGGCGGCGCCGGCCGGGTCGGTCAGTTCGGTGGTGGTGCCCAGCAGAAAGACCATGCTTGGCTCGGCATAGCCGGTGACAGCCACCGGGCCGGGCGCGCCGGCGCGCGGGGCCATGTCGGCCTTCTCCAGCGCCGCCTCGAGGCGCGGGGCCAGCAGCAGCGGCTCCAGGCGCGGCACGAGCCCGGCGACCAGGGCGGCATGGGCCAGAATGCCCAAGGCCCCGGCCGTGAACAGGGCGATGGCGGCGGTCTTGCGCATCAGCAACACGCCCCCGACGATCCCGGCGGCGGCGAACAGCAGGGCGGTGACCGCCGTCCAGGCGATGTCGGACCGGTCGCCATATTCGGCCTGCAGATAGATCGCCCCCGCCGCGAAGACCAGGCCAGCGAGCGCGCTCAACACCGCGCCGATCAGCCGCGAAATGCCCCCCGAGGGCGCGCGCAAGGTCGCCGCCATCAGCATGGCCAGGGCCGGTACAGCGGGCAGGGTGTAATGGGCGAGCTTGGTGGGCAGCAGTTCGAACACCAGCCAGGTCGGGATCAGCCAGCACAAAGCGAAGCGCACCCCGGCCTCCTTGCGCCCCGTCCAGCCCAGGGCCACGCCCGAGGGCAGCAGCAGGGTGGCGGGGAACATCAGCAGGAAGGCGGCCAGGGCGTAGCTGCCGAACGGCGCGCCGTGGCTCTCCTGACCGCCCGCCAGCTTGGGCGCCAGGTCGCTGGCCACCGCGGTGGACCAGAACGCCCCGTCGGTGGCGATGGTGATCATGGTCGCCCAGGGCAGGACGATGGCGGCCAGCAGGATCATTCCCCAGCCCCAGCCGAGGTCCTTCAGCCACGGGGCCTTGCGGTCCCAGGCCCACAGGGCCGCGATGCTCAGCATCACCACCATTAACCCGACCGGACCCTTGATCAGAACGCCCATCGCCAAGCCGATCCAGAAGGCCAGCTTGGTCCAGCGGTTGACGCGCTCACCGTTCAGATGGGCGGCGTAGATCTGCGCCACGGCGGCCATGGCCAGGGTGGTGAAGCCGCACAGGGCCGCGTCGGTCTTGGCGATGAAGGCCTCGGTCGACAGCAGGATCGTCGCGCCGAGGATCGCGCCCGACAGCAGGCCGGTCTTGGGGCCCAGCAGCGCCGCCGCTCCCCAGGCGCAGGCCGCCGCCGCCAGCATGGCCCCCAGCAGCGAGGGAAGGCGATAGGCCCAGACGCCCCGGTCCTCGGGCGCGGAAAAGGCGGCGACGCTGGCGGCCTGCAGCCAGTGGATGCCCACCGGCTTCTTGAAGCGCGGCTGGTCCTGGAACCTGATGACCACCAGGTCGTCGGTTTCCAGCATCTGGGCGGTGGCCTGGGCGAAGCGTGATTCGTCTCGGTCGAGCGGCGGCATGGCGAAGACGCCAGGCAGGCCGGCGATCAGCGCCACCAGGGCCGCCAGCAGCGGTCCCCGCCACCCGCGGCTCCAGTCATCCAGGCGAGATTCGAGTGTCATGGTTCTGGAATAGCACGATCCTTTATCCTGGCGACTTTTGCGGTATTAGAGGGCGATGACCGCCTCGACCGCCGCCGCAGCGCCCGACTATTCCATCGTCGTCCCCGTCTTCGACGAGGGCGGCGCGGCGCCGGCCCTCGCCCGCGAGATCGCGGCGGCCTTCGCGGGAGAAAGCCACGAGATCATCTTCATTGACGACGCCAGCCGCGACGACACCCGCGCGCTGCTGGTCGCCCTGAAGACCGAGATCCCGCAGTTGCGGGTGCTGAGCCACCGCAAGAATTCCGGCCAAAGCCGCGCCGTGCGCAGCGGCGTGCTGGCGGCCCGCGCGCCGATCATCGTCACCCTGGACGGCGACGGCCAGAACGATCCCGCCGACGCGCCTCGTCTCGCGAAAGCCTTGAAGGCGGCGCCGGACGACCTGGCCCTGGTCGGCGGCGAGCGGGTCAAGCGCCAGGACAGCTCGGCCAAGCGCTTCGCCTCGAAGTTCGGCAACGGGGTGCGCAAGCGCCTGCTGAAGGACACTGCCAACGACACCGGCTGCGGGCTCAAGGCCTTCCGCCGCGAGGCCTTCCTGCGGCTCCCCTATTTCGACCACATCCACCGCTACATCCCGGCCCTGATGCTGCGCGAGGGCTACCGCGTCGATTTCCAGCCCGTGAACCATCGCCATCGCGAGAGCGGGGTGTCGAAATACACCAATTTCGGCCGGCTCAAGGCCTCGGTGTCCGACCTGCTGGGCGTGATGTGGCTGCAGACGCGGCTGCGCAACCCGCGGGGCGTGGACGAAGTCTAGAGCAAGCCGCGCGATATAGGAATCGCACGGCTTGCTCTAGACTTCTGTTTTCGCATCGCTTTTGCGGAAAACCGGTGGCCACTTTTCCGCGCGATGCTCTAGGCGCTTCGCGCCTAGCGCTCGCCTTCCAAGCGGTCGCAGCTTCACCGCGCGCCCGAAACCGGTTAACCTTGAAGTCGCGCCATCCTGGGGGAGAGCCAAACATGTTCGCCGCGTTTCCGCTGCTGGCCTTGCCGGTGTTGATCTACAACCTGATCGTCCTGACCTTCGCGGGCGGCTTCGGCTCGAACGCCGCTCAATACCGCCTGGCCGAGCAGCTGTTCACCATCCACATGACCTCCAAGGCCGACTGGGTGGTCAGCCTGGGCGACCTGTTGCTGGCGGCATCCTTGGTGGTGCTGTTCGTCGAGCTGCTGAAGTCGACGACCAGCCGCAAGATCGCGATCATCAACCACTCGCTGTCGATGGTGCTGTTCATCCTCTGCCTGGTCGAGTTCCTGCTGGCGCCCGCCTTCGGAACCTCGGTCTTCTTCCTGCTGACAGTGATGGTGCTGCTGGACGTGCTGGCCGGCTTCATCGTCACCATCGTCTCGGCCCGCCGCGACGTCGACTTCAGCGACGCGCATTAGTTTCACGGCCGGGGACATGCCCTTGGGCGTGTCCCCGTGTTCAAGCGACACACCCGCCGGTAGGGACACGCCAAGGGCATGTCCCCAATCGTGCCCTCGAATTTGAGCTCGAGCATTTTTCGAGCGAAGTGGTTCCGGTTCGCGTGAAGAAAAATGCGTCAGAACAAAAGATTAGAGCTCACGGCCTGACGCAGTCAGGTCGGGAAATGCTCTAGGTCAGCGCCGTGAAGATCAGCGTCACGACGGCGATGTCGAAGAAGCGGGTGGCCAGGGTGAGCAGCATGGGAAACTCGCGAGACGGTTACCCACGAGTTAAGCAAGACTGGCGCCAACCCGTTCCGGCGCGCTAGCTTCCGCCCATGGCGCTCTTCTTCGATCAGGCCTGGTATGATGAACGGCTGGCCGAGCGCGGCCTCGCCCGCGCGGTGCTGGCCGCCGTGGCCGGCATGAGCGGCGAGGAGCTGGCCCTGGCCTACAAGGACCAGCGCGAGCTGACCGCCGCCCAGATCGCCGCCTTCGCCGAGGTTCTGGGTGTTTCGCTGGCCGAGGCGGCGCGCCGGGCGGGCGTAGGCGCGCATGCGGCCTCGCCGCCGGCGGGGCTGTCGCTGGACCAAAAGGTGGCGTCGCTGGAGCAACGGGTCGCGGCTTTGGAAGCCGAACTGGCTCGGCGAAAGTCCTAGATCTCGGTCTTCTTGATCAGGCCTGCCCGGGGGCGACGGTCGGCCGGGCCGGAATATTCCGTGCCGAGATAGGTCGAACGCGCCGCGTCGAGCACTTCCTGCCCACCGCGCAGCCCGCGCTTCTGGCCGCTCTGGCCCATCACGTGGGCGGCGAAGGTGGCGAAGGCGCCTCGGCCCCTATTGGTATTTTTGGGAGGGGGCGGCTGGGGAGCGGGCGCCTCGTCACGCACGAACGTCACGTCCTCGCCGTCCGCTTCGGGGCGGTCGGTGTCGCGAGGCGCGGGCAACGCCCGGCGCGCGGCTTGGACGCGGCGGATAGGGTCGATCGGACCATTCATGGTGAAGAGATAACGCCGCGAGCGTTAAGAACGGATCAGTCGGCGTGGTTAAGGGATCGTGGCAAGGCTGCGTCCTTCGAGGCCCGCTTCGCGGGCGCCTCAGGATGAGGATCTTTTGCTCTGAATTCCTCATCCTGAGGTGCGAGGCGAAGCCGAGCCTCGAAGGACGCAACACGCCCCCTAGGGCTTGGTCGCCAGCTTCTCGATCTGCTGCTGCATGGCCTCAAGCTGGCGCTTGAGGTCGGCCAGCGAGTCCTCGCTGGGCGCCGAGGCCGGCGTGGCGGGCGGCGGCGGTTCGGCCGGCGTGGCGGCGGGCGCATCCTCGGGGCGGGCATAGGCGAAGGGCGAGAACATCTTCATGGCCCGGTCGAACAGCGCCATGTTCTGACGAATCTGGTCTTCGTAGACGCCGATCGTGGGCATGCCGACGGCGGGGATGCCCTTGACGGGCGTCAGGCCGGCGAATTGGGTGCGCATCCGCTCCTGCTGCTTGGTGAAGCTCTCCAGCGACATTTCCAGATAGCTGGGCACGAAGGCCTGCATGGAATTGCCGTAGAAACCGATCAACTGGCGGAGGAACTGGATCGGCAGCAGGTTCTGGCCGCCGCCGCGATTTTCCTCTTCGAAGATGATCTGGGTCAGCACCGAGCGGGTGATGTCGTCATTGGTCTTGGCGTCATAGACCACGAAATCCACGCCCTCCTTCACCATGTCCGACAGGTGTTCCAGCGTGACGTAAGAGGAAGACGCTGTATTGTAGAGGCGACGGTTGGCGTATTTCTTGATGACGACCTTGGGGCCGGCGGCTTTTTCGCCGGGCGCGCGGGCCGATGGCGTTTCGCCGTTTTCGTTGTTCTCGGACATTTCGTTCCCTAGGACAGCGTTGTCTCCGCCTTTTCGCACTGCACTATCGCGAATGCAAAGGCATGACGCCAGTGCCGCTGACGCTTGGCGCGCGCAACATCCCGTGAAAATGTGACGGTGACGAACCGTGCCGGTTTAGGCATGGTGGCGCCGCACTGCAAAATCATGGGCGCCGCAACTGCGAGAAGCGCCCGGAAATACGTTGGGAGCTTCTTCGCCATGAGCGACATCGTCATCGTTTCCGCCGCCCGCACGCCGGTCGGCTCGTTCCTCGGCGCCCTGTCCAGCCTGCCGGCCCACGAGCTGGGCAAGATCGCCATCCAGGCCGCCGTTGAGCGCGCGGGCATCAGCGCCGCCGATGTCGACGAAGTGATCCTGGGCCAGGTGCTGCAGGCCGCCGCCGGCCAGGGTCCGGCCCGCCAGGCCTCGGTCAATGCCGGTATCCCAGTCGAAAGCCCGGCCTGGAGCCTCAACCAGCTATGCGGCTCGGGCCTGCGCGCCGTGGCTCTGGGCGCCCAGCAGATTGCCGCCGGCGACGCCAATATCGTGGTCGTGGGCGGCCAGGAGAGCATGAGCCAGGCGCCGCACGCGCAAGGCTTACGAAACGGCCAGAAGATGGGCGACCTCAGCTTCGTCGACACCATGATCAAGGACGGCCTGTGGGACGCCTTCCACGGCTACCACATGGGCCAGACCGCCGAGAACATCGCCTCGCGCTGGCAGATCACCCGCGAAGCCCAGGACCGCTTCGCCGTCGCCAGCCAGAACAAGGCCGAGGCCGCCCAGAAGGCCGGCAAGTTCGACTGCGAGATCGTCCCGGTGACCATCAAGGGTCGCAAGGGCGACACGGTGGTTAAGGACGACGAGTTCATCCGCCACGGCGCGACCTATGAAGGCATTTCCGGGCTCAAGCCGGCCTTCACCAAGGACGGCTCGGTCACCGCCGCCAACGCCTCGGGCCTCAATGATGGCGCCGCCGCCCTGGTGCTGATGAGCGCCGACGAGGCCAAGAAGCGCGGCCTGACCCCCTTGGCCCGGATCGCCTCGTGGGCCAATGCCGGCGTCGAGCCCGAGATCATGGGCACCGGCCCGATCCCGGCGTCCAAGAAGGCTCTGGAAAAGGCCGGCTGGACCGTCGCCGATCTCGACCTGATCGAGAGCAACGAGGCCTTCGCCGCCCAGTCGCTGTGCGTGGTGCAGGAGCTGGGCCTCGATCCGGCCAAGGTCAATGTCAACGGCGGGGCCATCGCCATCGGCCACCCGATCGGCGCCTCGGGCGCGCGCATCCTCACCACCCTGGTCCATGAGATGAAGCGTTCCGGAGCCAAGAAGGGCCTGGCCACGTTGTGCATCGGCGGCGGCATGGGCGTGGCCATGTGCGTCGAGGCGGTCTGACGATCCCGAACCGACAAACGTCGCCGCGATGAATTTCCATGACGGCCGGCGGCTAGGGCTTGTCCCGCGCCGCCGGCCGCGTGCAACCATAAGAAACTTCAGGGAGAGAATTTGATGGCGAGAGTGGCTTTCGTGACCGGCGGCACCCGGGGCATTGGTCGGGCGATCTGCGAGCGGCTGGTGGCCGACGGAATGAAGGTGGCGGCCGGTTATTCCGGCAATGAGGAGGCCGCCGCAGCCTGCGCCAAGGACCTGGGCGTGATGGTGGTAAAGGGCAATGTCGGCTCGTTCGACGACTGCGCCGCCGCCGTCAAAAAGGTCGAGGCCGAACTGGGCCCGATCGACGTGCTGGTCAACAACGCCGGCATCACCCGCGATGGCATGCTGCACAAGATGACCTACGAGCAGTGGTCCGAAGTCATCCGCGTCAACATGGACAGCGCCTTCAACATGACCCGTCCGGTCATTGAGGGGATGCGCGAACGCAACTGGGGCCGGATCGTCAATATCAGCTCGATCAACGGCCAGAAGGGCCAGATGGGCCAGACCAACTATTCGGCCGCCAAGGCCGGGCTGATCGGTTTCACCAAGGCCCTGGCCCTGGAGAACGCCAAGAAGGGCGTGACCGTCAACGTCATCTGCCCGGGCTATATCGACACCGAGATGGTCGCCGCCGTGCCGGAAGCCGTGCTGGCCTCGATCATCGCCGGCATCCCCGTCGGCCGCCTGGGCAAGGGCGAGGAGATCGCCGACATGGTTTCGTTCCTGGCCGGCGAGCGCGCCGGTTTCGTCACCGGCGCGACGCTGACCCTGAACGGCGGGCAGTACATGGCGGCTTAAGCCAGCGATTCTAGAGCTGAAAAAGGCGTGTCATCCCGGAGAAGGCCCGCAGGGCCGCAGATCCGGGACCGCCGGAAGCGCGGCGTTCACGCTGCCATCCCGGATCGGCGCGCTACGCGCTTGTCCGGGATGGCAGCGTTTGTTTTGGCGATGAGGCCAAGGCGACACCACCCTTGACGACCGTCCTCCCGCCCGCTCGACTGACCGACCGACGGAGGTGTTGCTCGCAAGCGACACTGGGGGCTTCGGGGTAAGGCGTGGCGGGAACAAGGTCTTTGGCGTCCAAGATTCGCCCCAGTCGACGATCATGACCATGGGCATGAAGAGTCTATCGGCGGCGACGACGAGGCCAGGGGGGAGGCCAGGCGGGAGGCCAGGGGGCCGGGCGATCCTGTTGGCGCTCGCCCTGGTGGCCAGCGCCGGCGCCGCGCACGCACAGAACGGGCACAGCCTTCGCGACGCGCTGTTTGGCAGTCGCGGGGCGTCGGACACCCGCAGGGCGGCCCCGCCCGCCGTCGCCCGCTACGTCTCCGAAACCGGCAGCGCCTTTATTCTGGATCGCGGCGCGTCCCAGCCGCTGATGAAGTTCGAAAACAGCTCCGAGGTCTGGGTGCTGTCCGCCCAGCCCGCGCCGCGCGGCGACACCATCTACAAGAACGAGATGGGCGAGCCCGTCCTGCGAGCCAGCAAGCTGGGCGGGATGACGCTGTTCACCGCCGAGCGGCCGGCCGGCGACGCCGCCGCCCTGACCGGCAAGGCCACCTCGATCCAACCGCCGACCGTGATCTCCGTCAACCTGCTGTTCCAGCGCCTGCTGCAGGCCAGCGCCCGCGCCAGCCGCGCCGCCCAGCACCGCATCGCCTTCGAAACCGTCGATGACGCCACTCCCGCCACCTCGGTGCTGGTGGCCGACACCGCCACGGTCACCGCCGAGGCCTTCGAGAAGATGGCCCGCAACGGCGACCGCAACCTGCTGGCCCGCGTCGTCCGCGTGCTACTGGCCGAGGGTCGCAAGCCCGGCGTCAACCTGAAGGGCAGCGACCTGATCGTCACCTACGCGCCGGACAAGGGGCTGTCTGGCCGACCGTCGTCCAAGCGGATCATCAAGATCGTCAACCGGTAGCGGCCGCCGTCGTGGACCCCGCCGCCGCGCGCCGGATGGACGGATCGGGCTTCAGCGGCGAGCGGTGCTTCCCGGTTGCGCCCGGTCATCGGTGTCGGCCCGGCCCCGATGGGACTGAGCGAGGATCAGGGCACGGGTCGCGCCGCCTGATGTTCGGCGCGCGCGGCGATCCACACGGCCTTGGCCGCGTCGATGTTCATGCAGGCGATGACGAGGCCCACGACCACATCCGGCCAGAACGAGCGCGTGAACAGGGTGATGACCGCGGCGAGGATGATCGCCACATTAGCCAGCGCATCGTTGCGCGCGGACAGGAAGGCCGCCTTGGTCAGGCTGCCGGCGTGACGGCGAAAACGCGCCAGGGTGAAGGCGCAGAACAGGTTGACCACCAAGGCTCCGGCCCCGGTGATGGCCAAGGGCAGCGCCTCGGGCGGAACCGGGTCCGCGTACTTTCGCCACACTGCCCAGAAGAAGGCCGCCGCAGGGATCAACAAGACGCCCGCCAGGGCTGATCCGACCCATGCGCGTCGCTGGAGGCTCCAGCCAAGCGCCACGAAGATCAGAAAATTGACGGCGGCGTCCTCGAGGAAATCGACGCTGTCGGCCAGTAGCGACACCGAACCGATGTGCAGCGCGACGGTGAGCTCAACGCCGAAATAGGCAAGGTTCAGCGCCGCGACGAGCAGAACGGCGCGGCGAAGGCCGCTTTCGAGGGCCATTTACGCCATTCCTATTCGGACGCCGCGCCTAAACCGCAGTGCCCCCAACCGTCAGTCCCGTTATCTTCAGCGACGGCTGGCCGACGCCGACCGGCACGCCCTGGCCGGACTTGCCGCAGACGCCGATTCCGGGGTCGAAGTCGAAGTCGTGGCCGATCATCGTCACCTTGGTCAAGGCGTTGGGGCCATCACCGATCAGGGTGGCGCCCTTGACGGGCGCGGTGATCTTGCCGTCCTCGACCAGATAGGCCTCGGTGCACTGGAAAACGAACTTTCCGTTGGTGATGTCGACCTGGCCGCCGCCGAAATTGGCGCAGTAGAGCCCGCGCTTCATCGAGGCGATCATCTCGGCCGGGTCGTCGTTACCGGCCAGCATGCCGGTATTGGTCATGCGCGGCATGGGCATGTGGGCGTAGGACTGGCGACGTCCGTTGCCGGTCGGGGCCATGCCCATCAGCCGGGCGCTCATCCGGTCGTGCATGTAGCCCACGAGGATGCCGTCCTCGATCAGCACGGTGCGCTCGGTGGGGGTGCCCTCGTCGTCGATGGTCAGCGAGCCGCGACGGCCGGGCAGGGAGCCGTCGTCGAACACCGTGACGCCCTTGGCGGCGACGCGCTCGCCGATCCGGCCCGAGAAGGCGCTGATGCCCTTGCGGTTGAAATCGCCTTCCAGGCCATGGCCGACGGCCTCGTGCAGCAGCACGCCGTTCCAGCCTGGGCCGAGCACCACGTCCATCTCGCCGGCCGGGCAGGCCACGGCGTCGAGATTGACCAAGGCCTGGCGCAGGGCCTCGTCGACCTGCTCCTGCCACTTGTCGGGGCTGATCCAGGCGGCGAAGCCGGCGCGGCCACCGGCCCCCGAGGAGCCGGCCTCGCGCTTGCCGTCCTTCTCGACCGTGACCTGCACATTGACGCGGACCAGGGGCCGCACGTCGCGCAGCAGGCGGCCGTCGGCGCGCAGGATCTCGACGACGCGGCGCTCGCCGGCCATCGAGGCCATCACCTGGACCACGCGCGGATCGCGGGCCCGGGCGAAGGCGTCGATCTCCTGCAGCAGGGCGACCTTGTCGGAAAAGGCTGGCGCCGAGACGGGGTCGTCGTCGCCATAGAGTTTTTCATTGGTGGCGCGCGGGGCGTCGGCGTGGATCCCGGCATAGCCGCGGCGGGCCAGCTTGGCCGAATCGGCGGCGCGGCCGAGCGAGGCTTCGGAAATCTCGGCGGAGTGGGCGTAGCCAGCGGTCTCGCCCGCCACCACGCGCAGGCCGAAACCTTCGCCCGAATCATAGGAGGCGCTCTTCAGCCGCCCGTCGTCGAACACGAAGGACTCGCTTTCGGAGCGTTCGACGAACAGTTCCCCGTCATCGGCGCCGGCCAGGGCTTCGCCGAGAATCTGGCGGGCCCGTTCGGGATCGACGCCGGCGGCGGCCAGCAGGGACGGGGCGGTCATGAGAGCTGTCATGCCCCTAGAGGTAGGGGTTTCTTCCGCCCACGTCATCACCCGGGCGACGATTCGACGCCGGGGGCTCGTGGCGGATGCGATCGGGGACATGCCCATGGGCATGTCCCCGTCCGTGAGTCCTACCAGTTCTGGTGCACTTCGCCGGAGCCGGCGACGTTGGAGACCAGGCTGGTCGGCTTGGTGATCACCTCGACCTCGCCGCTGCCGGCCACCTCGACCTCCGTCGCGCCGTGCGGGGCGATCTTGGCCTCGCCGCTGCCGGCCACGGCGACCTTGGTGTCGCCGGCGTCCAGGCCCCCGAGGTCGGCTTCGCCCGAGCCGGAGACCTGCAGGTCGAGCTTGGCGGTCTTGCCGTGGGCGCTGATGGCGCCGCTGCCGTTGATCTCCAGGTCCAGGGTGGGCTGGTCATAGGCCCGTACGTCCAGGTCGCCGCTGCCGTTCAGGGTGAAGCTGCGGACGGCCGGGGCGGTCACCTCGATGACCAGCGCGTCGCGGCCGCGCGAGATCTGGATGCCGTGGCCGGTGACATTGATGTCGCCGGAGTCGTCGTCGCCCTTCAGGCGGATGCGGCCGTTCTCGACCTCCACCCGATCGACCAGGAACCTGGGCCCGGAGACCTTGATCGACGCGCCGGCGCCCGGGGCCGCCTGGGTGTAGGTGACGTCGGCGGGCAGGTCGATCTGCAGGGCCTCGGCGCCGGCCCAGGCGATCTGGCGCGTGGTTTCCTCGCGGTCGCCGGCGTTCACGCCGCCCGGCGTGATCGAGACATGGTCGTCGTCGTCGCTGACGTCGATGTGCCAGTCGTTCATCGGAATGGTCCAGCCGCGGGTCAGCAGCTCGCGGCCGCCCAGTGCCGCCGCGCCGCCGAAGCAGCCGAGGGCGAGGACGAAGCTGGCGACGGCGACGATGGTCAGGTTACGGATCATGGCGGTCCCCTCAGACCTGGGTTTCGATGGCCGGCTTCAGCAGCCGGTAGTGAAGACGCCCGTACCAGACCAGGCCGTTGACGAGCCAGATGGTCAGCAGGGTGGTGACGGCGGCCAGGGCGGTGGCGACGGCCATCAGTCCGATGCCCATCAGGAAGGCGACGGCGGGGCCGCCGGGCGGTCCGGCGAACGGCCCGACCGTGGCGACGAAGCCGCCGCCCACGAACACGCCGATCGCCGCCATGAAGAAGGCGAACAACGTCCCCAACACGCCCATCAGCAAGGGCAGCAGGAACAGAATGTCGATCGCGCCCAGACCCAACACCGCGAAGACGGCGCCGGCGGCGGCCGAGGGGTTCTTGACCTCTTCCCAGCGCTTGACGCCCTGCTCGGCGCGCTGTTCGCGAGCCAGCCGTTCTGGGTCGCCCAGGGCGGCGGCCACCTCGGCCTCGCTGCGTCCGGCCGCCTGGGCGTCGGCGAAGTGCGCCTCGTAATCGGCGACGATGTCGGCGATCGCGGAGGCGGGCATGCCGGCCAGGCCGCGCTTGAGGCGGGTGAGGAATTCGGCGCGCGTCATGCGGCGGCTCCCAAGATGTCTTCGACGGCCGTGGTGAACGCCGCCCATTCGGCCTTCTGGGCCGTGAAGCTGTTTCGCCCGGCATCGGTCAGGCGATAATATTTGCGCGGCGGGCCGCTCTGGCTCTCGACCAAATAGGTCTCGACCAGGCCGTCCGACTGCATGCGGCGCATGAGCGGGTAGATTGTCCCTTCCCCCATATCGATGTCCTTGGCGAGCTTGCTGGCGATTTCGTAGGCGTAGCTGTCGGCGCGTGACAGCAGGGCCAGCACGCACAGCGCCAGCACGCCCTTTTTCAGTTGAATTTCGATGGCTTCCGTCACGGCGTTGGTTTCCCGTTGCTGCATCCTTGTGACGCAAGGTAGTGCCTAATGCAAGGTAGCTGTCATTACATGTTAGTAATGACACGTAGGTCACCGATTGGCCGCTGTTGAGAGCTGTTCTCAGCTAACGCGCCCGCCTTTACAGCACGGTGTTCGGCGAACACCTCTGGCGCTTGGCAAGGGGGATTTGAGCGCGTATGCACGCCGACGACCGGCCAGAGACGCCGGGGCAGGGCCGTCGATTCCACAAAGTCGATTGCCATTGTTCCATGTCACTGGTCGTATTGTGCAAGTCGGCGCGGCGTGGGTTCGATGGACGCCAAATCGCCGCCGAAACGGGCCGTGAGGGATATGAAGGCAATTTTGGGGATGCGGCGGATGTTGGCGGGCGTAGCAGCCGTCGCCGCCACGACGATGGCGCTTTCGGGCGTATTCGCGGGGCAGGCGCTGGCCAAGAGCACCGAACTGCTGGGACAGCCGACGCCTGGCGCGATCGATCTGCAGCGCGCCGCGTCGCCGCTGAAGTTCGAGGCGATCTGGTTCCACAATGTCATCTTGATGCCGATCATCACGGCCATCACCTTGCTGGTGCTGGGCCTGATCATCTGGGTCTGCATCCGCTACAACAAGAAGGCGAACCCGGTTCCGGCCAAGTTCAGCCACAACACCACGGTCGAGATCATCTGGACAATCGTCCCGGTGGTCATCCTGATGGTGATCGCGATCTTCTCGTTCCGGCTGCTTTTCGCCTATAACGACATGCCCAAGCCGTACATGACGGTGAAGGCCACTGGCTACCAGTGGTACTGGGGCTACGAATATCCCGACCAGAAGATCAGCGAGATCACCTCGGTGCCGCTGAAGAAGGAAGAGGCCGCCGCCAAGGGCGTGCCTTACCTGCTGGCCGCCGACAAGCCGCTGGTCGTTCCGGTAAACCAGGTCATCCGGGTTCAGGTCACCGGCGCCGACGTGATCCACGCCTTCGCCCTGCCGGCCTTCGGCCTGAAGACCGACGCCATCCCCGGCCGCCTGAACGAAACCTGGTTCAAGGCAGACACCATCGGCGTCTATTACGGTCAGTGCTCGGAACTCTGCGGCGTCGAACACTCGAACATGCCGATCGAGATTCATGTCGTCAGCCAGGCCGACTTTGACGTCTGGGTGAAGTCCAAGACCGCGCCGCCCGCCGCACCCGCCACCGCAGCCGCTCCGGCGACCGCCACGGTGACCCCGGTCGCGACCGCCCCCGCATCCGCTCCGGCCGCGGCTCCCGCCGCGCCGGCGGTCTAAGATACGATTGCAGGATTAAGTCCGATGGCTCACGCCGCTGACATCGATCATCACGACGCGCACGATGCGCACGACGACGCTGATCACAAGCCGCCCTTCATCGCCCGCTGGTTCGGGTCGACGAACCACAAGGACATTGGCACGCTTTACATCATCTTCGCCATCATGGCGGGCCTGGTGGGCGGTCTGCTGTCGGGCCTGATCCGCTGGGAGCTGGCCGAGCCGGGCATCCAAGTTTTCAGGCCGGGCGGTTCGCTCGATGTCTTCATGCAAACGGTCAGCGGTGGTCGTTTCCAAAACATCGGGATCGTTGAATCGTCCAAGCACGGCTACAACGCGGTCGTCACCGCCCACGCCCTGATCATGATCTTCTTCATGGTCATGCCGGCGATGATCGGCGGTTTCGGCAACTGGTTCGTGCCGATCATGATCGGCGCGCCGGACATGGCCTTCCCGCGGATGAACAACGTGTCGTTCTGGCTGCTGGTCGCCGCCTGGTGCCTGCTGCTGACCTCGATGTTCGTCGACGGCGGCCCGGGCAAGGGCTTTGGCGGCGGCTGGACGATCTATCCGCCACTGTCGACCACCGGCCACACCGGCCCGTCGATGGACCTGGCGATCCTGGCGCTCCACCTGGCCGGCGCCTCGTCGATCCTCGGCGCGATCAACTTCATCACCACGATCTTCAACATGCGGGCCCCGGGCATGACCCTGCACCGCATGCCGCTGTTCGCCTGGTCGGTGCTGATTACCGCCTTCCTGCTGCTGCTGTCGCTGCCCGTGCTGGCCGGCGCCATCACCATGCTGCTGACCGACCGCAACTTCGGCACCCACTTCTTCGACCCGGCCGCCGGCGGCGACCCCGTCATGTTCCAGCACCTGTTCTGGTTCTTCGGTCACCCGGAAGTGTACATTCTGATCCTGCCAGGCTTCGGCATCATCAGCCACATCGTCTCGACCTTCTCCAAGAAGCCGATCTTCGGCTATTTGGCGATGGCCTACGCCATGGTCGCCATCGGCTTCGTCGGCTTCATCGTGTGGGCTCACCACATGTACACCGTCGGCATGAGCATCAACCTGCGGGCCTATTTCGTGGCCGCCACCATGGTCATCGCGGTGCCCACCGGCGTGAAGATCTTCTCGTGGATCGCCACGATGTGGGGCGGCTCGATCAGCTTCAAGACCCCCATGCTGTGGGCGATCGGCTTCATCTTCCTGTTCACCGTCGGCGGCGTGACCGGCGTCGTGCTGTCCAACGCCGGCATCGACTACAGCCTGCACGACACCTATTACGTCGTCGCCCACTTCCACTACGTGCTGTCGCTGGGCGCGGTGTTCGCCATCTTCGCCGGCTTCTTCTACTGGTTCGAGAAGATGTGGGGCGTGAAGTACAACGAGTTCTTGGGCTGCCTTCAGTTCTGGATCATGTTCGTCGGCGTCAACGTGATCTTCTTCCCGCAACACTTCCTGGGCCTGCAGGGCATGCCGCGCCGCTATGTGGACTATCCAGTCGCCTTCGCGCACTGGAACTACGTCTCGTCGGTGGGCTACGCGATCACCGCGGTGGGCGTGCTGGTGTTCCTGGTCATCCTGATCGAGGCCGCCATCCGTCGTCGCCCGGCCGAGGCCAATCCGTGGGGCGAAGGCGCCACCACCCTGGAATGGACCCTGTCGTCGCCGCCGCCCTTCCACCAGTTCAGCGACCCGCCGGTGATCAAGGCCGACAGCCACTGAACCTGATAGACTAGAGACGCAAACGCGGGGGCGCGGGCCGGATGAAAATCCAGCCCGCGCCCTTCGCCCATCCAGAACCCGCGACCCTTAAGTAGACAAGCGACCCTTTCGTAAAATGGCCCAGCCCACTGTCCTGATCCCCGACGACGAGGCGACCGATACGGTCCGCCACGCCCGTTGGCAGGACTATTTCCAGCTGATGAAGCCGCGGGTGATGTCGCTGGTGGTGTTTACCGCCCTGACCGGAATGCTGGCCGCCCGAACGCCGATCCACCCGTTATTGGGCGCCGTGGCGGTGCTGTGCATCGCCATCGGGGCGGGCGCCTCGGGCGCGCTGAACATGTGGTACGACGCCGACATCGACGCCAAGATGCGCCGCACGCGCGGCCGGCCGGTGCCCATGGGCCTGGTCAAGGGCGAGGAAGCCGCCACGCTTGGCGTGGTGCTCAGCCTGCTCTCGGTGATGCTGATGGGCATGGCGATCAACTGGCTGGCCGCCGGCCTGTTGGCCTTCACCATCGTCTTCTACGCCGTGGTCTACACCATGTGGCTCAAGCGCTGGACGGCCCAGAACATCGTCATCGGCGGCCTGGCCGGGGCCCTGCCGCCGGTGATCGGCTGGGCGGCGGCGACCGGTCACGCGCCGCTGAACGCCTGGCTGATGGTGCTGATCATCTTCCTGTGGACCCCGCCGCACTTCTGGGCGCTGTCGCTCTATATCAGCACCGACTACGCCAAGGCCGGCGTGCCGATGCTGCCCGTCGTCAAGGGCGCACGCGAAACCCGCAAGCAGATCCTGCTCTACACGCTGGTGCTGATCCCGGTGTGCCTGGCCCCGGTGTTCACGGGCCTGGGCGGGTGGCTGTACCTGGCAGTCTCGGGCCTGGGCGGCCTGGTGTTCCTGACCCTGGCCCTGCGCGTCTTCCGCAGCACGGCCGGCGACGCCGCTGATCCGCGTCCCGCCGACCGCGACCTCTATGAGGTCGGCGAGGCCGAGGCCAAGCGCGGCAAACCTGGCCAACGCGTGGTGGTCGGCGACGCCAAGCACGCCCGGAACCTGTTCGCCTTCTCGATCCTCTATCTGTTCGCCCTGTTCGCCGCCCTGCTGGCCGAGGCCGTGCTGGGCCTCAAAGCTCTGGAGCTGCTGTCATGACACGCAAGCCCGTCGATCCCGCCACCAAGGCGCGCAGCGGCCGTAACATCGCCCTGGGCCTGGGCCTGGTTGCCTTCGTGATCCTGGTCTTCGTCGTCACCCTCGTGAAGCTGGGAGGCAATGTTGGGCCCCACTTCTGACGACGGCCTCAAGCCCGAAGACCGGCGCAAGATCGAGCAGGACAACAAGGTCGGCACGGCCGAGCGTCCGGCCAAGCGCAACCACCTCAAGGTCGCCGCGATCTGCGGCGTGGCCTTCTTCGGCATGGTCGGCGCGGCCTATGCCGCCGTGCCGCTGTACAAGCTGTTCTGCCAGGCCACGGGCTTTGACGGCACGGTGCGCAAGGCCGTGGCCAAGCCGACCAAGGTGCTCGACCGCAAGATCGAGATCCGCTTCGACGCCAATGTCCGCAATCTGCCTTGGGACTTCACCGCCCTGCAGACCAGCCAGACCGTCCGGATCGGCGATACGGGCTTGGCCTTCTTCAAGGTGACCAACCGCGGCGACAAGCCCATGACCGGTCGGGCGATCTACAATGTCGTGCCCGAGCAGGCCGGCCCCTATTTCCAGAAGCTGGAATGCTTCTGCTTTTCGAATCAAACCATCGCGCCCGGCCAGACGGTCGAGTTCCCGGTGGTCTATTTCGTCGATCCCGGTTTCGTCGATGACGTCGACACCAAGGGAAAGTCGGAAATCACGCTCTCCTATACCTTCTTCCCGGCCGTGCCTGACGCGGCGGGGGCGAAACAGGCGGCGGCGACGCCGCGCATCGTCGAACCCCTTGGCGGCAGGCCGCCGACAGGGCTATAGCGTTTCACACATGGCGTTTCGGCAGGGGGAAAACCGGCCGGCGCGCTTATAGGGATTATAGGGTTAGCACGCACATGGCCCAAGGCGCCGTCAAACACGACTATCACATCCTGCCCCCCAGCGCCTGGCCGTTCGTCGGTTCGCTGTCGGCCACCATGATGGCTATCGGCCTGATCGCCTGGATCAAGGGCGGGGTCTTCGGCATCGACAAGGGCCAGTGGTGGCTGTTCGCCCTAGGCATTTCGGGCGTGCTCTACACCTTCTTCGGCTGGTGGAGCGACGTCATCAAGGAAGCCAACGCCGGCGACCACACCCCCGTCGTCTCGATTGGCCTGCGCTACGGCATGGTGTTGTTCATCGCCTCGGAAGTGATGTTCTTCGTCGCCTGGTTCTGGATCTTCTTCGAGATGGCGCTCTTCCATCACCACCGCACCCTGTCGGGCATCGAGGAAGTCCGCGCCGCCTGGGCCACCTGGCCGCCGACGGGCGTCGAGGCCGTCTCGCCCTGGCAGCTGCCGCTGGTCAACACGCTCACCTTGCTTCTGTCAGGCACCACCATCACCTGGTCGCACCACGCCCTGCAGCAAGGCGACCGCAACGGCGCCAAGTGGGGCCTGATCCTGACCATCCTGCTGGGCGCGCTGTTCACCACCATCCAGATTTATGAATACAGCCATATCAATAGCGAGCACCTGTTCTACTCGGAAGCCGCCGCCAATGCCGGCCTCTACGGCTCGACCTTCTTCCTGGCCACCGGCTTCCACGGCTTCCACGTGTTCGTCGGCACCCTGTTCCTGATCGTCTGCCTGATCCGTCTGATGAACGGCGCCTTCACGCCCAAGCAGCACTTCGGTTTCGAAGCCGCCGCCTGGTACTGGCACTTCGTGGACGTGGTCTGGCTGTTTCTGTTCGCCTTCGTCTATGTGATCTTCGGCGCCCAGCACTAGCGCTCGCGCCTCCAAAGGGCCCGGACCGTCGCAAGGCGTTCCGGGCCTTTTTGGTTTCTGGGGTCTGATTGGGGACAAGCCCATGTGCCTGTCCGCGCGTTGCGGTGTAAGGAGTAGTCCCATGACCGCCCCCCACCCCAACCGCGTGAACCCCTACCTCGCCGGCGCGACCGGCCGCTGTCCGCACTGCGGCGAGGGGATGCTGTTCGACGGGTTCCTGAAGGTGGCCAAGACCTGCGACGCCTGCGGCTTCGACCTTGGGGCCCACGAGCCGGGGGACGGAGCCTCGACCTTCGTGATCCTGATCGCCGGCTTCCTGTGCGCGTTCGGGGCGCTGTTTTCGATGTTCGCCTGGCACTGGCCGACCTGGCTGCTGCTGGTGTTCTGGCTGCCGGTCACGGTGATCGCCAGCCTGGCCCTGATGCGCCCGGCCAAGGGCCTGATCGTCGCCGCCCAGATCGCCAACAAGGCCTCGGAGGCCGGCCGCCACGATGTCTGAGACCGCTCCCGCCGTCGCGCCCGACCGCCGCTTCCCGATCGGCCTGACGATCGCCACCCTGATCGCCTTCGCCATCCTCTGCGCCCTGGGCGGCTGGCAGATCAAGCGCCTGGCCTGGAAGGAAGACCTGCTGGCCCGGATTGAGGTGCTGAAGACCGCGCCCGCCCAGCCCCTGGCGACGGTGCTGGCTCGGGCCGATAAAGGCGAGGACGTCGCCTGGACCCGCGTCTCGGTCGATTGCGCCGCCGGCCGCTCTGAGACCCTGCCCCCCGTCTATGGCGTCCGCGACGGCGACATCGTCTGGCGCGCCACCGTCCCGTGCCCGACCACGACCCGTTCCTACGGCCTTATCCTGCTGGACCTGGGGGTGATCAAGGCCATGACCGGCCAGACGGCGCCGGGCCCCGTCACCCTGGCCGCTCCGGCCCACGCCGTCGGGGTGCTGATGGCCCCCAAGACCCTGGGCGGTGACCGCCAAGCAACTTTGCAGCGCTTCGCCGCCGACAAGCCCGCACCTTTCATCCTGATGGTCGAGACCGCCACGCCCGCGCCGCCCGGAATCACCCCCGCGCCCTTGCCGGCAGAAATTTCCAATCGGCACCTGGAATACGCCCTGACGTGGTTCGGTCTTGCCGTGACCTTGCTGTTTATCTATGCCGCCATGCTCTGGCGGAAGATGAGATCCTGATGCGTTACGTCTCCACACGGGGCCAGGCCCCGTCGATCGGCTTCCTCGAAGCGGTGCTGGCCGGCCTCGCCCCCGACGGCGGCCTCTATGTGCCAGAGCGCTGGCCCACCTTTACGCCTGACGAGATCGCCGCCTTCGCCGGCCAGCCCTACGCCCAGGTCGCCGCCACGGTGATCGGCAAGTTCGTCGGCGACGACCTGCCGGCCCAGGACCTGCGCGATCTGTGCGACGAGGCCTATGCCAGCTTCGCCCACACCGCCGTCGCGCCGCTGAAACAGCTGACCCCCGGCCGCCACCTGCTGGAGCTGTTCCATGGCCCGACCCTGGCCTTCAAGGACGTGGCGATGCAGCTGCTGGGGCGGCTCTATGACCATGTGCTGTCGCGCCAGTCGCGGACCATGACCATCATCTGCGCCACCTCCGGAGATACCGGCGGCGCGGCGGTCGAGGCCTTCCGCGGCCGCAGCCATGCCCGCATCGTGGCCCTGTTCCCCGAGGGCCGGATCAGCGAGGTCCAGCGCCGGTTCATGACCACGGCGACCGACAGCAATGTGGCCTGCGTCTCGATCCTCGGCTCGTTCGATGACTGCCAGGCCATCGTCAAGCAGGCCTTCCAGGACGACCAGTTCCGCCACGCAGTGGACCTGTCGGGCGTCAACTCGATCAACTGGGCGCGGATCGCCGCCCAGACCGTCTATTTCTTCACCGCCGCCGTCGCCCTGGGGGCCCCTGCCCGCAAGGTGGCCTTCGTGGTGCCGACGGGGAATTTCGGCGACGCCTACGCCGCCTATGTCGCCAGCCGCATGGGCCTGCCGATCGCCCGGATCATCGCCGCCACCAACTCCAATGACATTCTCGCAAGAGCCTTCGAGGAAGGCCGCTACGCCAGCGGCGGCGTCCACGCCACCCAGAGCCCGGCCATGGACATCCAGGTGGCCAGCAATTTCGAGCGGCTGTATTTCGAGGCCGTGGGCCGCGACGGGGTCGAGACCGGCCGCGCCTTCCGCGCCTTCGCCGGCGCGGGCGCGCTCGATATCCCGCCCAGCGCCCATGCCAAGATGCGCGACTTGTTCCAGGGCGCGTCGGTCAGCGAGGCCGACACCGCCAAGACCATCCTCTCCACCCTCAACGAGACCGGCGAGCTTCTGGACCCCCACACCGCCGTCGCCGTGGCCGCCGCCAATGTCCTGCGCCTGGCCGACCCGGCGACCCCGGTGGTGATCCTCGCCACCGCCCACCCGGCCAAGTTCCCGCAAGCCGTGCTGGCCGCCGCCGGCGTCAGCCCGGTGACCCCGCGCGCCACGCCGGACCACTCGAAGAAGCCGGAAAAGTTTGAGCGGCTGCCGGCTGACGCGGAGACAGTGAAGGCGTTCGTCCGGGTGTTCGCGAACGCCTGATCCTTCCTTCTCCCCTTGCGGCAGAAGGGATCATCCTGGCGTCCTGGCCGCTGGGTCGCTATGCGAGGGGGACATGACAACCTCCGCCACCCTGCACACCCTCGAAAACGGCGTCCGCGTCGTCTGTGATCCCATGCCCGGTCTCGAGACCGTGGCCCTGTCGGTCGTCGCCGGGCGCGGCGCGGCCTATGAGGACCCGGCACGGTCGGGCTGGTCGCACCTGCTTGAGCACATGGTGTTCAAGGGGGCCGGCGGTCGCAGCGCGCGCGACATCGTCGAGGTGATCGAGGCCCAGGGCGGGTCGATCAACGCCGCCACCGGCTATGAGCGCACCAGTTTCCAGGTCCGCGCCCTGAAGGGCGGGCTGGACCTGGGCATGAGCGTGCTCAGCGACCTCGTGCTGCGCCCCACGCTCGACGAGGCCGACCTGACCCGCGAGAAGCAGGTGGTGGCCCAGGAGATCGCCGAGGCCGCCGACGCGCCCGACGACTATGTGTTCGACCTGGTCCAGGCCGCCGCCTGGGGCGACCACCCCCTGGCCCGGCCGATCCTGGGCACGGTCGACAGCGTCAACGCGGCCACGGTCGAGGGCCTGTCGGACTGGCGCGGACGGCTCTACGCCGCGGACCGGCTGATCGTCAGCGCCACCGGCGCGGTCGAGGTTGACGAGGTGCTGGACCTGGCACGCCGCCAGTTCGGCGCCCTGCCGTCGGCCAAGGGCGCCGCCGACTTCGCCGCCGCCCCCTTCATCGGCGGCCGCAAGAGCCAGGCCCGCAAGCTGGAGCAGGCCCACCTGGTGTTCATGCTGCCCGCCGTCAGCGCCCGCCAGGACGACTATTTCGCCCTGCGGATCTTCGCCGAGGCCCTGGGCGGCGGCATGTCGTCGCGGCTGTTCCAGGAGGCCCGCGAGAAGCGCGGCCTAGCCTATAATATCGACGCCTATGCCGACACCTATGCCGACTGCGGGGCGCTGGGCGTTTACGCCGGCTGCTCGGCCGGCGACGCGGCCGAGACCGCCAAGGTCTGCGCCGAGCAGATCGTGGCCCTGGCCGACAAGATCGAGGATGCCGAACTGGCCCGCGCCAAGGCCCAGCTTAAGGCCCACATGTTCATGGCCCGCGAACAGCCTTTGTCACGGGCGGAGCAGGCGGCCGGCCAGGCGCTGATGTTCGACCGGTTATACGCCCCCGCCGAACTGGCGCAGGCGGTAGACGCGGTGACGGTGGCGGACCTGACGCGGCTGGCGGGGATGATCCTCGGGCCGCGCAAGACGGCCAGCGCGATCCTGGGGGCGAAGGGGGCGTTGAAGGCGGGGGACGTTTTTGAGAGGGCGTTGGGGTAGGGGGCTGGCCGCTTTAGGTGGATGTCCGCTAGCCGGGACGAATCTGTCTGTTTTCCACCCTTCTCGGCCCTGCGGAATGTCGGATTCCGGCGCAAGCTCGCCATCAAGGCTTTAAGGCGCGGCCTCGCCGTGGAGGGCTTTCTCCTCCCGCGCAACGCGGGGGAGGAGAAAGGGTTTAGGCTTACAACCGCCCGCGCCGTCCGGCCTTGAGCTTGTCCAGCGCCCGGCGGGCGATCTCGGCCTGGGCCGCGACCGGGGCGAGGGCGGTTTGCGCCTCTTCCCAGACGGGTCCCAGGCTCGCCGCGACCGGCTTGGCGCGGGGCATCGGCACGATCAGCGCCACCTTGCGGGCCAGGGTGGCCAGGTCGCCCAGGGCCTTGGCTCTTTCGCGGACCCGGCGGATTTCCGCCGGGTCGTCGCTGGAGTCGAGGATCGCCCAGGCCGCATCGAGGGCGGCCATGAGCTTGAGTTGCAGGGCCTGGCGCCAGGCGGGGATGTCGGTTTGGGTCATGGCCCCATGATGCGGCCGGCCCGGAGGGGTGAGCATCGGAAACCTGCGGTTTTGTTTAAGCTACTGGATTCGCTTAGGTCCATCCCCCCAGTCATGGGGATAGAGCGCGGTGCGACGGCTGGGGACAGGCCCATGGGCCTGTCCCCAAACGGGGACCGGGTTTCGACCCCGTCAGCCTGTGGATAACTTTTGCACGACTGCGCCCCTCTTGCCTCCGGCGCGTTGACCCTCGAAAATGCGCCCGCTCAACGAGAACCCACACTTGTCCGCCTTTCTTCGCCTTTTCCAGACTGATCCCGGCCCACGCCTCGAAGGCGACAAGGTGTTCCTGCGCCTACCGCGCCTGTCGGACTATAAGGCCTGGTCGGCGCTGCGGACCCAGTCGGCGGCCTTCCTCGAGCCGTGGGAGCCGACCTGGCCGAAGGACGACCTGACCCGCGCCGCCTTTCGCAACCGGCTAGGGGCCTATGCCCGCGAACTGGAGACCGGCGAGGCCTTTCCGTTCTTCCTGTTCCGCCGCGACGATGCGACGCTGATCGGCGGGGTGCGGCTGTTCCATATCCGTCGCGGCGTCGCCCAGAGCGCCGTGCTGGGCTATTGGATCGGCCAGCCCTACGCCCGACGTGGCTACATGCTGGACGGCGTCAGGGCCGCCGTGGACTTCGCGTTCGGCGAGATGGGCCTTCACCGCCTGGAAGCGGCCTGCATGCCGGAGAACGCCGCCTCGGCCTCGGTCCTGCTGAAATCCGGTTTCCTGGAAGAGGGATATGCGCCTGCTTATCTGAAAATTAACGGCGAATGGCGAGATCATCGTCTGTTCGGGATGGTCGCGCCCCCTCCGGCCGTTTAGGCCGGTCTACCTTTCGGGGAGGGATTCCTAGCGAGCCCCGGACGCTGGGATAGGGCATGTCTTTCAAGATCAGTCAGCGCCGCGTTTGGGACGCCACGGCCATGCTCGAGGCGCTTGGCGCCGCCGAGGTCGCCCTATGGCTCTGGGAGCCCGAGCTTGACCGGCTGCGCGTCAATGGCGCGGCGCGCGCCTTGGGCCTGGGGCCGCTGGCTCCGGATTGCTCCTCCGTCGCCTTCCGCGCCCTGACCTTGCCTCAAGACCGCGCCCAGGCCGAAGACATCCTCAAGGTTCGCGAGCCGGGCAGCGAGATCGTGGCCCGCCTGCGCATGCGGGGCGGCGAGGTCTGCATCTGGCGTGGCCAGTGGTTGGAGGACGGGGTGCGCGCCGCCGGCGTCATCGCCCCGGAGGTCAAGTTCGCCGCCTCCGAACGCGACAGCCTGACCGGCCTGCTGGACCGCAAGAGCTTCATCGTCCAGGCCCGCGAGCGCCTGTCCAAGCCGGGCGCCTACGAGCTGGTGGTGGCCGACGTCGATCGCCTGCGCCGTCTGAACGAGGCTTTGGGCCACGAGCGCGCCGACCTTGTCTTGGCCGCCCTGGGCTCACGCCTGGCCGCCGCCTTCCCGACCTGTTCGATCCTGGGCCGGATCGGCGAGGACGAGTTCGCGGTGCTGTGCGATCCAACCGGCTTCGAGCCCGCCGAGTTGCTGCGCACCGCCCTGGAGCAGCCTTTGCGGGTGGCCGGCTTCGACATCCACCCCACCCTGTCGATCGGGGCCGTGTCGGCCGAGGGCGGCGAGGACGCCCCCGAAGCGGCCGAACTGCTGCGCCGCGCCGAGCTGGCCGTCGAGGCCGCCGCTTCGGGCGGACGCGGCGGGGCCGCCGCCTATGGTCGCTCTATGGAGACCGACGGCCTGTCGCGACTGGCCCTGGAGGCCGACCTGCGCGGCGCCATCGCCCGTGGCGAGATCCGTCCCTATTTCCAGCCCGTGGTGCGCCTGTCGACCGGCGCCCTGTCGGGCTTCGAGGCCCTGGCCCGCTGGATCCATCCGCGCCGGGGCATGCTGCCGCCCGACGAGTTCCTGCCGCTGATCGAGGAAATGGGCCTGATGAGCGAGCTGGGGGAGCACATGATGCGCACCTCGGCCAAGCAGTTGGCCGCCTGGCGCGACACCCATCCGGCGGTCGGCGCCCTAACCGTCAGCGTCAACCTGTCAACCGGCGAGATCGACCGTCCGGGCCTGGTGCACGACGTCCGCCAGGTGCTGAAGGAACACAACCTGCCGCGCGGCGCGCTGAAGCTGGAAGTCACCGAGAGCGACATCATGCGCGATCCCGAGCGGGCCGCCGTGATCCTGCGCAGCCTGCGCGAGGCGGGCGCCGGCCTGGCGTTGGACGACTTCGGCACCGGCTTCTCGTCGCTGCAGTACCTGACCCGCCTGCCGTTCGATACGCTCAAGGTCGATCGTTATTTCGTCCGCACCATGGGCAGCAACGCCGGCTCGGCCAAGATCGTCCGCTCGGTGATCAAGCTGGGCCAGGACCTGGAGCTGGAAGTCGTGGCCGAGGGCGTCGAGAACGCCGAGATGGCGCGCGCGCTTCAGGCCCTGGGCTGCGACTACGGCCAGGGCTTCGGCTACGCCCCGGCCCTGTCGCCGCAGGAGGCCGAGGTCTATCTCAACGAGGCCTATGTGGACGGCGCCGCGCCGGTGAAGGCGCGGGGGTAGGGTTACTCACTTGCCCCTCCGCCCACTTCGCGGTCTGTCGCGGCGAGGGGGCGGAGCCTCGCGCACCTGAGCTCCGCCCCCTATGGGGGCGGACAGGCGACGCAGTCGCCAGGTGGGGGCAAGTCCCCCACCCCTGGACCGTCTAAGCCCGCCCCGCCTGGGCCGACAGCTGGTCGGCGGTTATGCCGATCTTGGCCAGGGCCATGGTCCATTTGTTGTCGTAGTCGTCGCCAAACAGCAGCGCTTCGTCGGCGTCGCAGATCAGCCAGACATTGTCGCGCAGCTCCTGCTCCAGCTGGCCGGGGCCCCAGCCGGAATAGCCAAGGGCCAGTATGGCCTGGCGCGGCCGGTGGGTCCGGCTGCCGAGGGCGTCCAGCACGTCACGGGTGACGGTCAGGGCCAGGCCGTCGGCCACCGACACCGTCGAGTCGGGCGAAACGAAGTCGTCGGTGTGCAGGACAAAGCCCCGCTCGCGCTCCACGGGCCCGCCCAGCATCACCAGATGCGACAGGGCGTGAGCCTCGGGCTCGACGCCGAGATTGTTGAGCAGTTCGTACAGGGTCAGCCCCTCGGCCGGGCGATTGACCGCCAGCCCCATGGCCTGTTCGGCGTCGTGGGCGCACAGGTACAGCACCGCGCGCTCGAAGCGTGGATCCTCGATGCCAGGCATGGCGACCAGCATCTGGCCGGCGAGAAACGCGGGCTCGGATTTGCCGAGATCGATGTGCGGGTGGTCCATGATCAGAGGATCGGGGCGGACGGCGGCAGTTTCAAGTCCAACCTTTCCTTGGCGATCGGCCTTGGCGGCTTTATCTCCGATCCGCTCCCTCAACGAACAGGAACTCCGCACATGGCGATCAAGGTTGGCGACACGCTTCCTTCGGCGACTTTCATGACTTTCACCGCCGAGGGCCCGGCCCCGGTGACCACCGACGAACTGTTCAAGGGCAAGACCGTCGCCCTGTTCGCCGTACCCGGCGCCTTCACCCCCACCTGCTCGGCCAAGCACCTGCCGGGCTTCAAGGACCATGTCGCTGACTTCAAGGCCAAGGGCGTCGACACGATCGCCTGCGTCTCGGTCAACGACGTCTTCGTGATGAAGGCCTGGGCCGCCGACCAGGGCATCACCGACGAGGTCCTGCTGCTGGCCGACGGCAATGGCGCCTTCACCCAGGCGGTCGGCCTGGACTTCGACGGCAGCAAGTTCGGCATGGGCCTGCGCTCGCAGCGCTACTCGCTGATCGCCAAGGACGGCGTGGTCGAGACGCTGAACGTGGAAGAGGGCGGGGACTTCAAGGTCTCGTCGGCGGACTACATGCTGGGTCAGCTGTAGGGTTTTCGATCGGGGACATGCACTTGTGCGTGTCCCCAACCGGAAGTGCGGGCGGTCTTGACCTCAAGGTCCGACTTCTGTGCGTTTGATGGGGACACGCACAAGTGCATGTGCCCGGTCGGATCATTAAACGCCCAGCATCTCCGCCGTCACGCCTTCCAGATCCGCAGCCCCCGCCGTCACCCCCGCCACCTGGCCCGGCACGCTCGCCAAAACGTTCTCCCCATAGACACGCGCCAGCGCCAGCCGCACGCCGTGCGGCTCGGCCAGCGCGCCTTTGATCAGCATCCAGCCGCCCACCACGTCGCCTAGCAGCTTCAGATAGGCCGTGGCCCCCGACAACGCGTCCGGCATGGCCCGGGCCCGGCGTTCGATCAGCCAGGCCGTGGCCGAACTGGCCGCGTTGAGGGCGGCGTCAAAGCGCAGGGCCACGCCGGCCAAGGCCTCGATCGCGGCTATTGCCTCCAGCGTATCGCGCATGTCGTCCATCAGGTCGCCAATCGCCTGGCCCTCGCCCAGCATCAGCTTGCGGCCGATCAGGTCGATGGCCTGGATGCCGTTGGCGCCCTCGTAGATCGGGTTGATCCGGGCGTCGCGATAGTGCTGGGCCGCGCCGGTCTCCTCGATGAAGCCCATGCCGCCGTGGATCTGCACGCCCTGGGAGGCCACCTCGACGCCCATGTCGGTGGACCAGGCCTTGGCGATCGGGGTCAGCAGCTCCTCGCGCAGCTTGGCGCTCGCGCGAGCCTCTTCCGTTTCGGCGTGGCGCGACAGGTCGGCGGCCACGGCCGTGGAGAGGCAGATCCCGCGCGCCGCCTCGATACGGGCCTTCATCAGCAGCAAGGTGCGGCGGATGTCGGGATGGTCGAACAGCCGGGCGGGATAGGCGCCCGTCCAGGCCGAGCGGCCTTGCGTGCGTTCCAGCGAGAAGGCCAGGGCCTGCTGATAGGCCCGCTCGGCGATGGCCACGCCCTGGGTTCCGACCTGCAGCCGCGCGGCGTTCATCATCGTGAACATGTGGGCCAGGCCCTTGCCCAACTCGCCCACCAGGGTGGCCTTGGCCCCCTCGTACAGCATCACGCAGGTGGGCGAGCCGTGGATGCCCAGCTTGTGCTCCAGCCCGCCCACCCGCAGGGCGTTGGCCACGCCCAGCACGCCATCCTCGCCGACCAGAACCTTCGGCGCCAGGAACAGCGAGATGCCCTTGACGCCGGGCGGCGCGTCGGGCGTGCGGGCCAAAACGAGGTGGCAGACATTGTCGGCCACGTCGTGGTCGCCCCAGGTGATGTAGATCTTCTGGCCGACCAGGGCGTACCCGCCCTCGCCATCGGGCGTGGCCATCGTCGTCAGGGCCGCCAGGTCCGAGCCGGCCTGGGGCTCGGTGAGGTTCATGGTGCCGGTCCATTCGCCGGAGACCAGCCGGGGCAGATAGAGCCGCTGCTGGCTTTCCGAACCATGGCTGGCCAGGGCCTCGATCGCCGCCAGGGTCAGCATCGGGCACAGGCCGAACGCCATGTTGGCGGCGTGGACCATCTCGAAGACGGCGATTTCCAGCGTCTTGGGCAAGCCCTGGCCGCCGTGCTTCGGATCGGCCGCCAGGCTGTTCCAGCCGGCCTGGGCGAAGGCCTTGTAGGCGGCGGGGAAGCCTGGCGAGGTGCGGACCACGCCATTGTCCAGCTGCGCGGGCGTCAGGTCGCCGGCCCGGTTGATCGGGGCCAGAATCTCGCTGGCGAAGACGCCGGCCGCGTCGAGAACCGCGTCCACCGTGTCGGCGTCGGCCTCGGGAAAGGCCGCGGCCAGGCGGTCGAAGCCGGCCACATGGCGCAGGGCGAAGGCGAGGTCGCGAACGGGCGCGCGGTAGGTCATGAGGGAGGTCCGATCCAGGGGACGGCGAGGTGAACCCTGTTTAGAGACGGCCGCCGCGTGTGCAAAGCCGAAGGGATCACGGCTTCGTGAAGCGCTGACCCTTTATCGCTGGGCCAAGCTTCCCAAGTTGGGGTTCAGCAACTATTTCTATTACAGTTTGGAGACTGCCCATGAACCGCCGTTTCGCCTCCGCCCTCCTGGCCGGCGCTCTTCTGCTCGCTCCGGCGGCCCTCCCCGCCGTCGCCTCGGCGCAGGCCGTCGCCACCGACCCGGCCCAGGCTCCGGCCGGCAATTGGACGATCGACAAGAAGCACGCCAGCCTCGAGATGAAGGTCTCGCACTTCGGCACGTCGCACTACACCTTCCGCTTCGCGCGCGAAGCCATCGACGGTTCTTACGTCTATGACCCGGCCAAGCCGCTGGCCACCAAGGTGTCGATCACCATCGACGCCGCCGCCGTCGATACTGGCCTGCCGGACTTCAACAAGGAAATCGGCACGGACCCCAAGTTCTTCAACGCCGGCCAATATCCCAAGATCACCTTCGTCTCGACCAAGGTCGAACCCGGCAAGCTGACGGGCGACCTGACCTTTCGCGGCGTGACCAAGCCGGTGACCCTGGACGTCAAATATAACGGCTACGCCAAGACCCCGTTCGGCTCGCAGATCATGGGCTTCTCGGCCACCGGCACGATCAAGCGCTCGGACTTCGGCTTCACCCACCTGAAGGGCCTGGTCGGCGACGACGTCGATCTGGAAATCGAAGCCGAGTTCAATCCGAAGAAGTAGGGTTGGATTCGAAACCCGCGATTTCTGACGAGGTACGCCATGACCACCGAGTCGACCGTTGAGACCGCCTCGGTGGCGGGACGCACGCGATACACGCCCCCTTCTCGCTACACGACGGTGGCGATCATCCTGCACTGGCTGATCGCCGCCGCCATCATCTTCCAGATCATCCTGGGCTGGCGGATGGGGGACGGTCCCAAGGGGCCGACCACCTACGCGATCTTTCAACTGCACAAGTCGATCGGCATCACCATCCTGCTGCTCAGCTTGGGCCGGCTGGCCTGGCGGCTGACCCACAGGCCGCCGCCGCACCCGGTGGGGCAACCCCGCTGGGAGACGATCGCCTCGCAAGTGGTCCACGTGGCCTTCTACGTGATCATGATCGGACTGCCGGTCACCGGCTGGATCATCGTCTCGACCAGCCGGCTGCCGATCCCGACCGTGCTGTTTGGCGCGATCCCCTGGCCGCACCTGCCGTTCCTGCCCGAGCTGGCGGCCGGTCCCAAACACCTGTGGAATCAGGTCGGCGAGCTGGGTCACGGCCTGCTGGTCAAGACCACCTATCTGCTGCTGGCCCTGCACCTGGGGGCGGTGGCCAAGCACCAGATTCTCGACCGCGACGCCGTTTTCGGCCACATGGCGGCTGGCGCCAAGCCGGGTTGGAAAGAGCCGCGCGCCTGGCTGGCCGCCGCGGGACTCATCGCGGTGGTCGCCGCCGGCTATCTCTACATGCCGTCGGTGAAGGCCAAGACGCCGGCGGCGCCCGTTCCTGCGCCTGAAGTGCAATGGCGAGGCAAGCCGGCCTTGGTTCAAAACGCCGCGCCCGCCGAGCAAACACCGTCCGCCGAAGCCGCCACCGCCCCCGCCGCGCCCGCCGAGTTGGACAAGGCGCTGAAGGACCCCGTCGCCTGGACCGTGGCCAAGAGCTCGACCCTGGGCTTCTCCGCCGCCTGGGAAGACAACACCATCCAGGGTCAGTTCAAGCGCTGGACCGCCGACATCCTGTTCTCGCCCGACGCCCTCGACCGCTCGAAGCTGACGGTCAGCATCGACATGGCGTCGGCCGCCACCGGCGACGACCAGCGCGACGCCAGCCTGCCCAGCGAGGACTTCTTCGCGGCGGCGACCCATCCCAAGGCTGTCTTCACCGCCAGCAAGTTCCGCCAGACCGGCGAGGGCCGGTTCGTCGCCGACGGCGTGCTGGATCTGCGCGGAGTCAAGAAGCCCGTCAGCCTGCCGTTCTCGCTGAAGATCGACGGCGACACGGCCACGGCGCGCGGTGTAACCACCCTGGACCGGACGGTGTTCGGGGTAGGACAGGGTGAATGGGCGTCGACGAGCGAGATCGGGGCGAAGGTGAAGGTCAGCTTCGCCATCGCGGCCAAGCGGAAATAGACCCGCAAGTTGTTGGGGCCGCGCGGGCGCTCGCCGCCGGCGGCCTGGTGCTCCTGCCGACCGAGACGGTCTATGGCCTGGGGGCCGACGCCTCGAACCCGACCGCCGTGGCGGCGATCTTCGAGGCCAAGGGCCGCCCGCGCTTCAACCCGCTGATCGCCCATGTCGCCAGCATCGAAGCCGCCGCCCGCATTGCCACCTTCGACGATCGCGCCCTGGCTCTGGCGCGAGCCTTTTGGCCCGGCCCGCTGACGATCGTCGCCCCGATCCGCGACACCGCCGCCGTCTGCGATCTGGCCCGGGCGGGTCTCGACACCGTGGCCATCCGGGTGCCCGGCCACCCCCTGTCGCGCGCCGTGCTGGCGGCGTTCGGCGGTCCGGTCGTTGCGCCTTCGGCCAATCGCTCGGGCCGGCCGAGCCCCACCACCTTTGCCGACGCCTTCGCCGAGACCGGCGACAAGACCGCCGCCGCCCTGGACGGCGGGCCCTGCGACGTCGGGCTGGAAAGCACGGTTGTGGCGGTGCTCGACGGTCCGGTGAGCCTGCTGCGCCCCGGCGCCGTGACTCGCGCCCAGCTGGAGGCCGTGGTCGGCCCGCTGGCCGAGGCGCAGAATGACGCCAAGCGCTCGCCCGGCAGGCTGGCCCTGCACTATGCCCCCGACGCGCCGGTGCGGATCAATGCCGAGACCCCGGCGGCGGGCGAGGCGTTCCTGGCCTTTGGGCCATGGCCGCAAGGGGATAGGGTGTTCAATCTCAGCCCCTCGGGCGATCTGGCGGAGGCGGCGGCAAACCTGTTCGCGTTCCTTCGCGCCGCCGACCGCACCCAGCCGACAGCCATCGCCGTCGCGCCGATCCCGGGCGAGGGCCTGGGCGAAGCGATCAATGACCGGCTGCGGCGCGCGGCCGGTTTCATAGGATAGAGCCGATGAAATTCCGCATCATGTATATCGAGGACAAGTCCAAGGGGCTGAACGGTCCGGCGCGGATCGGGCGCGTCCGGCTGTCGAAGACCGGCGAGACGCTCTACTACGCCGGCCGGGCCTTTGAGGCGCTGCGCAATTCAGGCCTGAAGGCCAATTTCACCGACGTCGACACGGGCCACCCCTTCTGGATCGCCAAGGCGCGCAAGGATGGCGGCGACCGGCTCTTCAAGGGCGCGGGCGATCCGCCGGTGATCGACGACGACGTGCGCGAGGACTATTGGCGCGACGTTCGGGGCCTGCCGGATCCGGACGTGGCGGGCTAGGCGTCCAGCGCCGAGCGGACGTCGGTCATCGGAAAGTCGTCGCCCTTGTAGAGCAGTGGCGCGCCGAGTTGCTTGGCCAAGGCGTAGGCGAAGCAGTCGGCGAGGTTCAGGCGGGCGGGGTGGTGTCCTTTGCCGTAGGTGAGGTAGGCGTCTAGAGCCTTGGCGGAGTCCTCGGGGTCGGGGTGGACGGCGACTCCGAGTTGAGCAAGCCAAACGTCCAGTTCAGCCCGGTCTTCGAGATGGCCCCGACTGATCAAGACGACGCCGGTTTCAACATAGTTGAATGCGGAGATTACGGTCCGATCCGAGGATAACAAGGCTTGCATGATCAGAATGTGGTCAGGCTCGCTGGTGGCGACGGCGACCAACGCCGAGGTATCGACGACAATCATTCAGGATCGGTTGTGTCGAGGCCGGGGATTTCGTTAAGCTCATCGAAGTCGGCCTTGGTGACGTTCAGCTTGACCTTGTCCAGGCCGACGGCGCGCCTGAAGCGATCGGTCGCTTCGCGCATTTCCTCGATCGTCCGCGCTCGATGCGGTCGGGCTTCGTGTTGCTTGGCCAAGCGTTCGCGCACCGCGACCTCTACGGCGGTTGTCAAGCTTTCGCCCGTCAGTCCGGCGAGTTCGCGCACGGCGCGCTCGGCCTCTGGATTCTTGATCAGGATGCCCATGGCGATCTCCGTATAGACCGCAGTATATACTGACAGCCTCGCTCCCGGAAGCGTATCCTCCGCCACCATGACCAAGCCCCTCCCCGCCGACACCCTGTCCCGCCTGAAGGCCGTGCTCGGCGAGGGCGGGTGGAGCCAGGACCCTGATCGTCTGGCCCCCAAACTGGTCGAATGGCGCGGGCGGTGGTCCGGCCAGACCCCACTGCTGGCCCTGCCACGCTCCACGGCCGCGGTGGCCGCAGTGGTCGGCATCTGCGCGGCCGACGGCGTGGCCATCACCCCGCAGGGCGGCAATACCGGCCTGGTCGCCGGCCAGATCCCGCAGGGCGAGATCCTGCTCTCCACCGAGAAGCTGACGAGGGTGCGCGACATCGACGCCTTCGACGACGTCATGGTGCTGGAGGCCGGGGTCACCTTGGCGACGGCCCATGAGGCCGCGCTCTCGGTCAGCCGCCGCTTTCCCCTGAGCCTGGCCTCGGAAGGCTCTTGCACCATCGGCGGCCTGGCCTCGACCAATGCCGGCGGCACGGCGGTGCTGCGCTATGGCACGATGCGCGACCAGGTCCTGGGGATCGAGGCGGTGCTGCCCAATGGCGAGGTTTGGAACGGCCTGAAGCGGCTGCGCAAGGACAATACCGGCTATGACCTCAAGCACCTGCTGATCGGGGCCGAGGGCACGCTGGGGGTGATCACCGCCGCCAGCCTCAAGCTCTATCCGCTGCTGGCTTCACGCTGCGTGGCCATCGCCGCCGTCGCTACCCCCCACGCCGCCATCGCCCTGCTAGCCAGGGCCAAGGACGAGACCGGGGGCGCGATCGAGGCCTTCGAGCTGATGAGCCGGCTGGGCGTGGCGTTCGCGATCAAGAACATCCCCGGCCTGCGCGAGCCGCTGGAGGCCGTCCATCCCTGGTACGTGCTGATCGAGACCGCCTCGGGCGAACCGGGCGCCGCCGAAGCGGCCATGCAGCGGTTGCTGTCGGACGCGCTGGAGACCGGCCTGATCCAGGACGCGGCCGTCGCACAATCCCAGACCCAGGCCCACGCCTTCTGGGCCGTGCGCGAGAACCAGTCCGGCGGCCAGAAGCCCGAAGGCGCGGCCTGGAAGCATGACGTCTCCGTGCCGGTCTCCAAGGTCGCCGCCTTCATCGACCAGGCCACGGCGGCGGTGGAAAAGCTGTCGCCCGGCGTCCGGGTGGTCGCCTTCGGCCATGTTGGCGACGGCAATGTCCATTACGACGTCCTGCGGGCCGACGGCGCGCCCATGAACGAGAAGGGCGACGACCCGCACGACGCCCTGCGCGATACGGGCGCCCGCATCGTCCATGACATCGTGGCGTCGATGGACGGCTCGATCAGCGCCGAGCACGGCCTGGGGGCGATGAAGTCGGTCGAGGCCCTGCGCTACAAGAGCGCCGTAGAGGTCGAGGCCCTGCGCGCCATCCGCGCCGCGCTGGACCCCCAGCGGATCATGAACCCGCGCGTGCTGTTCTAGGCAGTCCTGTCCGCCGCCTTCGCCAGGGCGTTGGCGCGGGCTCTCCGGACGCCCAGACAGACGAACATCGACGCCAGGGCGCCGAGCGGAACCGTCGCCTTGTAATAGCCGGCCTGCTGGCCCGGCCCGAGGATGTTGATGGCCGCCGGCACGAAGCCCCACACGCCGTCCGAAGCGCGCATCCAGAACGCCCCGATCCCGACGAAACACAGCACCGCCCACAGGATGCGGTACTTCAGGCCCTGGGTGCGCAGCACCAGGAACAGGGCGCCGAACATCACCAGCGGGCAGGTCAGGGCGGCCAGCAGGCCCAAGGTCTGGGGTACGATCAGAACGCCTCCTCCACTACGGGCTCAGCCTTCGGCTTGGCCCATACCCCGGTTAGGATCAAGACCGCGCCCAGCGGAACGATGAAGGTCAGGATCCAGGGGTCGAACCGTGAGCCCCCGCGGACCACACCGGCGCCGAGCAGGGCGATGTTCACCAGCTTCCAGCTGAACACGGCGTTGAACCAGTTCATCTGCAGGCTGCCGACCCCCGCGAACGCGGCGATCCCCCATAGCCATTTGCGCTTCAGGCCCTTGATTCGGATTACCTTTATCAAGGCGGCCAGCATCAGGCCAAGGCTGGCCGCCAGACCGGCTAGAAAAACGTATTGGGTGTAATGCTTGCCAGCCAGGGAGAATTTCAGCGCCTGGAGTTCCTCCGTGGTGGCGACCTGGGCATTGAACCCGGTCATCAGCCAAGCCTTTGCGCCCTCCGGCCGCGCTAGCGCCACCCGGGCCAGAACCACCTTGCCGGGATAGTCGTATTCGTGGGCGAGCGTCGCCGTCTTGCCCTTGCCGACCATGGAGAGATAATTCCAGCCCACGGCCTTGCCCAGGCTCGGTTCGCCCGCGGGAATATAGGCCCGGACCTTGACCAATTCCTCGGCGGTCTGCGGCGTGCGAATTTCCGGCGACAGGCGGGCTTGCAGGCTCGGTGACTGAGTGCGGATCTCCGAATAGACCGCACGCGCCACGGCGTCGGCCTCGGGATCCAGGGCCGGCGCCTGACAGCTGGCAAGTCCAGCGAACCCGGCGCAGACGAGCAGCGCCGCGATCCTTCTCAAAGTCGGTCCGAAATCAATCATGCTGTCCCCACCCTACGCGTAACATCGCGGCGCGCCGGCCCATTGTCCAGCCTCGCACTAGCCGTGGCCCTCCGGAGCCTCTATCTCCCCGCCCATGTTGATGGTCATCTCCCCCGCCAAATCGCTGGACTTCACCGCCCCTGACCAGGTGCTGCCGCTCACCACGCCCGAGTTGAAACCGCAGATCGCCGAACTGGCCAAGCTGACGCACAAGCTGAAGGCGACCGACCTGCGCCGGCTGATGCACATCTCCGAAAAGCTGGCCGAACTGAACTACGAGCGCTTTCAAGTCTTCGACCCGCAGGTCGAGGAGGGGCTCCAGGCCGTGATCGCCTTCAACGGCGACGTCTATGCGGGTCTCGCCGCGCGCGAGCTGGACCGCCCGGCCCTGGAGTGGGCCCAGGACCACCTGCGCATCCTGTCGGGCCTGTATGGCGTGCTGCGACCGCTCGACGCCCTGCAGGCCTATCGCCTGGAGATGGGCGTGCGGTTGAAGACCAAGAAGGGCTCCAACCTCTACGACTTCTGGGGCGAAACAATCTCCAAGACCCTGAACGCGGCGGCCCAGGACCAAGCCGATCCCACCCTGGTGAACCTGGCCAGCCAGGAATATTTCGGCGCCGTCGACGCCAAGGCGCTCAAGTTGCCCATCGTCAACTGCCACTTCAAGGAAGAAAAGGGCAACACGCTGCGCGTGCTGGGCTTCTTCGCCAAGAAGGCCCGCGGCCGCATGGCCCGCTTCGCCATCGACAACCGCGTCGAGCGGGCGGAAGATCTCAAGGGCTTCGACCTGGACGGCTACAGGTACCGCAAGGATCTCTCGACACAGGCCGACTGGGTTTTCGCTCGGCTCCAGCCCTGAATTTATCCACCGGTGAGTTATAAACGCTCGCTGATCGCAACAGCGAGCTATATGTTGCGTTGCAGCATGAGCGGGATGCGCAAGGAGTTGCCGATGGCCGTGGATTTCGGTTTGCAAGGTCAGGTCGCGATTGTGACCGGTTCGACCAGCGGCATCGGCCATGCCATGGCCGACGCGCTCGCGGCCCAGGGCGTCAATATCGTCCTGAATGGCCTGGGCGAGATGACCGCTATTGAGAAAACCCGCGCCGACCTGGCCGAAAAGCACGGCGTCGAGGTGCTCTACAACGGCGCCGACATGACCAAGCCCGGCCAGATCGCCGAGATGATCGCCGCCGCCAAGGCCGAGTTCGGCGAGCTGGACATCCTGATCAACAACGCCGGCGTCCAGCACGTGGCGCCGATCGAGGACTTCCCCGCCGACCAGTGGGACCTGATCATCGCCATCAACCTGTCGTCGGCCTTCCACGCCACCAAGGCGGCGATCCCGATCATGAAGGAGCAGGGGCGCGGACGGATCGTCAACATCGCCTCGGCCCACGGCCTGGTCGCCTCGCCGTTCAAGAGCGCCTATGTGGCCGCCAAGCACGGCATCCTCGGCCTGACCAAGACCGCCGCCCTGGAACTGGCCACTTTCGGTATCACCTGCAACGCCATCTGCCCGGGCTTCGTGAAGACCTCGCTGGTCGAGGCCCAGATCGTCGATCAGGCCAAGGCGCGCGGGATCTCGGAGGAGGCGGTGATGAAGGACGTGATCCTGGCCGCCCAGCCGACCAAGCAGTTTGTCACCTTCGACCAATTGAACGGTCTGCTGCTGTATCTGGTGTCCGACGCCGGGGCCTCGGCCAACGGCGCGGCCTTCAGCATCGATGGAGGCTGGACCGCGGCGTAGGTCCAGACTTTTCTTCCGTCTTCCCGGCCTTCGCCGGGAAGACGGAGTGGGGGGAGCGTCGAGACCGTCTGAACTCGGAGCTTCTCCATGCCCATCGGTCCGTTCAAGAAAAAGCCCTCGGGCCCCAAGCCCATCAGCCTGGCCCTGCAGGGCGGTGGCTCGCACGGGGCTTTCGAGTGGGGGGTGATCGACCGCCTGCTCGAGGAGGAGGACATCGAGATCCATGCGGTGACGGCCGCCTCGGCCGGCGCGATGAACGCCGTCTGCCTGGCCCAGGGCCTGATCGACGGCGGCCGCGCCAATGGACGAGAAGCCGCCAGGACCCGGCTCGAACGCTTCTGGAAACAGGTCAACCGCAACGGCGGGCGCAACGTGTTTGGCGACACCAGCATCTGGACCAACGCATTTTCCGGCGGGACCGACTGGCTGAAAAACACCCCCGGCTGGCGGATGGCCGAGACCTTCGCCCTGTCGATGAGCCCCTACGAGTTCAACCCGTTCAACCTCAATCCGCTGCACGACGCCCTGGAAGGCGAGATCGACTTCAAGGCGCTGCGCGAGCGCTCGCCGATCAAGCTCTACATCGCCGCCACGGCCGTGCGCACCAGCAAGTTGAAGGTCTTCCGCGAGACCGAGCTGACCGCCCGCCACATCATGGCCAGCGCCTGCCTGCCCCAGGTGTTCCAGGCGGTCGAGATCGACGGCGAGCCCTATTGGGACGGCGGCTTTCTGGCCAATCCGCCGCTATGGCCGCTGTTCTACGACGACACGCCCGATGATATCCTGCTGGTCAGCCTCAACCCCTTCGTCCGCGACGAGACGCCCAAGACGCCGGGCGAGATCATGGATCGGCTGAACGAGATCACTTTCAACGCGGCGCTCGCCAGCGAGCTGAGGGCCATCGGCTTCGTGCAGAAGCTTCTCGACGAGGGGCTGCTCAAGGACACCGCCCGCGGCCGCTACCGCAGGATGCTGATGCACGCCATCACCGCCGACAAGGCCTTGGCCGACCTGTCGCTGGGCAGCAAGTTCGACACCGAGTGGAGCTTCCTGACCGACCTGCGCGACCGGGGCCGCAAGGCGGCCGACGCCTGGTTGGGGAACCACCTGACCAAGGTGGGGGTGAGTTCGAGCCTGGACCTGAAGAACGGGTTTCCGTAACAGCCTGGCCAGGGATGACAGCGACGAGCACGGAGCCTATCAGGCCCGCCATGGCTTCTACCCCTATGTCCGAACTCCTCCCCGTACCCACCGTCGGCGTCATCTGCCTGCGTGATGACCAGGTCCTGCTGATCAAGCGCGGCACCGCGCCCCGACTGGGCCAGTGGAGCCTACCAGGCGGCCGGCTGGAACGGGGTGAGACCACTCGCGCCGGGGCCCTGCGCGAACTGGCCGAGGAGACGGGCGTCGAGGCCGTGCTGCTGGGGCTTGTCGACGTGGTGGACGGGCTGTTCACGTCGCGGACGAGCGGCGAGACGACGCGGCATTACCTGATGATCGACTATGCCGCGCGGTGGGTGGCGGGCGATCCTGTAGCCGGCGACGACGCGGCCGAGGCGCGGTTCTTCACGCTGGCCGAGGCGCTGGCGGCGGTGGAGTGGGATGTGACGCGGGCGGTGATTGAGCAGACGTTTGAGCGGTTTGGGGGATAGGGCGGAGGTCTGGCTTGCGCGGTAGCCCTGAAGCGCGGCGGATCAGCTGGGGACACACACTCGTCCCGCCGCCTGCGCCAAGCGTGCAAGGGCCGTGGAATGAGTGTGTGTGTCCCCGCCCGTGAGTGGATTCGCCGTCAGGCAAAGCGCAGGTGCGGCGATGTGTTTCCCAGCAGCGCCGCCCGGATCCGCGACCCAAACTTCGTGCCGGAGGTCAGGCGCGTGACCATCCCGGCGTCGCCGGCGCGGTCAAAGGCTCGCGCGGCGGCGGTCCACAGGGCGGTGGTGACGGGATGGGGCATGACGATCCCGGCGGCGAGGCCGAGGGCCAGCAGGGCCCAGGCTTCGAAACGATCGATGGCGGAAGACATCAAATGGAACTTTCAAGACTGTGGAGGCGGGCCGCCACGCTGGGTGAATGCGTGACGGCCCGTCTCGGGCCTGCGAAACAGCGGCGATCGCTATTGTGCGGCGACGAGGCTCTCGATCGTCAGCCCCAGGCGGTGGGCGACGCCGGCCGCGTAGGCCGGATCGGCGCGGTGGAAGTGGACCAGTTGGCGCTGCTGGATCTCGACCGGCACGCCGTGCATGGCCGCCGCGATATTGTCGAACAACTGGCGCTGCTGGTCGGCGTTCATCAGGCGGAACAGGTCGCCAGGCTGGGTATAGTCGTCACTGATCCCCCGATGGTCGAAACGGTCGGCGTCGCCCTCCAGCGGCAGGGCTGGTTCGACGAAGGCCTTGTCCTCGACCGGTCCGCCGAAGCTGTTGGGCTCGTACCAGGCGTTGGTGCGCGGCGGACTGTCCAGGCGCATCGCGCCGTCGGCGTGCTGGGTGTGAACCGGGGCGATCGGACGGTTGACCGGCAGGGCCTCGTAGTGGGTCCCGATCCGATAGCGGTGGGCGTCGGCATAGGCGAAGATCCGCGCCTGCAGCACCTTGTCGGGCGAGAAGCCGATGCCGGGCACCACGTTCGAGGGGCTGAACGAGGCCTGTTCGATCTCGGCGAAATAGTTGTCCGGATTGCGGTTCAGCTCGACCATCCCGACCTCGATCAGCGGATATTCGGCGTGCGGCCAGACCTTGGTCAGGTCGAAGGGGTTCCAGCGGAAGGTTTCGGCCTGGGCCTGGGTCATCACCTGGATGCAGAAGCGCCAGCGCGGGAAGTCGCCGGTCTCGACGGCCTCGAACAGGTCGCGCTGGGCGCTTTCCCGGTCGTTGGCGATGATGGCGTTACCCTCGGCGTTGGTCCAGTTCTTGATGCCCTGCATCGACTTGAAGTGAAACTTCACCCAAACCCGCTCATTGGCCTCGTTGAGGAAGCTGTAGGTGTGGCTGCCGAAGCCGTGGATGAACCGGTAGCCCTGAGGAAGGCCACGATCGCTGAACAGCGTCGTCACCTGGTGCAGGCTCTCGGGGCTCAGCGACCAGTAGTCCCACATGGCCGTCGGCGAGCGCAGATTGGTCACCGGGTGGCGCTTCTGGGTGCGGATGAAGTCCGGGAACTTCAGCGGGTCGCGGACGAAGAACACCGGGGTGTTGTTGCCCACCATGTCCCAGTTGCCCTGCTCGGTGTAGGCCTTGATCGAGAAGCCGCGCACGTCGCGCTCGGCGTCGGCGGCGCCGCGCTCGCCGGCCACGGTGGAGAAGCGCATCAGGACCTGTGTCTGCTTACCCACCTCCGACAGGAAGGCGGCCTTGGTGTAGCGGGTGACGTCCTGCGTCACGGTCAGGGTCCCGTAGGCGCCCGAGCCCTTGGCGTGGACCACCCGCTCGGGGATCCGTTCGCGGTTCTGGTGGGCCAGCTTTTCCATCAGCTGATAGTCCTGCATCAGCAGGGGACCGCGCGGACCGGCGCTGATCGAATTCTGGTTATCGGCGATCGGTGCGCCGGCCGTGGTGGTCAAGGTGGTCTTGGTCATGGTCGCCTCGCCGTGTTTGATGGTTGACCTTGACCGCGGCGCAGAGATTAATCCAATTGATCGTTTCTTGCGAAGTCATCGGAAAATTCTATGAGGTGGTCGGGCGGCGGGCGTCGCGCTAAGCCTTGCCCATGAGCGAACCCGACACCGCCATCCTGCCCGACGCCGCCGCCGGCAACTGGGTCGATCGCCATGCGCCGCCGGCCCTGCGGCCCTGGTTGAAGCTGGGACGGTTTGACCGTCCGGCGGGAATCTGGCTGCTGATGCTGCCCGGCTGGCAGGGCATCGCCCTGGCGGCGGCGGGCAAGGGGCAATGGCCCAATCCGTGGCTGCTGATCGCCTTCTTCCTCGGCGCGGCTTTGATGCGGGCGGCCGGCTGCGCCTTCAATGACATTATCGACCGCGACTTCGACGCCCAGGTCAGCCGCACGGCGATGCGGCCGATCCCGGCGGGACTGATCAGCGTCAAGCAGGCCTGGGCCTTCGTGATCGGCTGCTGCGCGGTCAGCTTCCTGATCCTGATCACACTCGGCTGGCTAGCGATCGGCCTGGGGATCGCTTCCCTGGCCCTGGTCGCGGCCTATCCCTTCATGAAGCGCATCACCTGGTGGCCGCAGGCCTGGCTGGGCCTGACCTTCAATTGGGGCGCGCTGCTGGGCTTCGCTGCGGCCACCCACAGCCTGACCTGGGCCGCCGCCCTGCTCTATGCCTCGGGCATCTTCTGGACCCTGGGCTACGACACGATCTACGCGGTGCAGGACCTCGAGGACGACGCCTTGGCCGGGGTGAAATCCTCGGCCCGCCGGCTGGGCGAGGCCGCGCCCCGCGGGGTGCTGGCCTTCTATATCGCCTGTTTCGTGCTGGTGATCGCCGCGGCCTGGGTCGGCGGGGTGGGACCCGTGTTCCTGCCGCTGGCGGCGCTGTTCGCTGTGCACCTGTCACGCCAGGCGGCGGCCCTGCGGATGGACGATCCGGTCGGGGCGCTGGCCCTGTTCAAGTCCAACACCCATGCCGGCTTCGTGCTGTTCCTGGCCCTGGTGGCGGGGGCGTGGAAGCCGGCGGGGTTTTAGGCGCCACACCCACTACGGTTGTCATCCCGGACAAGGCCCGTAGAGCCGGAGATCCCGGACCGCCGGAAGCGCCGGCGTCCACGCCTCGGTCCTGGATCTTCGCGCTGCGCGCTTGTCCGGGATGACAGCTAGAACGGGCCGCTGGTGTAAATGCGCTCCATGCTGCGATCCAGGTCGCTCAGGCGGCGGTCATAGGCCCGGTTCAGGCAGGCGCGGTTGGCGCCGCAGGTCCTGCGGTCGCGCAGCCACTGGCGTTGGGCGTCCTCCAGCGAACCGCGACCCCCCATGGCCAGGGTCTTGCGGTTGATGTCGTACAGCACCGACATCCTCACATCCTTGTCGTTCAGGGCCAGGTTGGCGCAGATCGCTTTTTCATCGGCGGTGCGAGCCTTGGCGCAGTTGAAACTGGCGGCCCCCGCTACAGAAGGGAGGGCGGTCCCCGCGACCAAGGTCAGGGCGAGGGCGGTGAGGACAAGGCGCATGAAGGTCTCCGAGCTGTGACGTAGCGTCATTCTGTAAGCCAGAAGCTGACTGTGGCATGGTCGTTCCATGGCCGTCGCGACCCGTATCAAGCCGCAGGAACTGTTCACCCCCGCCGAATGGGCGCCGCTGTCGGCGCGCTCGCGGTGGAAGGGCGTCGCGCTGGTCGCCCACGCCTGGGCGGTGATCGTCGCGGCCGGGGCGGTGTTCGTGCTCTGGCCCAACCCGCTGACCTACATCCTGGCGGTGATGCTGATCGGGGCGCGGCAGCTGGGCCTGGCGATCCTGATGCACGAGGCGGCGCATGGCGGTCTGCACCCCGACCTCAAGGTCAATGACTGGGTGGGCCAATGGCTGTGCGCGGCGCCGACCGGGGCCAGTCTCGCCAGCTACCGGCCCTATCACCTGACCCACCACAAGTTCGCCCAGCAGGCCGAGGATCCAGACCTGATCCTGTCAGCCCCATTCCCCGCGACCCGGAAATCCCTGCGTCGCAAGATCGTCCGTGACCTGACCGGCCAGACCTTCTTCAAGCAGCGGTTCGGGCCGCTCATGGCCAAGCTCAAGGGCCGCGCCGATGGCCAGCCCGCCGGCAGCGTGTTCGCCGGCGAGGCGGCGCGGCAGAGGCCGTTCCTGCTGTGGAACCTGGGGCTGCTGGTCGTGCTCAGCGCGGCGGGCCTGTGGTGGGCGTGGCTGGCGCTATGGATCGTGCCGATGGCGACCTGGTTTCCGCTGGTCACCCGGCTGCGCAACATCGCCGAGCACGCCTTGGTGGCCAAGGACGAGCCCGACCCGTTTCGCCATGCGCGGACCACCCAGGCCAGCTGGATCGAGCGAGCCCTGATCGCGCCCTATTACGTCAATTTCCACGCCGAGCATCATCTGTTCATGCACATGCCATGCTGGAACCTGCCCAAGGCGCATCGCCTGCTGGTGGCGAAGGGCCTGACGGGAAACATGCTCACCGCGCCAGGCTATCTGTCGGTGCTGAAGGCTGCGTCCGGCAAGGCGCCGGCCTAGGAGCTCATTAATACCCGCCCGTTGGCGACGCCAACGGGCGGGCCTTTGCTTAGCTGCAGCTCTTGGCCTTGTGCAGCTCGGCCAAGATGGCCTTGCGCTTCACGACCAGTTCCTCGGCCTTGTCGGCGTCCATGTAGTTGCCCACGGCGGCGGGCCAAAACAGCAGCACGGCGGCGACATTGGCCCCGCTCACACCCTTGTTGTGCTTGGCCTTTTCCAGAATGACGTCGAGCTCTTTGTCCTGCGACGCGATCTGGGCGCAGGTCAGGGAGCTGTCCGACAGCTGATTGGTCGAGATCTTCTGATTGGTGGCGCACGCGCTGAGGCCGAGCGACAGACATGCAAAAATGATCGCCGTAGAGGCGAGCGGGCTATTGAACTTCATGATATTCCCCCAGGAGCACTAACAACAGCCAGAAGCCTAGCCGTGATCAACCGCTAAACGGTTGCGGTGGTTCGTCAAGCACCTTTCGGTTGTCGCAAATTTCGGTTGTCGCAAAGTCGACATGAAAGTTCTCACCATCGACCAGACCCTCGCCGGCCGCCGGGCCTTTATCGTCGAGAACACCCGCCTCCAAGCCCCGCCTCACACGCCCGAGCTCCAGCTTTATCTGGCTGACGAGATCACGCCGATCTGGCAGCTGACCGAACAGGCCCTGGCCGAGCTCGGCCTGCCGCCGCCGTTCTGGGCGTTCGCCTGGGCGGGCGGTCAGGCCCTGGCGCGCTACATCCTCGACCATCCCGAGACCGTGGCGGGCAAACGCGTCATCGACTTCGCCAGCGGCTCGGGCCTGGTGGCCATCGCCGCCATGAAAGCCGGGGCGGTCAGCGTTCTGGCTGCCGATATCGACGTGTTCTGCGAGGCCGCCGTCGGCCTCAACGCCGAGGTCAACGGCGTCGCCGTGGCCTTCACCCGGGTCGATCTGTTGAACGCCCCGCCGCCGGCAGCTGACGTGCTGCTGGCCGGCGACATCTGCTACGAGCGCCCCATGGCCGAGGCGGTCATGGCCTGGCTGGCGCTAGGACGGGCGGCGGGCGCGATGGTGCTGATCGGCGATCCTGGCCGCACCTACTTTCCCAAGGAGGGCCTGGTGAAACTGGCCGAATATCAGGTGGCGACGACCCGAGAGCTGGAGGACACGGCGGTCAAGCGCACCAGCGTCTGGACTCTGCCTTGAGTCTATACCAGAACAATCCAAGAACATCTTTAGGAGAAGTCATGCGCGAAGACGGCAAGATCGACTATATCGAATGGCCCGCTGGCGACCTGTCGGCCACCAAGGCCTTTTACACCGCCGCCTTCGGCTGGTCGTTCGTCGATTACGGTCCCGACTACGCGGCCTTCGAGGGCCAGGGCGCGGACGGCGGCTTCACGACGCCGCAAGAAGGCGCGATCGACCGGCCGCTGGTGGTGCTTTACGCCCACGACATCGAGGCCATGCTGGCCAAGGTGGCGGCGGCCGGCGCAACCATCACCAAGCCGATCTTCGCCTTTCCGGGCGGCCGGCGGTTCCATTTCACCGATCCGTCGGGAAACGAGCTGGGGGTCTGGAGCGAGACCTAGAGCATCGCGCGGAAAAGTGGCCACCGCTTTTCCGCAAAAGCGATGCGAAAACAAAAGCCTAGAGCAAGCCGTGCGATTCCTATATCGCGCGGCTTGCTCTAGGCCTGCGCCGCTCGTCCCGGCGTTCGCCGGGGCGAGCGGTATTTGGTCCGACGGAAAAACCGTCATGAAACCGCGATAAATCCGTCTCCTGACGATCCAGGGGATGACGACAGTGGGCGAGGCGACGCCAGCCAGGACCTGCGGCGACTGCGGGATGTGCTGCAAGCTGATGGGCGTCAAGGCCATCGACAAGGCGCCGCACGCCTGGTGCGGCCACTACCGCAAGGGCGCCGGCTGCGCGATCTATGACACCCGGCCCACGGCCTGCGCCAGCTTCTCCTGCTACTGGCTGCGGGCGCCCAACCTCGATGACCGCTGGCGGCCGGACCGGGCCAGGTTCGTGGTGCATCGCGAGAACGCCGGTCAGGGCCTGATCGTCGAGGTCGATCCGGCCTCGCCCGAGGCCTGGCGAAGGGCCCCGTTCCACGGCACGTTCCGCGATTGGGCGGCACGCGGCGCGGCCAAGGGCGGGACCCTCTACGTCCTGGTGGGCCGCCGCGGCTTCGAGATCCTCGCCGATCGCGACATCGATCATGGCCTGGTGCGCGAGATGCCCGCATGACCGATGTGGCCCTCTCCAAGTCCTGCGGCGACTGCGGCATGTGCTGCAAGGTGCTGCACATCAGCGAGCTCGACAAACCGGCAGGCCGCTGGTGCAGCGTGTTCCGCAAGGGGTCGGGCTGCGGCGACTATCACGGCCGGCCCTCGGCCTGCCAAAGCTTCCATTGCCTGTGGCTGAGCTCGGAGCGATTGGACGCTGCCTGGCGACCCGACAAGGCGGGCTTCCTGATGTATTCGGACCGGGACGGCAAGCGGCTGAACGTCGTGGTCGATCCGGGCAAGCCGGTCGCCTGGAAGCGCGAGCCCTACTATTCACGGCTGAAGGCCATGTCGCGGCGGGCCCATGACGGTTACGAGCTGCTGGTCTGCATCGGCGACCGGCGCGTGGTGATGTTCCCGACCGAGGACGTTGATCTGGGCGTCCTCAATCCCGACCACAAGCTGGTCAGCGGCTATGTCGAGCGCGACGGCGCCCAGGCGCCGTTCGCCATGGTGCTGAGCGACGTGGAAGGGGCCGGGGTCTAGCCGGGGACACACACTCGCCCCGCCGCCCTGATCCCGCTGCCTCTGACCGTGGGACGAATGTGTGTCCCCATCCGGTATCCGCGCGTCAGAACCGTGGATGAAAATCTCGCGGCGACCACCCGAAGTCGGCCCGCGCCGGGCCGTCGTCGAAGGTCAAGTCCTGGGCCATGCGGTCGCCCATGGCCGCCGTCGCGCCGGGATAGAAGGGCTTCAGCAGGGTCAGCAGCCCGCGAAACAGCCACGGCGGCAGGGTCAGGATCGCCGGGCGACGGCCCAGCCCCTGGAAAACCCGCTCAGCCATGACCCGGTAGGTCAGGATCTCGCCGCCGGTCAGGTCATAGGCTCTGTTCGAGGCCGCCGGCGCCTGGGCCGCCTCCAAGGCGCCGATCGCCAGGTCCTCGGCGTGGACGGGTTGGCGCCGACCCGCCCCCGCTCCTGAAAGCGGCAGCACCTTGAACCGCCGGATCAGGCTGGCCAGCCGGCTGACATTGCCGTCGCGACCTTCGACATAGATCAGGGTCGGGCGAAGGATGGTCCAGCTGACGCCTTGGGCGGCGCAGAACGCCTCCACCTCAGCTTCCGCATCGGCCAGCGCCTTGGCGACCGCCCGTTCGGAGGCCTCGGGCGAGTCTTGCTTGGTGAAGCGGCTGGTCGAGGAAAAGGCCACCAGTCGGCTCAGGCCGCGCGCCTTCAGGGCCGGCAAGGCCCGGGGCAGCAGCCAGATCGGCGACAGCGAGAACACCGTGCCCACCTGTGGCAGCGCCTTGGCCAGGTCCGGATCGCCGAGATCCGCGTCCACCCAGCAGATATCGTCGCTGGGCGGCCGACGGCTCAGCGCCATGGGTTCGATCCCCGCCGCGCTCAGCCGCGCCAGCAGGAACCGCCCGATCAGGCTGGTGGCCCCCAGCACGAGCACAGGCGAGGGAAGGCCGGAGGGAGCGCCAGGCTGCAAGAGGGTGTTTTCAGCGTCCATCTTGTCCCTATAGTCTGCGGCGATACGTCAGCCCACGGGATCTTTGGCCATGACCTTCGACGCGGTGCGCGCCTTCGCCTTCAGCCTGCCCGGCGTCGCCGACGGCACGTCCTGCGGCCATGCCTGACTGAAGGCCCACGGGAAGGTCTGACCCGGCTGTGGGACGACGGCGACGCCCCGGTCTGTCCGGGAATCACCTTCGACCAGCGCGAGATGCTGATCGAGGCCGAGCCGGAGACCTTCTATGTCACCGACCATTCGCACCGTCAGGAGCCGAACGGCGTCAACTGAACCCCTGGCGGCAGCTGAACCTTAATCACGCCGCCGCCCTGGGTCTTGGCCGCGACGGCGCGCAGGATCATCGCCAGGACCGCGCCGTCGGGACCATGGCCCGCGCCACCGACGGTGAACAGCGCGCCGTCCTTGCGAGCCTTCGACCCGGCGGCGCGCATCGCTTGGCCATGGGCGTAGGGTACGACCTGGTCCGCCGTGCCGTGCACGAGGTAACAAGGCTCGTCGAGCGTGACGATCGCGCCGGCGTTGTCATAGCGGTCGGAGATCATCCATCGGGCCGCCGCCGGGGCCATGGTTCGAAGATCGGTGAACGTGCCGATGGTCACCAGTGCGTCGAGCTTTTGCCGCCGAGCCAGACCAAAGGCGACGCCGCCACCCAGGCTGTGTCCCACCACGATCAGTTTTCCGCCCCCCGACACGACACGGGCTCGCGCGAAGAACGCGTCCGCGTCGGCGGCCAGTCCTGCCTCGCTGGCCCGACCCGGATTGCCGCTGTATTCGCGGTATTCCGCCGCCACCAAGCCATAGCCCTCGGTGAGCAACGGCGCGAGCCAGCGCATCGAGGTCGCCGCGCTCGAGCCGTTGCCGTGGAACATCAGCAAGGTCGGCTTGCCGTCTCGCGGCGCGATCTCCAGCCCCTTGAGGGTCAGTCCGTCGGCGGTCCGGACGGTGTCGATCACGGCGCCGGTCGGCAGACCCGCCAGGTCGAGCGGGGCCGTTGGGGCGGGATAGATGCGCTCATGTATTTGGGCGCTGGCGGGCGCGGCCAGGAGCAGAGCCCCGATGACGGTGAGACAGGCCAGAGCTTTCATGACCGCGATGCTATGCGGCCCGGCCGGGAGGGCAAGCCCCGAAATGCGGGGTTGCCGAGCCCTCAGCGCGCCAGCCGCCCATCCGTCAGCGCCGCCGGCTCGAACTTGAAGATCACCTCGGAATCCGGCCGCTCTATCCCCTTCAGCAGCTTTTTCGGGGCCGAGGCGTGCAGCATGTAGCGCAGGATGTTCAGCCGGGCGGCCTTCTTGTGGTTGGCGCGCACGCAGACCCAGGGCGCCGGGGTCGAGTGGGTGCGCATCAGCATCTCGTCGCGGGCGGCGCTGTAGTCTTCCCACTTGGCCTGGGCCACGGCGTCCAGATCGCTGACCTTGAAGGCCTTCAGCGGCTCCTCGCGCCGCGCTTCCAGCCGTTCGGCCTGGGTCTCGCGGTCGATGTCGAGCCAGAACTTGGTCAGGCGCACGCCGTTCTGCACCAGCATCAGCTCGAAGGCCGGCACGTCACGCAAAAACTGCTCCTGCTCGTCGGGCTTGGAAAAGCCCATGACCCGCTCGACCCCGGCCCGGTTGTACCAGGAGCGGTTGAACACCACGGCCTCGCCGGCGCCGGGCAGGTGGGCGACATAGCGCTGGAAGTACCACTCGCTACGCTCGCGATCGCTGGGGGCGGGCAGGGAGATCACCTGGGTGGCGCGGCGGTGGGCGTGCTCGGTCAGCCGGGCGATGGCCCCGTCCTTGCCGGCGGCGTCGCGGCCTTCGAAGATCGCGACGGTTTTCCAGCCCTCTTTCATCGCCTGTCGCTGCAGGCCGACCAGGGCCAGTTGCAGGTCGCGAAGTTCGGCTTCGTAGTCGTCGGTCTTGCTCATGGCGCAGAGCCTACCCCCGGAACGTGCAGTTGCGCTAGAGTCGTTGTTTTTACGCGTTTTCTTCACGCGAACCGATATCCACTTCGCTCCAAAACGCTCTAGAAGAGCGCCATGATCCGTCTCTTCGTTCCCCATCCCCTGAAGCTCGGCGCGGGCGTCGCGCCCTCCGTCGATCAGTCGCGCTACCTGACCGCCGTGATGCGGCTGGAGGTCGGCGCCGAGATCCTGGTGTTCAACGGCCAAGATGGCGAGTGGCGCGCCAGCCTGACCGAGGCCGGCAAGCGCGGCTGCCTGTTGCGCTGCGAGGAACAGACCCGCGAGCAGGACCATGCGCCGGACCTCGACCTGGTGGTGGCCATGGTCAAGCGCGGCCGGGTCGAGACCATCGTCGAGAAGGCCGCGGAACTGGGCGCGCGCCGCGTGCGCCTGACCCAGACCCGGCGGACCAATGTGGATTTCCTGAAATTGGGGCGGCTGGACGCCATCGCCATCGAGGCCGCCGAGCAGACCGGACGGCTGGATGTGCCGGTGATCGACGACCCCATGAAGCTGGAAAAGATTCTCGATGACTGGGACCCGGCGCGCCGGCTGATCTTCTGCGACGAGGGCGGCGACGCCCGGCCGATGATCGAGGCCTTGGCCGCTACGGCCCCGCCGGCCGCCATCCTGATCGGCCCCGAAGGCGGCTTCGCGCCGGAGGAGCGCGAACGCTTGCGGTCGCTGCCCTTCGTCATCCCGGTGTCTCTGGGCCCCCGCATCCTGCGCGCGGATACGGCGGCGATCGCCGCCATGACCCTGTGGCAGGCGGCGGCAGGGGATTGGCGCTAGCGCCGCCTGTCGCGAAAGGCTGTGCGCGCCCTCTTGAGGTTCGCTAAGAAAACGCCCTACTGCGCTGCACGACAGTTCGCGGGCGGGTCGGAGGGTTTGCCCTCCCTTCTTGATGCGTGTTTTGGGAGGGATGACCGATGGCGCAAGCCGCGAGCCAGGAGCGTCCGCTGACGCTCGACGATCTGACCGCCTATTTCGCCTCGGGCTCCAAGCCCAAGGAGGCTTTCCGGGTCGGCGCCGAGCACGAGAAGTTCGGCTTCTACCTCAAGGACCATACGCCCGTGCCCTATGAGGGCGACAAGGGCGTGCACGCCCTGCTCACCGGCCTGCAGCGTTTTGGCTGGAAGCCGGTGATGGAAGGCGAGGTGATCATCGGGCTGGAGCGCAACGGCGCCAATGTCAGCCTGGAGCCCGGCGGCCAGTTCGAGCTGAGCGGCGCGCCGCTGCTGACCATGCACGACATCTGCGAGGAGACCGGCCAGCACCTGGACGAGGTCAAGACCGTGGCCGACGAGCTTGGCCTGGGCTTTCTCGGCTTGGGCTTCTCGCCGCTATGGAAGCGCGAGCAGGTGCCGATCATGCCCAAGGGCCGCTACGTGATCATGCGCAACTACATGCCCAAGGTCGGCGGCCTGGGCCTGGACATGATGCTGCGCACCTGCACGGTGCAGGCCAATCTCGACTTCTCCAGCGAAGCCGACATGGTCGCCAAGTTCCGGATGAGCCTGGCCCTGCAGCCGATCGTCACCGCCCTGTTCGCCAATTCGCCGTTCACCGAGGGCAAGCCCAACGGCTTTCTCTCGGCCCGCGCCGATGTCTGGAACGACACCGACCCCGACCGCACCGGCCTGCTGGACTTCGTGTTCGAGGACGGGTTCGACTTCGAGCGCTACGCCCGCTACGCCCTGGACGTGCCGATGTATTTCGCCAAGCGCGGCGACCGCTATATCGACCTGGCCGGCCGCAGCTTCAGCGACTTCATCGACGGCAAGATCGGCGAACTTCCGGGCGAGCGCGCCTCGATCAAGGACTGGGCCGACCACACCACCACCCTGTTTCCCGAGGTGCGGCTGAAGACCTATCTGGAGATGCGCGGCGCCGATGCCGGACCTTGGAGCCGCCTCTGCGCTCTGCCAGCCCTATGGACCGGCGTGTTTTATGACGACGCGGCGCTGGCTGCGGCGTGGGACATTTGCAAGGACTGGACGGCCGAGGATCGCGCTGGCCTGCGTCGCGACGTGCCGAAACTAGGCCTGAAGGCTCAGGTCGCCGGCCGCTCTGCCCAAGACGTGGCCAAGGACTTCGTCGCTATCGCCCGGCAAGGGCTGAAGGCGCGCGCCCACGTCAACGGCGGCTTTCTGGATGAGACGATCTATCTGGGCGAACTTGAAGAGATCGCCGACAGCGGGATAACGCCCGCCGAGCGCCTGCTGGCGCTGTACCACGGCGCCTGGAAGGGCGACATCAATCGGGTGTTCGAGGATTTCGCCTACTAGGGGATTTTTCGAGCGAAGTGGTTCCGGTTCGCGTGAAGATAAATGCGTCAAAACAACAGATTAGAGCTCACGGCCTGACGCAGTCAGGTCGGGAAAAGCTCCAAGCGGACCTCGAAACGCTTGCGCCTCAAAAAAGGGCGCGCATCGCCGCGATGATCCCGACCCAGGCGGCCACGCTGGCGCCCAAGACGATCAGGCGCCCCCAGGCGATGGGCGGCAGGAGCGGCTGACGCACCGACGAACGCGGGGCGGCGTTAAGACGAGAGTCATAACCAGTGTAGGCCATGGCGTTCCTTCCCATGCCTCTCTCTGGAGGCCTCGCGCTTAAGCGCTGCCGTATTGCAGCGCCTAAATAGTTAACGAAGCCTTGGTAATTCGCGAAAAATCAGTGCGGCTCAGATTGATCCGGTTCCGTCGTACGGGCGGCTGACGACCGCGCGACCGTCGTCGTTCTTGATGTCGTCGCCCTTTCGCGCTTCGTCCTCGGGCATATCGACATTGGCCTGCCAATGCTCGGCCTGGCTGGCGCCGGAACCGCTGTCGGTATGGCGGACGACGTCATCGACATCGACATGAACATCGTCATCCAAGGCCGCGGTCTGGGCTGGGGTCTGGCCAGCGGACTTGAATTCCACGTGCTGTGGATAGAAGGCCAGGCGTCCGGCGATCTGGCTCACGGCCGGAAACGGGGTCTCGTAAGACCAGACGGCGTTCTCGATCAGCTGCCGGTCGCGGTAGATCGTGTAATAGGTCGCGTCCCCCTTATAGGGGCAATGGGTGACCTTGTCGGTCTTCTGCAGGAAGTCCATGGCCACGTCGGACCGAGGGAAATAGCGCACCACCGGATAGTCGGCTTCGGCCAGTCGCAGCACGTCTTCGCTGTCGGCGATCTCGTGACCTTCAAACAGCACCGCGACCCGGCCCGGCTCGCGCGAGCAGGTGATCGGATGATCCTGGTCTGGCGTTTTCATGGTGTTTCTCCCGTATCGCGCGAAGGCGGCGATATAGAGAACGCGCGGGGCCCTGAGGGGGGTCCAAAGCGGCAAGCCATTGCTTGTGAAACGCCGACTCCCGTGATCTTCTCCCCGCCGAATGGGGAGGGCGAGGGCGAAACGACCTGTTCGACGCCCCTGCCGCTTGAATATCTCAAGGTTAGTGAATGAATATCGTTGTCGCCATGGGCATCCTGGTCACGCTGGTGACCGGCATACCCGTGCTTATCCAGATCTTGCGAGGCCATCCGCGCGGGCTGATCATCTGTTTCATGGCCGAGATGTGGGAGCGTTTCTCCTACTACGGCATGCGCGGCCTGCTGATCTTCTACCTCACCCAGCATTTCCTGTTCGATTCGAAGACTGCCAGCGGCCATTACGGCTCCTACACGTCGCTGGTCTATATCGTGCCGCTGCTCGGCGGCTTCCTGGCCGACCGCTATCTGGGCACCCGCAAGGCCGTGGCGTTCGGCGCCATCCTGTTGGTGGCGGGCCACCTGACCATGGCGGTCGAGGGCCATCCGGCCACCCAGACCCTGACCTATGGCGGCCACGCCTACGAGTTCCAGGCCACGGGCCGGGGCGAGGAACGCGTCGCCAAGATGATGATCGCCGACAAGCCCTATGACGTGGCGGCCAATGACCAGGGCGACTTCGAGATCAAGAACCTGCCGGCCAATTCGATCATCCCCTCGGTGCTGCCCAAGGGGCAGTATCAGCTGGGCGTTGAAGACCGTGATCCGCTCTATCTGAACATCTTCTGGCTGGCCCTGTCGCTGATCATCGTCGGCGTGGGCTTCATGAAGGCCAATGTCGCCACCCTGGTGGGCCAGCTCTATCCCCAAGGCGATCCGCGTCGCGATCCCGGTTTCACCCTCTACTACTACGGCATCAACCTGGGCTCGTTCTGGGCGGCCATCCTCTGTGGTCTGCTGGGCGTCAATGTCGGCTGGAACGCGGGCTTCGGCATGGCCGGCATCGGCATGCTGGCCGGCTTCATCGTCTTCGTGCTGGGCAAGCCCCTGTTGTTGGGCAAGGGCGAGCCACCCGAACCCAAGACGCTCAAGGCGCCGGTCGTTGGCCCGATCAACCGCGAAGGCCTGATCTATGTCGGCGCGCTGGCCATGGTGGGGATCGTCTTCTTCGTGGTGCAGTATACGCCCGTCGTTGACTTCACGCTGGTGGCCGGGATGTTCGGTTCGCTGGGCTATATCCTGTGGTTCGCCTTCGTCAAATGCGAGAAGGTCGAACGCGAGCGGCTGCTGCTGGCCACCGTGCTGGTGCTGGGCGCGGTGGTGTTCTGGACCCTGTTCGAACAGGCCGGTTCGTCCCTGAACCTGTTCGCGGCCAGTAATGTCGATCTGGTGCTGCTGCACAAGCCGGTGACCTGGTTCAATGGGGCGGTGATCCTGGGCGCGCCCGAGCAACTGGCGGCGGCGGGGATCGATCCCAAGAGCGGCTTCTGGGTCAATACTTCGTTCAACGCCGCCCAGACCCAGGCGATCAACGCCGGCTGGATCCTGATCTTCGCGCCGGTGTTCGCCGCGATGTGGACCTTCCTCGGCTTCCGAGGCCGCAATCCGGGCCCGATGATCAAGTTTGGCCTATCGCTGATCCAGGTCGGGGCGGGCTTCCTGGTGCTGCTGATCGGCGCTCATTTCGCCGATGGCGCCTTCCGCATGCCGCTGGTCTTCTTGGTCATCATGTACATGCTGCACACCTCGGGCGAGATGTTCATGTCGCCGGTCGGTCTGTCTCAGATGACCAAGCTGTCGCCGCTGTCGATCGTCTCGTTCGTGATGGCCGTCTGGTACATGGCCCTGGCCATGGCCAACTGGCTGGCCAGCAAGATCGCCGGCATTGCCGCGACCGAAACCGTTGGCGGCCAGGTGCTGGACCCGGCGGCGGCCATGACCCAGTCGTTGCTGGTGTTCAAGATCATCGGCCTGGTGTCGATCGGTATCGGGGTGCTGTTCCTGGTCCTGTCGCCGATCCTCAAGAAGTGGTCACACGGCTCGGACGACACCACGACCATGCCGGCGGCGGAGCCGGCGTCCACCACCGTCTGATAAGAAGGCCCCGGAGCGATCCGGGGCCTTCCTGCTCTCACGATCAGACCCTGCTGGGCTCGTTCTGGCCGGGCAGGCGCACGTGCAGTATGGCACATCACCTGCCCTGTGATTGTCGTGCATGTCCGGGCGAACTTCGTAGAAAATCCGGCAGCCACTGGCCAGGCGACAGCGCACACCCGGAAATGTCTCGCTCAATGGCCAGGTGACGGGCGTGTTCACGAGATTCGCGATGGCGCCCACGAGGACTTCCATGCGCTCGAGAGCCTGAGGCGTGGGGCCGGCAGAGGCAAAGAACCGATCTTTCGCGGCCTGGAGGTCTCGCCTGGCACGCGGCGTGAGTTCGAGGTCGCGCGGCAAGGCGAGATCAGCCCGTCTGGCGTAACACTTGAGCGCGCGCCTGGTCCAAGAGCTTCTGGAGATAGGTTAGGGCGCCGTCGCCCCGCAGCGAAAGACCTGCCTCCGAGTCCTGTCTCGATTGCTCCAGCACCTTGGCTATCTCCAAGTCCTCCAGCGAGGCTGTGGAGGTCGCGATGTCGTCGCTTTGAGCCATGGGGCGCTCCTGTGCTCTTACAATAACGCCTGTCATTTGGCCTGTCACCTAGCCTGTCACGCGCTCGGCCGCCACCCCTCCGGCGCCAGTTCGAAGCCCTCAAACCGAAACCCTGGCGCGACGGTGCAGCCGACGAGCGTCCACGCCCCCAGGCTGACGGCGGTCTGCCACCAGCCGACCGGCACGATGACCTGCGGACGACAGCCGGCCCGCAGGTCGGGGCCGAGCGTATAGGCCGTGAGGCCGACACCGTCGGGCGGCGACAGGGTCAGAGCGATCGGGGCGCCGGCGTAGTAGTGCCAGGTCTCGACCGCGTCGATGCGATGCCAGGCCGACAGCTCCTGCGCCTGCAGCAGATAGTAGATCGCCGTCGAGGCCGAGCGGCCGTCTGCCGGCGCTTCGTCCTCGAAGGTGCGCCTGTACCAGCCGCCCTCGGGGTGCGGCGCCAGGTCGAGCAGGCGGATGATCTCCTTGGCGCCCAGGTCGCCGGAAAGGCCGAGCGGCGGCGTGCTCATCCCTTGAAACCGTCCTTGGCGGCGCGGATTTCGCCGAACGCCTCGGCGGGCGACAGATGGGGGCGCAGCAGCGGCGCGCGCAGGAAAGGGTTGGTGGCCTTCTCCAGGCCGATGGTGGTCGGCACGGTGGCTTCGCCGCGCTCACGGGCGGCGAACACCTGGTCGGCCCGGATCTTGAGCGCCGGTTCGTCGTCCACCGACAGGGCGAAGCGGGCGTTGGACGCGGTATATTCGTGGGCGCAATAGACGGTGGTGTCGTCCGGCAGCGCGGTCAGCTTGGCCAGCGACCCCCACATCTGCTCGGCGGTGCCCTCGAAAAGTCGCCCGCAGCCGAGGGCGAACAGCGTGTCGCCAACAAAGGCGATGCGGTCCGCCGCATCGTAATAGGCGATATGCCCCAGGGTGTGGCCGCCGGTGTCGATCACCGATAGGGTCGTCTCGCCAAGAGCGACCGTGTCGCCCTGGCCCACCGGCCGGTCCAGCGGCGCGATGCGGGTCACTTCCTGTGGTCCGACGATCGTCGCCCCGGTCGCTGCCTGGATCGCCGCGTTGCCGCCGGCGTGGTCCGGGTGCCAGTGGGTGTTGAGGATCAGGTCCAGGCTCCAGCCCAGGGTTTTCAGCGCCGCCAGTATGGCGTCGGCGTCGGGCGTATCGATGGTCGCGACCTTGCCGGTGGCGTCATCGCGCACCAGAAAGCCGTAATTGTCCGACAGGCAGGGGAACTGGTGGACGGTCAGCGACATGCTTCGGCTCTCCTGGGGGCGACGGAACGGTGACGCGCGGTGTTCGCCCGCCTACATAGATGAGGCCGCCTGCCAGGAGACTCAATGCGTCGCGACGTCCTCGATCTTAGAGCCTTCTACGCCACCCCCCTCGGTCGGTCGGCGCGCGAGATGCTGGGGCGCAAGGTCGAGGAGGCCTGGGGCGATGCGCGGGGCCTGGACGTGCTGGGCCTGGGCTACGCCACGCCCTTCCTCGACACCGCCCGCGCCAAGGCCCGGCGCGTGGTGGCGGCCATGCCGGCGACGCAGGGCGTCGAGGTCTGGCCCCGCGGCGAACCCAACCAGGCCACCTTGGTCGAGGAGACAGCCCTGCCGTTTCCCAACGCCATGTTCGACCGCATCCTGGCCGTTCATGCCCTGGAGGAGGCCGCCGACCCGGCCGCCGTCCTGCGCGAAATCTGGCGGGTCATGGCCCCCTCGGGCCGACTGATCGTCGCCGTGGCCTCGCGCGACGGGCTGTGGGCCGGGGCGGAGAGCACGCCGTTCGGGCACGGCCGGCCGTTCAGCCGCCACCAACTGGAAAACCTGCTGCGCGAAGCCGACCTGGAGCCCGCCGGCTGGACGCGGGCGCTCTATGTGCCGCCGACGGCGGTGATGTCGCGCTGGGCCGAGGGGTTCGAGCAGGTTGGCGCCCGCCTGTGGCCGCGCTTCGCCGGCCTGATCCTGATGGAGGCGGTCAAGCAGACCTTCGCGGTCAAGCCGCGCGGCAGCCGCCAGCGTGTGCGGGTCTTCGCGCCCGGCGTGCTGGCCCCGTCACCCACCGGTCCGGCGCCTGTTCGGAAGGCGCCGGGCAATCTAAATGCCGCAAGGCCCTTGGAGCCTTCGATTTCCGGGCCTAGCCTTGAGTCGCAAACACCGTCGCCAGCGAGAGCCGCGCCATGAAGATGATCGTCGCCATTATCAAGCCCAGCCGTCTGGACGCCGTGCTTGAAGCGGTCACCGAGGCGGGCGCGTCGGGCCTGACGGTCACCGAGGTGCGTGGCTATGGCCGACAGAAGGGCAAGACCGAGGTGTATCGCGGCGCCGAATACGAGGTGAAGCTGCTGCCGAAGGTCAAGCTGGAGATCGCCGTGCCCACCGATGTGGTCGAGTCGGTGGTCGAGGCCCTGCAGCGGACCGCCAACACCGGCAAGATCGGCGACGGCAAGGTGTTCGTCATGGACCTGGAACAGGCCCTGCGCATCCGCACCGGCGAACGCGACGCCGCAGCGATCGCCGGCTAGCCTCGCCAACAAAAAATGACGGCCAGCGGCCGGGCAAGCGCAGCCATAACGCCGGTCGATGCGTTGGGAGCGTTCACGTCAAAGGGGCGACATGGCCGACGACGCATCTCTGCCGAACCCCGCCACGTTGCTGCAGCCGGGTTCGACCTGTTGGCGGCTCGAGACCGCCGAACGGCTGGCGCTGTTCATCGACAATGATGAGGCGTTCGACGCCCTGAAGACCGTCCTTTTATCGGCCCGCAAGTCGATCTGGATCCTGGCCTGGGTGTTCGATCCCTTGACGCGCCTTGACCCTGACCGGGTTAAGAAGAGCCGCGACCCGGAGCGCGTCGATCGCATCGGCCTGCTGCTGCGTCGCCAGGCGGCGCTGAATCCGGTGCTGGACGTCCGTATCCTGGTCTGGGACATGCCATTTCCGATCGCGGCCTCGCAGCTGTTCGGACCCCACCGGGGTAAGGTGTTCTTCGCCGGCTCGCGGGTGAAGTATCACCTGGACAACACCCTGCCGGCCAGCGCCTGCCACCACCAGAAGGTTGTCGTGGTCGACGGCACAGTGGCCCTCGTCAGCGGCGGGGACATCGGCATCGATCGCTGGGACACCACCCGGCACCTCGACAACGACCCTCGTCGGCGTCTGCCGACCGGCCATCACTATCCGGCCCGGCACGAGGTGGCGGCGATGGTCGAGGGCAAGGCCGCCGAGGCGCTCGGCGACCTGTTCATCGAGCGCTGGCGCAAATCCACGGGCGAGATGATCGAGCGGTCCGACAAGCCCGCCGAGAGCCCGTGGCCCGACGATCTGTTGCCCGACCTGCGCAAGGTCGGCCTGGGCATCTGCCGCACCCAGCCCGCCTGGAAGGGCGATCCCGAGATCAATGAAACGATGTTGATGCACCTGGCCAGCATCAAGTCGGCCAAGCGGCTGATCTATCTGGAGAACCAGTACATCACCTCGCCGATCATCGTCGAAGCCCTGGCCGAGCGCCTGGCCGAGGCGGGCGGTCCCGAGGTGGTCACCATCGGTCCGGCCCACAGTCCAAGCTATTTCGACCAGATGACCATGGACAGCGCCCGCACGGCGGCGATCAACCGCCTGCGCGAAATCGACGTTCACGGCCGGTTCTCGGCCTTCAGCGCCAAGACGCCCAAGGGCGCGGCGATCATCGTCCACTCCAAGGTGGCGATCATGGACGACAAGATGCTGCGGCTCGGTTCGGCCAATCTGAACAACCGCTCGATCGGTCTCGACACGGAATGCGACATCGCCTTCGAAGGTCGGGACGACGCCAGCCGGGCGGCCGTGCGCGCCTTTCTAGGAAGGCTGATCGGCCACTTCATCGATCACGAGACCGAGCATGTGCTCGAAACCTATGATCGCGAAGGCAGCCTGGCGGTGACCATCAACCTGCTCGATCGCCGGGGCGGCCAGCCGCGTCGCCTGGCGCCGGTGCCGGTCCGCGAGCTGACCGGCGTTCAGAAGTTCATCGCCGACTGGAGCCTGGGGGACGCCATCACCCCGGACGACGCCTGGCGTCCTTGGGGCCGCCGCAAGCGGCTCAAGCGCGATCTGCATCGCCTGATGAACCACGAGGGCTTGAAGCTGACATTGCCGGGTCACCTGCAACGGGACTGATCTCCAGATCGACGACCAACGGCAAATGGTCCGACGCCACCCGGGCCAGGGCGCCGTACGGCGAACGTATGCCGACCGTCTTCAGACCCTTGGTCAGAAAGACGTGGTCGATCCGCATGAACGGGAACTTGGAGGGGAAGGTCGCGGTCGGCGTCTTGTCCCAGCCAGCGCTCCGGGTCTGGGCGTCGCGCAGCACCGCCTTCAGCATCCGGTAGGTGGCCGAATAGGGCGAGGCGTTGAAGTCGCCCAGCAGGATGCCGGGCGCCGTCCAGGCCTCGTGCGTCATCCACTTATCGCCGAGTAACGCTGCGGCCTGGCGCTTTTGTTCCTGGGGCACCAGGCCAAGGTGGGTGTTGATGATCTGCACCGGAACGCCGCCGACCTCGACGGTGACCCATAGCGCGCCACGCGGCTCCAGGCCGGGGATACGCGTGTAGAGCGGCAGCCCCTCGGCCTTGACCTTCCTTTCGGGCAGGGCGGTCAGGATGGCGTCGCCGTACAGCTCCTCTTCCACCGCCATGGCGGGATGGAAGTGCGACTTCATCTTCAGCAGTTCAGCCAGGCGGTGGGCTTGGTCCACGCCCTTGGTTCGAGCGCGGCGGACGTCCAGTTCCTGCAGCGCCACCACGTCGGGTTTTTCGGCGGCGATGACCTCGGCCACGCGTTCGACGTCGAGCCGGCGGTCCGTGCCCACGCAGCGGTGGACATTGTAGGTCATGAGGCGAAGTTTCATCCGTCGAAGAGATCGCCTGAGGCCGCTGGAGGTTCCGCCGCGAGCGGGGATGGGTTGCGACTGAGCATGAACAGGCAGCTCTCGGCGCGCCAATTCTCCAGGGCCCTGGTCGGGTCGATCTGCCGAGCGGGCCCTTGGCCAGCGAAGGCGGCGCAGGTGTCGATGCGGACTTCGAGGTCTTCGGTCAGGGCCAGGAAGTCGGCCAGGGTGCACAGGTGGATGTTCGGCGTCGCCCACCAGGGCAGGGGCAGGGCCTCGGTCTCGGGCATGCGGCCGCGATGCAGCAGCGACCAGCGCACCTTCCAGTGACCGAAATTGGGGAACGACACCACCGCGCGGTCGGCGATGCGCAGCAACTCGGCCAGCACATGGCGCGGCCGGCGCGTTGCCTGCAGGGTCTGGGACAGCACCGCATAGTCGAACGAGCGGTCGGGGAAGTGGTCGAGATCCAGGTCAGCGTCGCCCTGCACCACCGACAAGCCGCGCGACATGCAGGCGGCCACGCCGGCAGCGCTGATCTCCAGACCCCGGCCATCGACCTGCTTTTCGCGGGTCAGCAGATCCAGCAGCACGCCCTCGCCACACCCGACGTCCAGCACCCGCGATCCCGGCCGAACCAGGCGCAGGATCTCCTTGAAGTCTTCCCGGATCATAGTCCTCCCCCTATGGGGGAGGTGTCGGCGAAGCCGACGGAGGGGGGAGTGCTCAAGCGCCCGACGACTGCCCCCACCGGCGCTTCGCGCCGCCTCCCCCACAGGGGGAGGGCCTTGGTCATGCGAACCCTCACAGCCCCCGCTCCCGGTCCACCGAACTCATGAACCCCTGCAGGGCCGCGTCCATCACCGGCTCATCCAGCAGGAAGGCGTCGTGGCCCTTGTCGCTCTCGATCTCGACGAAGGCCGCGCGGCAGCCGGCGGCGGTCAGGGCGCGGACGATGTGGCGGTTCTCGGCGGTCGGATAGAGCCAGTCGCTGGTGAAGGACAGCACGCAGAACCGCACGTGGCGAGCGCCGGCGAAGGCCTGGGCCAGCACCCCGCCATGGCCGGCCGCCAGGTCGAAATAGTCCATGGCCCGGGTGATGTAGAGGTAGGAATTGGCGTCGAAGCGATCGACGAAGCTGGCGCCCTGGTGGCGCAGATAGCTCTCCACCTGGAAATCGGCGTCGAAGCCCCAGGACAGGCCGTCGCGCTGCAACTCGCGGCCAAACTTCCGCTGCAGGGCCGGCTCGGACAGATAGGTGATGTGGGCGGCCATCCGCGCGACGGCCAGGCCCTTCTCGGGCCGCGACTTGCCCTTGGCGTAGGCGCCGGCTTTCCAATCAGGGTCGGCCATGATCGCCTGGCGACCCACCTCGTGGAAGGCGATGTTCTGGGCCGAGTGGCGTGACGCCGAGGCCACGATCACGGCGCTGAACAGGCGCTCTGGATAGTCGGCGGCCCATTGCTGGACCTGCATGCCGCCCATCGAGCCGCCGACGACGGCCAACAGGCTTTCGACACCCAAGGCGTCGATCAGCATGGCCTGGGCCCGCACCATGTCGGCGATGGTGATCACCGGGAAGGTCAGGCCGTAGACCTCGGCCGTGGCGGGGTTGACCGAGGCGGGCCCGGTCGAGCCCATGCAGCCGCCGATGACGTTCGAGCAGATGACGAAGTGCCGGGCCGGATCGATGGGTTTGCCCGGACCGATCAGCCGCGTCCACCAGCCGGGCTTGCCGGTGGTGGGATGGGTCCCCGCGACGTGCTGGTCCAGCGTCAGGGCGTGGCAGATCAGGATGGCGTTCGTGCCGTCCGCGTTCAGCGTCCCCCAGGTGCGATAGGCGACCTCGAGATTTTCCAGCTTGGCGCCGGAGTCGAGACGCAGGGGCTGGTTGGACGGGAACCGCCAGGTTCCGCCCTCGGACAGCACAGCCCCGGCGAAATCGAGATTTGCCATGCCGCCTTGGACCGCTTGGCGCCCCCTGTGTCAACTGGGCTCGCAACCGCGCTTCCGATGCGCGGCGGCGAAGGCTATGGAGGGTCATGGACCGACTGATCCTCATGCGCCACGGCAAGGCCGAGCAGCACGCCGCCTCGGGTGGTGATTTCGAACGCGCCCTGGCCCCCCGCGGGCAGAGCGACGCCGCCCTGATGGGCAAGGTGCTGGCCAAGGCCGGACTAGCGCCGGATCTGGCGCTGGTGTCCTCGGCCCGCCGCACGCGCGAAACCTGGGACGCCGCCGGCCCGGCCTTTCCCAAGGCCAGGGCCGAGCCCCGCCGCGACCTCTATCACGCCGAGGCTCAGGACGTGCTGGCGGCGATTCGCGAGGGGGCGCCCGACAGCGGAACCGTCATGGTCGTCGGCCACAATCCTGGCCTGCACGAACTGGCGCTGCGAATGGCGATGGGCGCAGCGGCCGATCCGGCTCTGCTGGCCAAGCTGCGCGGCAAGTTCCCGACCTCGACGGTCGCGGTGTTTTCGATCGACACGGATGGAGCCCCGACCTTGAGCCACCTGTTCTATGCTTCGGAAAATGGCGGACAAGGCGGCGAATGAGCACGATCTACAAGCTGCTGTCGGCCGATAGCTGGGCCGCCGCGCGCGCGGCCGGCGCATTCGAGGGCTCGGCCGTCGATCTGGCCGACGGCTTCATCCACTTCTCGTCGGGCGAGCAAGCCCAGGAAACCGCCGCCAAATGGTTCGCGGGTCAGGATGACCTGCTGCTGCTCACGGTCGAGATCGACGACGCCGACCCGGCCCTGAGGTGGGAGGCCTCGCGCGGCGGGGCGCTGTTTCCCCACCTCTATCGCCCGCTGCGGACCGATGAGGTCACCGCCGAGCGGCCGCTGGCCCTCGACGCCGTTGGCGCGCCGATCATCGGCGAGCTCTCCGCATGAGCCTGCACGACATCGCCGCGCGCGCCCTGCATGGGCTCGATCCCGAGGACGCCCACGGCTGGGCGATCAAGGGCCTGAAGATGGGTCTGGGTCCGCGCCAGTCGGACGTGGACGACCCGATCCTGTCGCTGACCGTCGCCGGCCTGCCGCTGTCCAACTGCGTGGGTTTGGCCGCGGGCTTCGACAAGAACGCCGAGGTCCCGGCCGCGATGTCGAGAGCCGGCTTCGGCTTCGTCGAATGCGGCACGGTCACGCCCCTGGCCCAGGCTGGCAATCCGCGCCCGCGGCTCTTTCGCCTGACGCAGGACCAGGCGGTGATCAACCGCATGGGCTTCAATAACGAAGGCCTGGAGCCGTTCGCCGCCCGCCTGTCGACGCTGAAGGCGCAGCGGACGCGCGGTATCGTCGGGGCCAATATCGGGGCCAACAAGGACGCGACCGACCGCATCGCCGACTATGTCACCGGCCTGACCCGCCTGTGGGGTTTGTCGGACTATTTCACCGTCAACATCTCGTCGCCCAACACGCCCGGCCTGCGGGCTCTGCAGACCAAGGCGGCGCTCCAGGACCTGTTGGGCAAGCTGGCCGAGGCGCGCGGCCTGCTGAAGGCGGCAGGGACGGTGGACTATCCGATCTTCCTGAAGGTCGCGCCCGACCTGGAGGACGGCGAGGTCGAGGCCATTGTCGAGACGGTGAAGGCCAATGGCCTGAACGGAATCATCGTCAGCAACACCACCATCGCCCGCCCCGGCGGTCTGAGGTCGCCGCACGCCACCGAAAGCGGCGGCCTGTCGGGACAGCCCCTGCTGGCCGCCTCCAACGCCATGATCGCCCGCTTCCACGCCGTCAACAGCGGTCACCTGGCGCTGATCGGGGCCGGCGGAGTCGCCAGCGGCGCCGACGCCCTGGCCAAGATCAAGGCCGGGGCCTGCGCGATACAGCTCTATTCGGCCCTGGTCTATGGCGGCCCGGGACTGGTCAGCCGCATCAAGCGCGACCTGGCCGCCCGGCTCCGGGCCGAGGGCTTCGCCTCGGTCACCGACGCGATCGGGACTGCATGACCCCCGACGCCGCCCTGACGTGGCTACGTCGCTTCGGACCCCTGGCGGCCCTTCTGGTCCTGCTGGCCCTTGCCCTGGGCACGGGCCTGGCCGGCAGGCTGTCGCTAGAGACCCTGCAGGCCCAAGGTACGGCGCTGCAGGCCTACGCCCACGCCAATCCGCTGAAGTGTGCGGCGATCTATATCCTCATCTATGTCGCCACCGTCTCGATCTCGCTTCCGGGCGCGCTGATCCTCTCGCTGACCGGCGGCTTTCTGTTCGGGCCGATCGGCGGCGGCTGCGTGGCGGTGACCGGCGCCACCGGCGGTTCGACCGTGGTCTATCTGGTCTGTCGCACGGCTTTCGGCGACTTCCTGCGCCGTAAGCCCGGGGCTCTGCTGGCGCGGGTCGAGGAAGGGTTCAAGGCCGACGCCTTCTCCTACCTGTTGACCCTGCGGCTGATCCCGGCCTTTCCGCTGCTGCTGGTCAATGTCGCCTCCGGGCTGATGAACATCCCCCTGCGCACCTATCTGCTGGCCTCGTTCCTGGGCATGATTCCCAGCTCGTTCGTCTATGCTGGGATCGGCGCGGGCCTGGGCCACTTCTTCGCGAGCGGCGAGCCGGTGACGATGCACAGCCTGTTCTCGCCGCGCATCTATCTGCCGATCTTGGCCATGGGCGCCCTGGCCTTGTTGCCGCCGCTCTGGCGCTATTGGCGTAACCGGCGCGTTGCCGAAGCCTCAGACGTGAAGTAACCCAGACAGATGGCCGAGCCGGTCACGTCGTCAGAGACCGAACCGCCCTCGTCAGGGGGAAAGCCAGGGCGTCGCTTCCCGTGGCCCGGCGGCCTGTCGGCGCGCCTGCTGCTGCTGACCGCCCTGTTCGTGGCGATCGCCGGCGCCTTCATCCTGCCACCGGCCCTGGCCGACTTCGAGAAGCAGTGGCTGCTGGATCGGGTCCGCGCCGCCGAGCTGGCCTCGACCATCGCCGACGCCGACCCCGAGCGCCGGATCACCGACAAGGTCTCCCAGCAATTGCTGGACCAGGCTGGTGTGGTGATCGTCGCCCTAGAGGTCGATGGCGCCCGCCGCCTGGTCCTGCCCACCGAGCCGCGCGGCCTCAAGATCAAGCCGCCCTATCTCGTGGACCTGCGCCGCCAGAACTCCGGCTCGTGGCTCGCCGCCCCGTTCTTCACCTTGAAGAGCGCGCCGGGCAGCATGGTGCGGGTGATGGCCGAGCCGCGTTTCCGCCAGGAAGCCGAGTTCGTCGAGATCGTGCTGCCCGACGGCCCGCTGAAGGCCCAGCTGATCGGCTATTTCGGCCGGCTGGCGGCGGTGACCCTGTTCGTCGCCTTGCTGGCGGGAGGGCTGATCTATCTATCGTTGAACTTCCTGCTGGTGCGCCCGATGCAGCGCATCACCCAGGCCATGGAGCGGTTTCGCGCCGACCCCGAGGACGCCCGCGCCCGCGTCGTGGTCTCGCGCCGCCGCGACGAGATCGGCCGCGCCGAGCGCGAGCTCGACCTGATGCAGACCGACCTGATCACCGCCCTGCAGGCCAAGGCCCGCCTGGCCGCCCTGGGCGAGGCGGTGGCCAAGATCAATCACGACCTGCGCAACATGCTGACCAGCGCCCAGATGGCGTCGGACCGCCTGGCCGCGCTCGGCGATCCCAAGGTCGCCCAGGCCTTGCCGCGTCTCGAACGCGCCCTCGACCGCGCCATCACCCTGGCCACCGATGTCATGGCCTATGGCAAGTCCAAGGAGCCCGCGCCGCTGGCCCGACCGCTGCCGCTCCGCGCCGCCCTCGACATGGCCGCCGAGGACTCGGGCCTGCTGCCGACCGGGGTGGCTTTGGAGACCGTCATCGAGACCCGCGAGCAGGTGCTGGCCGATCCCGATCAATTGCATCGCATCCTGACCAACCTGCTGCGCAACGCTCGCGAGGCCATCGAGGGCTCCCCCGATCGCGGGGGCAAGGGCAAGGTCTTTGTCGAATTGCGCCGCGTCGACGGCATGAGCGTGCTGCGCCTGTCGGACGATGGTCCGGGCGTGCCGGAAAGGGCTCGCAACAACCTCTTCCAGCCGTTCGTCGGCTCGGTGCGGCGGGGCGGCACGGGCCTGGGCCTGGCGATCGCTCGTGAGCTGGCCCAAGGCCATGGCGGCGATCTGGCGCTCGTCGAGACAGGACCGGGCGGCTCGGTGTTCGACCTGACCTTGGCAGGCGTGCTCGAGCCGGCGCTGGCCCCGGCGAAGCCCAAGGCGAACTCCAAACCCTAGAGCATTTTTCTTCACGCGAACCGGAACCACTTCGCTCGAAAAATGCTCTAGGCAAGCCTCGAAGAACGCAGAGCGCCCCTACAGCCCCCCCTACAGCCCCTTGGCCACGCCCTCGCGCCGAGGATCCGCCCCGCCTTCCAGCACGCCACCCGGCCGGACGATCACGCCATGCAGGCCGGAGGTCTCGTTCTGGCCGGTACGGATGGCCACGCCCCGCGCCTGCAGAGCCGCCGTCATCTCCGGCCCGAACTTCTCGACATCGGCCGAGAAGCTGTCGCCGCGCGCCACGATATTGGGCAGGTTGATCGCCTGCTGCATGGACAGGCCCCAGTCGAACACCCCGACCATGGCCTTGAGATTATAGGACAGGATCGCCGAGCCGCCTGGCGAACCCAGGGCCGCCAGGAACTTGCCGTCCTTGTCGAGCACGATGACCGGAACCATCGACGAGCGCGGCCGCTTGCCGCCGGCCACGGCGTTGGCCCCGGGGGCGCCGTCGGGGTCCTTCGGGTCGAAGTTGAAGTCGGTCAGCTGGTTGTTGAGGAAGAAGCCGCCGACCATCCGGCCAGAGCCGAAGACGCTCTCGACCGTGGTGGTCATTGACACCACATTGCCCTGCGGATCGACGATGACCATGTGGGTCGTGCCGGCCGGCTCACGCGTCGAGTCCGCGCCCACGACCGGGGCGCCCCTGGGCAGGCCAAAGGTGGGCGCCGGACCCGCGCTCGTGCCGATCAGCTTCGCGCGCTCCGCCACATAGGCGGGGTCCAGCAGGCCTTCGACCGGAACCTTCACGAAGGACGGATCGCCGATATAGCGGTCGCGGTCGGCGTACATCACCCGTTCGGCCTCGGCCATCTGCGTCCAGGCTGTCGGATCGGTCGGCCCACGCGTGGCGATGTCGGTGTGTTCCAGCATCATCAAGGCCTGCAGCAGCGACGCGCCGCTCGACGACGGGTTGGGCACGCAGACCGTATAGACCTTCCACGGCCGGCACAGGGCGTCGGCCGAGCGCGGCCTGTAGGCCTTCAGATCGGCCAGTGTCATGCTCGACGACAGCTCACCCTGATGCAGTCGATCGACGATCGCCTGGGCCAGCGGGCCGTCATAGAGCGCGCTGGGCCCCTTGGCGGCCAGGCTGCGCAGGGTGACGGCGTAGGCCGGGTTCTTCAGCGTGTCGCCGGCCTGGTAGCGCTGGCCGTTCGGCTTGGTGAAATAGGTGATGACATCGGGCGCGACGTTCTCCGGAATGCGCGGGCTGTTGATCATCCCGGCCAGGCGTGGACTGACGGTAAAGCCGCCATCGGCCAGGGCCTCGGCGTCCTTGAACAGCGTGCCCCAGGCCGCCTTGCCGTGCTCCTTCTGGGCCTGGGCCAGCATGGCCACAGCCCCCGGCACGCCCGTCGAGCGGCCGGAAAGCAGGGCGGTGACGAAGTCCAGCGGCTTGCCGTCCGGTCCCATGAAAAGCTGCGGCGTGGCCGCCCGCGGAGCCTTCTCACGACCGTCATAGGCGGTCACCTTGCCGGTCTTGGCGTCGTAGAACACCATGAACGATCCGCCGCCCAGGCCCGAGCTTTGCGGCTCGACCAGACCGAGCACCGATTGCACCGCCACCGCCGCATCCACGGCCGACCCGCCATCGCGCAGCACCCGCAGCCCCGCCGCGACCGCCAGCGGATTGGCGGCGGCGACCATGCCCCGCGGCGAATAGACGGGCGTCGCGGCGATCGGCGTCGCGGCCATCGCCGGTTCCGGCGTCACGGCCGCCAGGGGCGCGCAACCGGCGAGCAAGGCGAGAACCAGGGGGGCGATCAAGCGCATGGGCGGACTTCCGTCGAAAGGTCGGTAAGCGAATGGCGCCCGCACCAGCGCGGATCCACGCGCGGCCAAGGTCGTCCAGGTCTTTCAAAAGGGGAGCGCGGCCTTGCGGGTCAAGCCCCCGCCCTGGTTCTCCACAAACTTCCCCCCATCTGCATGAAAACCCGCTTGCGCCCCACCGGTGAACGGGCTATCTCCCCCGCCTCGCCGAAAGGCAATGCGCGCCCGTAGCTCAGCTGGATAGAGCATCAGACTACGAATCTGAGGGTCGGACGTTCGAATCGTTCCGGGCGCGCCATTTTCTCCGAACAATCTCAATGGGTTGTGAGCTTCGCTGTCACGGAGCAGCGGCGGCGTTTGGCTGTAACAGCTGTAACGACGCTGGGGTTGCCGGTGGATTTTCTGACTTGGTTGGCACAAAGCGGCTCCAAAACAATGGCTTATCGGAATTCCGGTAGTCTAATACCCATCGCCCCTAGCGTGAACCTTTGGCCCATTGGCGGTGGCCGATGGATTTGATGCGGTCTGGCTCTGCCATCAATTTGTTCCAGGCCTCGCAGATGGCTTGGACGATGGCGTCGTCGTCGTCGAACACCCGGTTGGAGAGGAAGCGCTGTCGCAGGTGCTGCCAGACGTTCTCGGCGGGATTGAGCTCGGGTGAGCGTGGCGGCAGGGGCAACGGGGTGAGGTTGTCGGGCGGTCTGAGCTTTTGGGTGGTGTGCCATCCGGCCTGGTCGAGGACGACCACGCCATGGGCTCCCGCAGCGCCCAGTCCCGCAGCGTCTGCCGGTCCATGCCGGCCAACTCAGCCGCTTCGGCTCGACTGCGGCCTTCATAAACCGCCGCCAGCGCCAGCAGTCGCCGCGCCTGATCGGCATTCTTGGCGCGGGCCGCCAGACGACGGGTCTGGGCGGCGTCATAATCGTCTCGAAGCTTGATCGCCGACATCCACAACCTCCCTTGCAACCACGAGAGTGAATCACCGTTCGGCCAGTCACGGAGTCCTGTCGGAGTCAGAGCTAGGGGCTTTTGGTATTGGCCAACTGTCCGAATTTCCGGCGCCACCTCACAAGAGAGCTACTTCTGAACATGGCGGCTGATGATCGTCCTTACAAAAACACCGTCGCCGTCCTCGCCACGATGCACGGGAAAGAGCGCGCAATCGGTCCTGTGCTCGAAACAGGAAATCGCAAGTCTCCCCTGCGAATGGTGCGGCGAGCGGTCCCATGTCATTCGCGCAGAGGTGTTGACCCGCCAAGCCTGCCACTATCGACAAGAGCGTCCCGCGACGAGCGCCACGACCGCAGATCCTGGCCGCTGTGAGAGCTGCAGGCCGCTGCCGCCGTTTGGCCGATCAGGCGCAATCAGGGCGCGACGGGGATCATCACTTCGTTGCGCCGCAAGAACCAGGGGGTCCACGGGGGATCATACTGGGCCAGCGACGCCGGGCCGACAGCGCGGAGGTGGTGTGTTCCAGTAATCTTTTCGAGCTCGGAGGTTTTGGCGGCCACATCGTCCTTCCGCGCCAGGCCAGAGAATCGGAGAACCGCAAAGCGGGCGGGCGCAAGAACGCGCAGGTGCACCTTAGGGTCGTTAGGTTCGGGAAGCGTCGCTAAGGAATAGGCGCTCGGCATCGTGAAGCGCACGACCCATTCGTTTGCACTCTGGGTCTGGGTGACCGGCGCGGTCATGGCGATCTTCTCGCTCATCGACGACTGGGCCACCGGCGCCGTCATGGCGATGCTCTGGCGGCGTTTGTTGCCACCAAATATATAGCCGGCGAGCAGGCGAAAGCCTTTGCCGGCCGCTGCTTTCTGGTCCCCGCCGACGGTCACCTCAGCAACCACCAGGGCCGGATAGTCGCGGACTTCGAAAGCGCCCTCGCGGAGGACGGCCTTAAAGGGTGGTTCTTCGACGGCCATCGCAACGGTTCCGATGAGGGTGACGCCCAGTACTGCGCCCAATACTCTCCGTCTCATAATCATCCTACTCTCTTGCGACCCGTCAGCACGCCGCCGGCTCTTTGGTGGCGTGCTCCGGTGCGGTGTACGGCGGCCGATTGCGATTGAGTCGAAGGCCATGCAAGTTCTAGCGGGTGCAATTCAAGCCGCCAGAGCCCGCATCCGACGAGTTCTATTCGTGCTCCCCGTCGGGCCTACGTGCCGATTGAAATGCAAACAACGCTGGCTTCTTTTCTGCGGCTGTGTAGGTCGCAACAGTTATGGCCGCAGCTGCTATTAGAGCTATGTGTCCAATCATACTTACGGCGAAGAACGTATAGCTACCAATAGCAATAGAAAAGGCCGAAACCCACATCCAAGCCAGAATCTGCAGTATCATATGTCTAGTGGGCACGTCCGGGATATGACGCAGCGGGCTGACATTATGGTCGAATACGTAACTCCAAATGTGAACTACAAACTTTTTCATGAGACTTTTCCTTCTGATTGTTGCGGTCTTGCTTTTGCTGTTGAGAATATCTGTCTAATCGGCTCGGTTGCATCACACTTGAGCGATCCTTCCATCTTCACAAGCCCGCCACGCCGTAACTGCGGGCCCGATGGCGGCTAGCGCTCGCAGCACTCGGACGCCGGGCTTCGGTCGTAGGCCGGCGCAGGCGCCGCCGGCCCAGATCTCTACGGTACTGGGCACGAGGGCGCGCAGTTCAGAGAGGCCAGCGACCGCCTGAGTCACCGGGATCATCGACGAGAACGACAGCGCCAGGATGTCGACCTCGTGCGCCCTGGCGGCAGCAGCAATTTCGGGGATCGGTGTCTGCACGCCCAAGGAAATGCCGAGGCAGCCTTCGAGCGTGAACATCGCCTCGGCCATCAGCAGGCCGAGAGCATGCGGTTCTTGCGGAAAGGTGCTGAACAAAACCCGCGGGCGACGACGCGGCACGCCTGCGCCCTGGGCTGCATTGATGGCGCTGCGCAGGACGGTCGTGAACTGCTCGGTGAACAGGTGTTCCTGATGGATCTCAAGCTCGCCCCGCGACCACGCGACCCCGACCGCCTCTGCTAGCCCAGGCCCGATTTCGGCTGCGAACGCGCCCAAGCCGGCCCGCATGACCATGGCGTTCAAAACCTCCCGCAGCCCGGCCGCGTCATAAGCCTCCAGAAGCTTCAGAACCTGCTGGCCCTCGCCCCCGACGGACCGCGGCGCCTGGGAGTCGATCTGCCGTAGCAGGGCGAAAAGGTCCTCGTCCGGGCGGCCGACCACTCTCCCGGGACGATGGCCCGCAGCCACCAAACGGCGGAGCAGGCGGAGGGTGGCCACCTGATCGGCTGGGTACAGCCGTTCGTCATTGTGGTCCCTCAACGGTTTGGGGAAACCGTAGCGTCGCTCCCAGACGCGCAGCGTGTCTTTGGGCAAGCCGCAGTCGCGCTCGACCGCCGCGATGCTCATCAGGCGCGAGCTGTCGGGTGCATCTATATTTGTCATGGACAACTATCAGTTATTTTCTGGACAATCGGGCTTCAAGGCGTATTTGTCCAGGACAAATACGCGGAGCCCGCCATGAACATGATCACCACCGCGCTGATGCCAGATGTGCAGTCCAGCGAGGATTCTCGAAACATCGTCATACAGCGGGTGGGCGTGAAATCGGTTACCTATCCGATGCTCATCGCCACGCACGACGGCGTCCAGCCTTCGGTTGCGGTCATCGACATGTACGTGTCCCTGCCGGCCCACGCCAAGGGAACCCACATGTCGCGGTTCCTGGAGGTGCTGGAGGATTTCAAGGCGCCCCTTTCCGCGGAAACCCTATCAAGCCTGATGGCGACCATGCTGACGCGCCTCGGCGCCGAGAGCGGCGTCATCGAGATGCGGATGCCCTACTTTGTCCGCAAGACCGCGCCCGTTTCGGGGATCAAGAGCTTGCTCGACCACCAGCTGACGCTCCGCGCCGAACATGCCAACGGCCAACTGTCGATCACTCAGCAGATCCTGACCCCGGTCACCAGCCTCTGTCCGTGCTCGAAAGAGATCTCGCTCTACGGCGCCCATAACCAGCGCTCGCACATCACCATTGCCGCGACGCTGGCGCAGGGCGCCGTGTTGCCGTTGCAGGACCTCATCGATATCGCTGAGGCGAGCGCGTCCTGCCAGCTCTGGGGGCTTCTGAAGCGACCAGACGAAAAGTATGTGACCGAGCGCGCTTACGAGAACCCGAAGTTCGTGGAAGATCTCGTGCGCGATATCGCTGTGTCGCTGTCCGCCGATCCCCGCGTGGCCCGCTATGAGGTCTCCTCAGAAAACTTCGAGTCCATTCACAATCACTCAGCGTTCGCATGGCTGTCAGGCCCCCAGTAGCCGTGGCCGACCCGCGTTCGCTGACCGTCTGGTACGATGGCGACTGCCCGATCTGCAGGGCGGAGATCGGGCTGATGAGTCAGCTTGATCGCGGCTCGGCGATCGAGTTCGTCGATCTCAGCCTACCGGGTGCGTGCCCGAACGATCGCGTGGCGCGGTTGGCGCGGTTGCACGCCCAGCCTCGCGGCGGGCCGGTGGTCGCCGGGGCGGCGGCCTTCGTGGCCATGTGGGGTGTCCTGCCGGCCCTACGCCCGCTCGCCGTGCTGGCCTCGCCGCCGCCGGTCCTTTGGCTCCTGGAACGAGCCTACGGCCTCTTTCTGAGATTGCGCCCGGGATTGCAGACGATCTTGCGATGGGGCCTGGCGCGGCGGACGAGGAAGCGATGACAGGGCGAACGGGACATACGCCGCGCGGCGTCCTGGCCTACGGCGTTCTGGGGATCATTCCCTTCTGGTCGCTGGCCGTCGCGAGCGTACTGGCGCCGAAATGGGTGGACGTCGCTGCGGCGATCGAAGCCGTCTATGCCGCCCTGATCCTTTCATTCCTGGGCGGGGCGCGATGGGGGCTGGCGGTGCGGGACGCCGCGCCCGATCCCATCGTCGTGGGGCTGGCCATGACGCCGACCCTGGCGGGGCTCGCGGCCCTGGTTTTCCTCCCTGACGCAGCCCGCCTTCAGTTGACCGTGCTAACCGCCGCCTTGGCCCTGAACTGGGCCTGGGACGTCAGCGCCAAGGGATTGCCGCCTTGGTACGCCCGGCTCAGGACCGGTCTCACGATCGGCGCCGTCGGCGGGCTGTGCGTCGGGGTCCTGCAGGTTCCGCAGTGACCAGCGAGGGGAACGGCGACATCGCGGTGGTGATCGGAGCAGGCGGCGGCATCGGTCGAGCCCTCCTCGAGGCGCTTCGGCGCGATGCGCGGTACGGGCATGTGGTCGGCCTGTCACGGCAGCGCCCGTCGGATCTGATCGATGACGCGGATCAGACCTGGATCGAAGCCGATATACTGGAGGCGCCGAGCCTTTTGGCGGCAGCGCGGCGGGTGGCGGCCCTGGGGATGCCAACCCGCGTCATCGTGGCCACCGGCGCGCTGCACGGTCCAGGCTTTGGCCCGGAGAAGTCCCTTCGGACCCTGAACTCGGACACATTGGGTCGGCAGTTCCAGATCAACGCAATCGGCCCGGCGCTCGTCGCGCAGCATTTCCTGCCCTTGATGCCGCGTGACCGCGCCAGCGCATTTGCATCCTTGTCGGCGCGGGTGGGCAGCATCGCCGACAATGCGGCGGGCGGCTGGTACGGCTACCGGGCCTCGAAGGCCGCGCTCAACATGATCATCCGCACGGCTGCAATCGAGCACGCACGCACCCATCCGCTTGGTGTTTGCGTGGCGATCCATCCGGGTACGGTGGCGACGCCGCTCAGCCGGCCGTTCATCGGGCAGACCCCGCCGGCCCGGCTTTTCACGCCGCAGGTCGCGGCAGGCCACATCCTGCGTGTCCTTGACGGATTAAGCCCCGAGGCGACCGGTGGGTTCTACGCCTGGGACGGCGCGGCGATCCCTTGGTGAGTCACCTTCTTCACACCAGATCGGCCGCCCTGACGTGAATCTCGCCGTGCCCGCCGCGCAGCGAACGCCGCACGACCTCTGCTGACGCTCGTCGGAGGCAACGCGATCTTCGCGGCGGCCCCGTTCGCTGTCAAACCCCCGGCCCCCGAGCACTGAGGAGTTTGACAGGGAACGGGGCCCTAATAACCTGGCCCCGCTGGTGGCCCGCCTGGACGAAATGGAGGCCGCTGACGCTGCGTTCCGCGAGGCGACGCAAGCCCGCCGGGCCCATTATCTTGAGCCCGCGGGGTTTGCGCAGAGATATGCCGCCCAGGCGCCTAGATCCCGGCGCCTGGAAAAGTCCCATAAGAACGACAGTTCCACTGTACAGGATAAGGACGCGCCTTCGCCGCGAAGTTCCTCCTTCGCGCGTCCGGCTACGCCTCCCGCGCACGGCAAACGCAACGGATCCTCGGGCCAACGCCACAGCAACGGAACGTCCAGCGCCATTTGCTCTCCGGAGGGAGCAAGCGGCTTGGGCGGCGCTCAACCTGCACCCTCTGCGGCGGCCGAAATGGTGCGCCAGGAGCTCTTATGAGGCTGCCGGTCAGCAACGACACGCTGCTGCGGGTAGTCCGCCGGCGCGGCTCTCCAGCGCCCACGCCGCCCACAGTGGTTGGCATCAACGACTGGGTCTGGCGACGCAACCATCGCTACGGGACGATCATCGGTGATCTGGAACGGAGGCGGCCCATCAGCCTGCTTCCAGACCGCGAGCCGCGCCAGGGCTCATGCTTGGCTGAGCCAGCAACCGCAAATCGCCATCGTCGCTCGCGATCGGGGCGGCGCCTACGCTTTGGCGGCCGCCAAAGCGGTTCCGCATGCGGTCCAGGTCGCCGACTGCTGGCACTTGATGGAGAACGCCAGCCGCGCGTTCCTCGACGCGGTGCGCAAGTCGATGCGCCAGATCCGCGGCGCCATTGGCGCCAAGACCATCAACCCAGCCCTACTCAGCGCCAGATGTACGGCCGGGGGAAGCTAGATGTCCTACAGGCCCGGCTGATTGGCCATGCCACCTGATCGCGTCACCAAATGTGCGTCAGAGCCTTTTTTCCACGCTGCTGCACAGTGAGAAGACGTTGAGGCTTGTTCGGGTCGGGCATGCTGTACCCCTACTGCTCGCCGCGTTTCTACTGGCGACTTATCTCCCGGCTTTCACGTCAAACGCCGAGGCCAACTCTTCGCTGAAGGCTTCTGCACAACGGCGGCCTGTCGCCTGTAGACGGTCAGGACCGGGAGGTCGGGCTCGCGCGGACATCCCAGATCAATTCTACGTCGTTGACGCGGGCAAAGGGGTCTCGAACCAGTGTTTTAACGGAAGGCCCTCGGCCAAAATGCTGAAGATCCAGCATCACCGCCGTGGTCCGGCGCGGTGGTGGTCGGCTCCGATGGGGCTAGGCGGCCCATGGCGGTGTCTCCAGCGTGTCACGGGATGGGACCGAACAGCTCGTCCAGCAGGTCGGCGAAGAAGGCTTCGATGATCCGCGCCTCATGGAGGACTTCGGCCCTTGCGGCGTCTTCATGGGCTACGACTTCCATCTCGGCGCCGAGGGGTCCAAGCTCATCGAGGTCAATACCAATGCCGGGGGCGCCTTCCTCAACGCCATGCTGGCGCGTGCGCAGAGGGCCTGCTGCCGCGAGGCGGACGACGCGATGCGTGGGGCGCCTCCAGATGAATTCGACGCGATCGTCTGGAAGATGTTCCTGGCGGAGTGGCGGGCGCAAGGTCGCGTGGGACAGCCGCGAACAGTCGCCATCGTCGATGATCGGCTGCGGGAGCAATATCTGCTTCCCGAGTTTCTGCTGGCGCAACGCTTCTTCGAGCGCAACGGCCTCAAGGCCTGGGTGGTCGATCCGGAGCAACTGCGCTTCGTCGAGGGCCGATTGGAGTTCGAGGACCAGGCGGTCGATCTTGTCTACAACCGCCTGGTGGACTTCGCCCTGAGCGAAAGCGGCCATGAGCCGTTGCGAGAGGCCTATATGGCTGGCGCGGTTGTGCTCACGCCCAACCCTCGCAATCACGCGCTCCTGGCCGACAAGCGCAACCTGACCCTGCTCTCCGACCCGGGCGCGGCGAGCCGATGGGCGATCACATCCAGCCAGCGGCAGAGCCTGGCGGCCGTGCCCGCCACCGTCATGGTCACCGCGGATAATGCGGACCAGCTCTGGGCGGCGCGCAAGCGCTACTTCTTCAAGCCGGCGGCGGGCCATGGGGGCAAGGCGGTCTATCGCGGCGACAAGATCACCCGAGGCGTTTGGCAGGACATCCGGCAAGGCGGCTACATCGCCCAGGCGTTCGCCGCGCCCCGCGAACGGCGGACCAGGGTCGACGGCGAGATCCAGTCGCTGAAGCTGGACATGCGCCTCTACACCTATGCTGGTTCACCGCTTCTGATGGCCGCCCGCGTCTACCAGGGACAGACCACCAACTTCAGGACGCCGGGGGGCGGCTTCGCGCCGGTTTTCGTCATCTGAATGGGGAGCCGCAAGTTGTCTCCACGGCGATCGTCCTGAACACAAGCTGCGGCGCGTGGCGGGCCTTGGATGCGGGTCTAGGCGATTGAACGGCCTGGCTTGGCTTGGCTTGGATCAAATCCCCATCTCTGCCGTTGCGGCAGATACCCCGCGAAGGCGTCTCGCCCAGTCTCCACTGCGCATATGGGCGCGCGTCGCCCGCTTTCCGCGACGCGGCGGGCGCCGTTCCGGTCTGTTTCGAGGCGGCCGCCGTGATCACCGTGCTGGTGCTCCTGGGGCAGGTCCTCGCACTGCGGGTCCGCGAACGAACCAGCTGGGCGATCAAGGCCCTGCTCAACTTGGCTCCCAAGACCGCGCGGCGCCTCCGCGAGGACGGGACCGACGAGGAGGTCACGCTCGACCTTGTCCTCGTAGCCGACCGGCTGCGGGTCCGACCAGGCGAGAGGGCGCCGGTGGACGGCGAGATCGTCGAAGGCCGCATGTCGATCGACGAGTCCCTGGTGACGGGCGAGTCCATGCCGGTCACCAAGCAGCCAGGGGGCAAGGTCATCGCCGGCTCGATCAACAAGACCGGCTCCTTCGTGATGCGGGCCGAGAAGGTGGGCGCCGACACCTTGCTCTCACGCATTGTGCAGATGGTCGCCGACGCGCAACGCAGCCGCGCTCCGATCCAGCGGATGGCCGATCAGGTCTCCGGCTGGTTCGTGCCCGCTGTCATCGCCGTGGCGGCCGGCCTCGCGGTAAGCCAAGCGACGCTTCGCGCAAGGTCTGTGTTTCGGAAGGGCTTACTGAGAAGAGGCAGCTCCGGCGATACGCCGGAGTGCTCCGCAAAACCAGAAACAAGCAGGATCGGGACTTCCGGAAGAGCGACCTTCACGGCGGCGGCCATTTCCACGCCCGTCATTCCGGGCATCAAATGGTCGGTGACAATCAGGCTGGGCCGAAGGCCGGCCTCGATCATGGCCAAGGCGGTTTCAGCCGAACTAGCCTCTTGGACGGCCCAGCCCATGTCCGTCAGCATCTCAGCTGTTATTGCCCGCACCGACTCTTCGTCATCCACCAGGAGAACTGTGCCCTTAGGGCCTTCGGTCAAAAACGATGTCTCAGGATCCCCTGTCGTCGGGCGAACCGCCTCTTCACTTTGCGGAAGCCAAAGCTCTACGGTGGTGCCGACGCCAAGGCCGCTTTGTATGGTCAGGCTCCCGCCCAATTGTTCCGCGAGGCCATGCACCATTGAGAGCCCAAGCCCGGTGCCCTTGCCGACGCCCTTCGTCGAGAAGAAGGGCTCGATGGCTCGTGCCAGAGTGGCCTGATCCATTCCCACGCCAGTATCGGCTATGGAGACGATGACATAGCGGCCAGGCTCGAGGTCGGCGCGGTCGCCGCGCTTGATGGTTGCGCTCCGGGCCGTCAGCCGCAGCGTCCCATTGTCCTCCATCGCATCGCGCGCGTTGACAGCGAGATTCAACAGAGCCATTTCCAGCTGGTTGGCGTCGGCCAACGCTGGCGGCAGCCGGTCCTCTAGCTCGACCACCACCTTGATATGGGGGCCGATCGTGCTGGCGACCAAATCCGCCATGCCAGCCACCAATTCGCTCACATCAAGGGTTGTCGATTGCAGGGGCTGGCGCCGTGCGAAGGCGAGCAAGCGCTGCACCAGGGTCTTGGCGCGCTCGGCCGACTGGATCGCCATGGAAACCAAGCGCTGTTCGCGCTCGCCCCTGGCGCCCTTGCGTTCGAGCATGTCCAACGCCCCAAGGATCGGGGTGAGCAGGTTGTTGAAGTCGTGCGCCACGCCGCCAGTCAGCTGGCCCATGGCCTCCATCTTCTGGACCTGACGCAACTGGGTTTCGGCGAACCTCAGGCGCTTTTGCTCGCGAACGCGATCGGTCACATCGTAGGCAAATTGGTACGCCCCGATCTGCTCACCGGAGGCGTCGCGCAACACGTTGTACTTCATCTCATAGGACCTGCGGCCACGCGTGGCGTCGCCGAATTCCCCGACTTCCGTGAACTCTTCCCCTCCTAGGGCCCGCGCCCAGACCGAGCGGACCTCGGCCTGGTGGTCGGGCTGGGGCGCCAGGAGATCGAGCATCGAAAGGCCAGCCTTGGGTCGCACCCCATAAATCCGTTCGAACTCATCAGCGGCGGCCCGGTTGACGGCCATCCAGAGGAACTCCAAGTCAACAACCTGCACGAAGGCGTCTGTGCCCTCCACAATATCAGCCAGGAGCCTGCGTTCGGCGAGCGCGGCCGCGACGCGCTTTTCCAAGGTAATGGCCAAGTCTCTGAGTTCGGTTTCAGCCGCTCGCTGGGCCGTGATATCGGTGTGGACACCGACCCATTCAACAATGGAGCCGTCCGAGCCGAAGGTCGGGACCGCGCGAATCGAGAAGGTGCGCCAAGCGCCGTCGGCGCGGCGCAGTCTGTGCTCAAACAAGAACGGCTTGCGCTCGCGGACGGCCTCTTCCCACGCATCGACGGTAGGCTGAGCATCCTCCGGGTGCACGGCTGCGGCCCAACCATAGCCTTGGTATTCGTCTCGAGACTGTCCGGTGAGCCCCGCCCAGCCCGGCTGCTCTCCTACCATGCGTCCCTCGGGATCGTTGGTCCAAATCAGGCCTTCGACCGCCGCGACCGCGGCCTCGAACCGCCCATGGCTCGTCCTGAGGGCGGCTTCGGCGCCGACCCTTTGAATATGAGCCCACGAGCGCTGGGTGACTTCGCCGATCAGCGCCAGGTCGTCCTCGGTCCATGAGCGCGGGGCCGCGTCATGGATCGCCATCAAGGCTGTCAGCCGACCGTCCTTGACGAGGGGCATGCAGATCGTGGCGGCGATCCCAATCGCCTGGAAGGTCGCGGCCTCTTCGGGGGCAAGCTCGGCCAGATTATCCATGACGATCAGCGGCCGGCCAGCGCCAAGGTTGGCCACCGCCAGCTTCCCGAAGTCAGCAAGCCTGTAGTGGCCAACAATGGTCTGCGAACCTGGCGCCGCCCAATCGCCTCGGACCGTAAAGCCGTCCTGATCGGCGTCCATGTCAGCATAGGCGCAGTTCGAACCGCCCATATATTCGCCGACCATCCGCGTGGTGATGGCCAGGATCGCGTCGGCATTGTCGAGGGTTGAGAGGGCCCTGTTGAGGGTGTCGAGGAAGCGGAGGCGGGCTTCGCTTCGTCGCAGTTCGGGCGCGTCGTCCGTGACGTCGCGGCCAACGGTATAGAAGGTTTGGCTGCCGGACTGCGGATCGGGCACGGCGGACCATGAGAACGCCATGGCTTGGCCGTCCGACCTCAGCAGCCTGATGCGAAATTGATGGACGGGCTCCCCCTTTTGCAAGGCCCCAACGACCTGGGCCGCGAAGGGGAGGTCATCAGGATGGATGATTTCAGAAAACGGCCTCGCAAGGAGGTCTTCTTCAGACCTCCCGAGGTGGTGCGACCAGGCCGGGTTGATACGTCGCAAAAAGCCGTCGTATGTCGCCGCCGCTAGGAGATCGCGGCTCATCTCAAAAAGCTGCTCGCGTTCTTCCTCAATGCTTGCCAATGGCTTTGGGTCCTCGTGGATTTGAGCAGGGGTCTCTGCCCAGACGCCCAAGAGCCCGGTGACGCCGCCACGTTCGCCGCGAACAGGCGTGATGTCGAAGTGCGCATCGACCCGGCCTCGCACGTCCAGGCCGAGGGTCGAGGCCGTGATAAGCGCTGGAGCGCCGGTGAACACGCGCTCGAATACGGGCTGCAACGGCGACCCTGCATAGGGCCAACGCTGTTCGTCCGCCAGACCTGGGGGGTCTGCTTCGGGTCCGACGAGGGCGTTAAACGCATCGTTGTAAAGCCAGATCCGGTCCTTGCCCCAGCCGACGAACATGGGCTGTTTCGAGTTTAGCATGAGCTCGACAAGAGCCTTCAAGACGGGTGGCCACTCCGCTGGTGCGCCAAGCGATGTGGACGTCCAGTCGAAAACACGCAGGCGCCGGCGCATATCATCCTCGCCGTCGAGGAAGGCCCGGTCTGGCTCCAGCACGGCGAGCTCCCGTTCGCTCATCTGGAAATCTTCCCCGGCGCAGGTCCAGCAAAATAGGCTCTGGCCAGGTTGAAAGCGATGCGGGACCGGGTCGTTCCACTGAGGGCGATGATCGGCCAGCTCCGTTGGGTCCGACACGCGTCGCCTGACATCATTGACAAGGCACACCTTGCGAGAGAGTGCGCGCTGCTCGCGAACGCCTTCACGGCTTGGCTCGGGTGTCCAGGACATCCCGAACACGGGCCGCCATCTGCTCAAACGTGAACGGCTTGCCGATCAATTCTACCCCGGCAACCGGGAAGCTGGACCCGTCGAGCCTGAAGAACAGCTCGCCCGAGACCTCGGCCGGCTTGCCGGTGCTCGCCCCGTGATAGCTGTTCAGGGCATTGCTTTCAGCATCGGCGCGCAAGGCGGCGATTGGCCGGCCGATATACTCGTCCGCAGTATATCCGAGCAGATCCAGTTCCGCCTGGTTCGCCCGCAGTACCAGGCCATCGCTCCCAACCAGATGAAGCCCGATCGAGCCGTTATCAAAGAAATCTTCGAGAGCAGCCGCAAATTCGTCGGTCGAACCCAATGTGGCGCGGTTGGGCTCAATAGCCATCGGGGGCCTCACACTGGACGCGTCGTGGCCGACGCAACAAGTTTCAGTTAGGTCCCCCGACCTTGCATGTTTTCTACTCCGGGCTCGCTGGGCAGGTCGAGCGTGAATTAGGGGATAGGTCGCGGGAGGGGGAGCTTGCACGTCGTGATCTCTCGCGCCTGGGTCCTGCGGCGCGTAGCGTCTTACCGGCGCCTGTCGCTCTTTCTGACGATGTGTGAGAGCGCCTCGACCGAATACGGCTTCTGCAACAGGGGAAAGCCCTTTTCCTTACTGTCGGATAGAGCCTCGCTATAACCGGAGGTCAGGATAATCGCCTTTTGCGGCTAATGCTCTAGGCCGTAGTGACGATTTAGGATTCCCATCGAGAGGCGGTTCTGATTCAACGCTGCTTTTTGGAGGCGGTGTTGGAAGGCGAAGTTCTTCGGGACGATCAGTGGGCTCGGA